>NZ_JBANEW010000058.1:0-273905 GCF_049890855.1 Lacrimispora sp. 38-1 | reverse complement strand
GAATTAATTATATATAACAATTCTTTTTTTTGTTTTAAGCTAAACTGGTTTAAAATTATTTCAATCTCCTCATCTATTGACTTTTTATCAATTCCTAACAATATGAATTCGCAGCTAACTGACAACGCTCGTGAAAGACGAAATAGAGTATCCGCAGAAAATCCTTTTATTCCATGTTCTATTTCGTATAAAAATTTAGGAGATATATCAGCCAATTCTGCCAATTTTTCTCGAGAATAATTGCTAGATTCTCTAAGTTCCCTAATATTTTTTCCTGCTTCTAAATAAAAATCATTAATCAATTTCATACTCACGTCCCTTTGCTTATATTAAATATATCATTATATTAATCTTTTTAAATGACCTATAGCAATAATCCCATAGAACAATAGCAGTATAAAATTATTTTAAATCTTTTAATTCCTGCTTTTAAACTTTTTAAAAATAATAAGAAATAAGCGTCAAACTTTAATATATAAAATATCATCTCGATATACAATATAAACAGATAATAGAAAAATTAAGAAGTCAAAAATATAGATTAAATCTAATTTGATTTAATATCAGATATACAATTTATAACCTATTCGCACTTTTGACCCCTATATATCTTAAGCTATGAAACTTAATGGATAATTAAAAGAAGACATTATGAGAAAATACAATAAAATTTTTTCTTTTAAAGATATGATCAAAGATGTACCAAAACTGATTTCTCTGCCCATGATGACCACTTCCTTGCCATATGGATACAGTGAAATGATAATATTGATATTAATAATTTTATGAATATTCATGACTTAGTATTAATTATCTCAGATGGTAAATGTATTATTTCCTTTCTTCCACCTCTTATTTATAAAAAGATTCTATACTGAATGTTGGGGTGTGCTTAAAAAGCACTTCACGTCGATTCCACCTTGAGATTTTTATTGAAACATAGTCAACTGAACAATCCTATCCTTGTTGTGGTTGTAACAACAAACGAGTTTACGATTACAGAACTCAGGAGATTGATGACATACCATTTCAGTAACGATTACTCTTGTTCTTCAGTAACGGTGATATCTCTGCACCAATTGTGGAAAACGATTTTCAGAATACTATTTCATCCTCCCACACCACCATCGAAGAACCAGACGATTGGCCTTTTAGGTTATTTCATTGCTCCGCCAGACTTTCTCCTTAAAACAGGTAGCCCTTCTTACCGGTGTTTCTGTCCAAACTGTTTGCCAACTTCTGAAACTCTCAACTATGCACCGCCAGATAAGTTACCAGAGGCTGTTTCCATCGATGAATTCAAAGGCGATGCTTCAACTGGAAAATATCAGTGTATCTTCGTGGATCCACTAAAACTCCGCATTCTCGACATTCTACCGGACTGCGCAATGCCCAAAAACACCTAATGATAGAATCATTAATTAAAACAGTTCTTAATTCAAGAATGGAGCGGGATTCAAACGAATCCCACCCCAATTATTGACAAAGGGCCAATTAAAAAACCAACTTTGACTATGAAAATAAGATATTATTTTCTTAATCAAAATTGGTTTTGCCTGCTTTCCAGTAACAATCCGATATTCACTTGTTTTAACTATAGCTGAGTTTTTTACCCTAAGAATTTCTTTCAAACTGTATACTTCTTCTGTTCAAAAAGAGTTCTCCAGCGTATTCAGATTAACATTGGAATGTTCAATCTCTCTGGAAAATCTATGAACCAACCGTACAAACTAGCCAGTTCTTCTATTAGTATAGTACATATACCGCGTCATCTTCACTTTCACATAGGGATGCTCATCGCAAACAGCTCCGCAGAAATAGTATAAAGAAATAGACCAGGAGCTGTACCAGCCACTGATTCCACTCCCTCTTTCTTTCCATATTGTCTAAAAAGACCTCGCACCAGCGATAAAAATCGTTAGTGCGACAGCCCCTTTCAGCCCAATATTATTTACAAAGCTTTTTAAATTCATCTGCAACGTGCTGAACCTGAGTTCCTACCACAACCTGAACGCTGTTCTTTCCAGGACGGATGACTCCTGCCACACCGGCAGATTTAATCTTCTTTTCATTTACCTTAGTGTAGTCAGCAATTTCCAGTCTTAATCTGGTAATGCAGGCATCAATACTGGTGATATTATCCTTACCGCCAAGTCCTTCCAGAATGATGGAAGCAACAGCTGTATAGTCATTATTGGCAAGAGTCACTGTACTCTCATTAACTTCATCATCATCATCTTCCCGACCAGGTGTTTTAAAGTTAAATAACGGGATTGCTAAACGGAATATTATGTAGTAAACAGCACCATAAGCAATACCGATTGGGATGAGCAGCCATGAGTTCTCCGCAAATGGTGCTTTGAAGCTTAAGAACCAGTCAACAAAACCTGCACTGAAGAAAAAGCCTGCACGTACAGGAAGTATTGCAATGATTGTCATGGAAATGGCTGTTAAACCTGCGTGGATTAAGTAAAGTCCGGGAGCAAGGAACATAAATGCAAATTCAATAGGCTCTGTAATACCTGTAAAGAAAGAACATAATGCGGCTGAGAAAAATAAACCGTATACCATTTTCTTTTTTCCTGGTTTTGCAGTATGGTACATAGCCAGAGTCGCTGCCGGAAGGCCGAACATCATGACAGGGAAAAATCCTGACATATACTGACCGGTCTGACCTAATATTCCGCCTTCTGCTGTACCCCAGAATTTACCGATATCATTCACTCCGGCAAGGTCAAACCAGAACACAGCATTCAGCGCATGATGAAGGCCAAGCGGAATGAGCAGGCGGTTAAAGAATCCATAAAGACCAGCTCCAACAGGTCCCAGACTTAGAATCATTTCACCGAATGCAACGATTGCAGAATAAATAGCCGGCCATACGAAGAACAATACAATACTGACCACCAAAGACGACAGGGCAGTAACAATTGCAACAGAGCGCTTACCGCTGAAAAACGCCAACGCATCAGGAAGCTTGGTTTTCTTAAACTTATTATAGCAGTTTGCACCGATAAGACCTGATATAATACCAATACACGGGTTTGCAATCTTACCAAAAGCTGGATTTACCTGAGATGCGTCAATTTTCATTAACAAAGCAACTGTTCCTGTTGAAAGAATAGTCGTAATCATCAGCCAGGAGACAAGAGCTGCAAGTGCGGAAGTACCCTCCTGGTCATCGGACATCCCTATACCTACACCGACAGCAAAGAGAATCGGCAGATTGTCAATAATTGCTGCTCCAGCTTTAATTAAAAAAGCAGCAATAACGGACCAGACTCCTGTAGCGGTCCCTTGCCCGGAAATTATGCTTGGGGCAATCCAGTATCCAATCCCCATCAGGATACCTGCTGCCGGAAGACATGCTACCGGAAGCATCAACGATTTACCTAGTTTTTGCAAATACTTCATCATAAAAAGAAACCCCTTTCTTTTTTTGTCCTGCCGGACATTTTTTATCCATACCTGCAGATCGGCAGGTTACGATCACCTTTTATCCAGAACAGACCGTATTGCGTAATACGCAGCCTCTTCATCCTCTCCCTCAAAGCGGAAGACAAGGACATCCCCTTTTTTTGCTCCAAGCCCCATAATAGCCAGGAGGCTTTTACAGTCCGCCTTTTGTAAACCCCAGTAAGCCTCTATGGTACACATATATTTCCCTGCCTCCATAAAAAGCTTAGAGGCCGGTCTGGCATGAAGCCCCATGGGATCTTCTATTTCATATCGATACTCCCTCATTTAACCACCTGCAATTCAATAACTGGTTCCAGCTCCTTTACTTTTTTACCAACATGACATTCCATATCCGGAAACTCCCCTGTATTTAAAATGATGACCGGTGTGATTAAATCATACCCTTTCTTTCTAATCTCCTCCAGTTCAAATTCCAGCAGAAGCTCCCCTGCTTTTACTGCATCTCCCTGTTTTTTAAAGGACCGGTATCCTTCCCCTTTTAATTTCACCGTATCAAGACCCACATGGATCATTACCTCTGCTCCGTTATCTGCAGTAATGCTGACTGCATGCATTGTCTCAAACATCACTGACAGCACTCCATTTACCGGAGCCACAATTCTTCCTTTTGAAGGGATTATAGCGATTCCTTTTCCCAGAATCTCCTCACTGAACGCAGGATCCTTTACTTCACTTAACGGGACTGCCATTCCTTCCACAGGTGCAAGAATATCCTCCCTTTTAACGCCCCCTCTTTTTAAATACTTCTTTAATGCTTCAAACATGCCGATTGGTTCCCCTTTCTTCTAGAGCCTCATTCTTTTGATATGAACTGCCAGATATGCAGTTTCCTCCTCTGTTACATCATGATGATATGACTCAAAAATATATTCTTTAATTTTTAGACTGCACTCGTATTCTTCCGGATACATTCCTGCTATGATATTACTGAATTCTGTATTTGCGCTGTTTAACAATTCTCCGGTAAGAATTCGCTGGGCAAGAAATCTTAAGTGGGTAATAAACCTCTGATAACTTAAGGATCCCTCGTCCGGTTCCATGGCAAAGAATTCTTTTACTATTTTTACCCCATTCTGAATCAGATTAGTCATATCGATCGTCTTATTCATGGCTGTATTGAGTTCTGCATTTACAATATGCATCGCTATAAATCCAGCCTCATCTACCGGAAGTCTGACTCCCACACTTCTCTCAATCAGTGCAACCGCATATTCGCCGATTAAATACTCTTCTTTGTAAAATGTCTTAATTTCACTGAGAATGGGATTTGAAAAAAACATGTTTTCCTTAAAGCGGTGAATCGCGAAACTTATATGATCAGTCAGTGTGATATATATATTCTGATTCAAAGTCCTGTTTAATACACTTTTCGCATAAGCAATGATTTCCGCCGACGCCTTGATGTGTTCAAGCGGAAGCTTCACAAGCAGTTCCTTAAACTGATCCAGACTGTTCTGGCTGTCTAACCGGAAGGTTTTTTCAATTTTGCTCTCTGCGACCGGGCGGCCCGCCTTAGTGCCAAAACCGATTCCTCTGCCCATGATGACCACTTCCATGCCATCCGGATCCAGTGCAGTTACAATATTGTTATTAATAATTTTATCAATATTCATAGATTACCTCTTATCAATAAAAAAACCAACTTTGACTATGAAAATAAAATGTTATTTTCTTAATCAAAATTGGTTTTGCCTGCTTTCCAGTAACAATCCGATTACTATTCACTTGTTTTAACTATAGCAAAGTTTTTGGGAAATGTCAATCTTTTTAAAGCTTACTAAAAGCAAGAAACAGAAACAGAACTCCGCTGAGCCAGGACAAATCCCAGCCTCTTAGTGCAGCAAGCCGTTTTCCCAGAAAAAGTCCGGTATACATCACGGCAATTCCTACTAAAAGTGCTGCCAGTGCTGCAAACCCCGGATTGATCATTAAAAACCCGGACAGAGCACCTGCAACCAGGCTGTCAATGGACATTGCAAATGAAAACATAACCGTCTCTTTCCATGACAGCGTTTTTGAATCATCCCAGTCAGCCGCCATGGGGTTTCCGTATATATTAATAATAATACTAAGCCCTGAAACGGAAAAAGTCAGATCTTTATGAACATGGACATGACTATTAATGTATTTTTTAATGGTATAGTCCAGCAGCTTCATCACTCCCAAAAAGAATAAACAGGAAAAGCCTGCTCCCTTTGCGAATGTTTCCGGCACAAAATTATCAATCACATTGCCGAATAACAGCGCTGCCCCCAGACAGCCGCTGCAGACTACATTGGCTGCAATTACCTTTATCCATGAAATGCCTACCCGGTTTGCACCATAGGCAATACTGGCAACAAACGTATCCGTACTCAGCGCCAGAACCAGAATGAAAATATTACGCATATTTCATCCATCTACCCTTTTTATTTTAATATATTCACAGGCAATTGGTTTGGCACCGGAATACAGCTAACTGATTTTTTTAATTCCGGGATAATAGCGGAACAATACCTTCGCCAGTATTTTATCCTCCGGTACATAAGGGTCACTCCAGTATCTGGCATCAGCAGAATTATTCCGGTTATCTCCAAGCATCAGATAACAACCGTCCGGTATGTTGAAATGATAATCCTCTGATTCCATGGGTTCCTTTAAATATGGTTCCTCAAGTGGAGTCTGGGACTGATTAATATAAACATGATTATTCTTAATGTCAACGGTTTCACCCGGCAGTCCGATAATCCGCTTAACCAGATGAATCTCTTCATTTCCAGGACCCGTCATGTGATCAAATATAACCACATCTCCCCTTTTGGGTTCTTCCTTAAACCGGTAAGCCAGTCTTGAACCGATGAGCCGGTCCCCTGTCATGATTGTTGTCTCCATGGACCCGCTTGGTACCTTGCTGTTGGCAATAAGAAACGTATTAATAAAAAATGCAATAACCGCTGCAATGACAATAATCTTCAGCCATTCAAACAGCTCCCTCTTTAAGCTTAGAGGCTCTTCCACTTCTTTGTTCTTTTTTACACTCATGTTTTTTCCTTCGACTGTTTTTTATTATTGTATCAAATGAAGAAAGAGGAATCAACTTATTATATCCCATTTCTTTTCAATTCTGTTCTAAGCCGTTCCAGTGCTTTTTTTTCAAGTCTTGATACATATTCGGCTGTCTTGTTAAGGACAAAAAATTTTTCTCCCTCATTCTCCGCTACAACTGATATGGATCCCGGAAACTCCATACAATGATAACTTTTCCATCGGTTTCAACATGGAAAGCCAATAGAAACCCTTTCATTGCTTCCTCATGCAAATGAGGAAAACGAATGTGCAAAAGCTCTGTTTCCATATCTGCAGTTTTTTTAACAAAGATATCTTCCGATATCTTTCCTGCTTTAAACCGCCTGTACAGTTTAAATGCATCACTCTGTTTTGCTGCTTTGTCACCTTTTTGTACTAAAAATACCAGCAGTTGTAAACAGGTAAGGATTGCCGTTTCCAGTTGTGAGTCCTGCAGATGTCCTGCAATGCAGTCAGCTCTGTTCCCGCTTTCATGTACTCTATATTTCTTTTTAAGGGACCTGGCAGCTTCAAATATTTCCCGTATCACAATACCCGGGTGCGCATCTGGTACAATGATCCAGTTTTCTTCCGCAATGCGGACATCCTTTTTGCTCCCTGTCTCTTTTGGCGCTACCTTTCCATATACCGCATCTCCCACATATCTCTGGTCGGACAATATTCTGGTAACCGTTCCTGCTGTCCAGTGTGTTTCTTTCTTGCAGCCGGTGCAGTGGAACTTTTCTTTCCGCTGTCTGCGTACCATATACGGAGAAGGGATTCCTTCATTATCCAATAAACAGGCGATGGATGTACTTCCCATTCCGCTTAAGAACAATTCAAAAATGCGTCTGACAACAACCGCACACTCCTCATCCACAAGCAGCTGGTTTTTACTCTTTTCCGCCTTTTTATAACCATACGGTGCAAAAGCTGTCACAAACTTTCCCTGTTCTGCCATCATCCGCCGTACACTTCTTATCTTCTCCGAAAGATCCTTACTGTATGCCTCATGAATGATATTCTTAAAACCAACTTCAATGGCTCCTGCCGCTCCTATATTCTCAAAGCTGTCAAAATGGTCATTCACCGATAAAAACCGTATGCCGAGAAATGGAAAGATCTGTTCCAGATAATTTCCTGCTTCAAGATAATTTCTTCCAAATCTGGAAAAATCCTTTACAACAATACAATTGATCTGGTGTGACTTTGCCATTTCCAGTAATTTTTTTATCCCAGGACGGTCAAAATTCGTACCGCTGAAACCATCATCCACCAGTTCGATAATCCGGCTGCCGGAAAGTTCTCTATGCCCGCGGACAAAATCAGTGAGTAAAAGCCGCTGGCCGGATATACTTTCACTCTCACGGGCTTCCCCTGAATTATTATCCTCATCCGATATCCGCAGATAGAGAGCGGTTACGTTTTGCCCGCTCATCCTGCCGGCCCCGTGTAGTTGGACCCGGGCCCGGACTTCTTCCTGCCTGCAGCCTTGCCTGAAGTCTCAATTAACTGCCGGACCTTCTCAAAAGCAGCTTTATCAATAATTGCTTTATGTGTATTTTCTATGTAATTCCATTCTGATTTTGGAATTTCGATCTTTTGTCCCCCTTTGTAATAAGCAGAATCACTTTTACGCTCCACCATACAGCCGCAATAAACCGGATTTTTCAAGATACCCAGGACCGAACCGCTGGACCAGTGAGACAGGGCTTCTCCTCTGGTTCCCTTAATGAAACCCCTTTCATACAGAAGCCTGCTATAGGAAGCAGTTCCCTGATCATTTAAGATTCGTGCAATTTCAGCAGCACTGATCCCTTCCAGACGCATTTTAAATATATCACGTACTGTGCCGGCCGTTTCTTCGTCTATCTCCAGTTTATATCTGTTGTTATCTGATTTTTTATATCCGTAGGGCGCAAATCTTCCCAGAAACAACCCCTGTTTCTTTTTCGTTTCAAATACCGTGCATATTTTACGTGAAATATCCTTTGCATATATATGATGACAGATATTTTTGAGTGAAAGAACCAGTTCGTCATTGGATGTAACAGAAATACTGTCATAATTATCATTAATGGATATAAACCGCACCCCCAGGAATGGGAAAATTTTTTCCAGATAATTTCCCCCCTCCATATAGTTTCTCCCAAAACGGGAAAGATCCTTCACTACAACACAATTGATATTGCCCTTCTTAATTTCCTCAAGCATGGCTGCGAATCCCGGTCTGTCAAAATTAGTACCTGTCATACCGTTATCGTAAAATATGGAATGCAGAGTCAGCCCTTTTTTTTCTGCTATATAGTTTTTTATCATCTCAATCTGGTTTTTGATGGAATCGCTGCCGCATCCATTATCTTCAATGGAAAGCCTGGCATAAACAGCGGTATTATAAGTTGATATACAGGCTTTGTCCGGAGAAACGGATTCCAGCAGATCTCGATTATTTCTATTTGGTCTTGCCAGTAAAACCACCCCCTGTATGGTATACTCTTTCAAACTCTGTGGAAAAAGTAAAATAAACCCGCAGTGTATTTTTATCCGTCACTTCAATTTTTTCAATCAGTGACGCCAGCAGCGGACGTGTCAGCTCCCTGATCTCTTTATATTTTCTGAATTCCTCAATCCATCCGTTTTGTAATTCATAATTATTGAAAAAATTCCAGCGTTCCTCATTTAATAGTTTGACCGCCTCTTTTATCTGCCTGCAGTTCTCTTCATAATTTGATTTCCATGCAAAGTAATGATCCTGGTTTACAATTCCCTTTTTATAATCTTCATAAAGCTCCAAAATATTTTTTTGACAGTGGCTGTACTCTTCCTGTTTTTTTTGAATACGCAAATCTGTTTTTTGTACGTCAGCCTGTTTTAAAGGTAACGCATCTATGTAATCCAGAATCTCATCCATCTCACAGGCCGTATGGATCACTTTTTGCAGTACTTCCAGCACACAGGCGGTTAATTTAAGTTCGCCGATCCGGCTTCTGCCCGTACATTTTTTTCTGTCTGTCTTTTGTGTCCTGCATACGTAATAAACATAGGTTTTGCCGCCGGATTTAACAGGTCTTCTAATCATACCATGATGGCAGCTTCCGCACTGCAACAAACCGGAAAACAGATGAAGATCATCATTTTCCGGTGCAGTTCTCGTATCAGCAGCCATCAGCCGTTTTACCAGGGCAAAATCATCTTTTGAGATAATCGCCTGGTGTGTGTCAGCTACTTTCATCCACTGGGCTGGGGGCTTTTTGAATCTTTTTTTTATTTTGTAATTGGGGCTGCTTTCCTTTCCCTGTATCATGGTTCCGGTATAAATTTCATTTTTCAAAACACGGAGAACAGAAGCAGCAGACCATTTTGCCACCGGCTGAAGCTGGAAAGAAGTGCTGTAAGCCCACCCCAGCATCCGTTTGTACTCCAGCGGCGATAAAATACCCATAGCATTGAGACGTCTGGCAATACCCTGATTGCTCATGCCCTGAATTTTCCATTTAAATATGTCGCGGATTGTCATTGCTGCGTAATCGTCTATTACCAGCTTATACTTATTTTCCGCTGACCGAAAATACCCATACAACGGAAATGCCCCTATATAATCCCCCTGTCTGCGGCGTATATTCTGTCCGCTTCGTACTTTAATAGAAATATCCCGGCTATACGCATCATTAATCAGATTCTTAAAGGGAATAATCATACCATCTGACTGGCTCAGTTTACTGGCGCTGTCAAAGCCATCGTTAATGGCAATAAAACGTACTCCCATAAACGGGAATACCTGCTCAATATAACGGCCGGTCTCAATATAATTTCTTCCGAAACGGGACAAATCCTTTACAACAACGCAATTAACAGATCCTTCCCTGATATCACGCAGCATTTCTCTCACGGCAGGTCTGTCAAAGGATACCCCGCTGTATCCGTCATCGATCCGTTCCGAGCAGATCTCAATTTCAGGCTTATTCTGTAAAAATGACCGGATTAATGTTCTTTGATTTGAAATGCTGTTGCTCTCCATTTTATCTCCGTCGTCTTTTGATACCCGGATATAGATTGCTGCTTTATATTTTCTACTTCCATCAGATAAAACCATAAAAACCTCATTTCACCAGCTCTTGCATCGCTGATCTGCGTTATGCATTTTTTAAATACTGCTTCAGCCGGTCATTTAAAGTAGTTTCCGTATCTGAAAATACACATTGGATTACCATGTCCCCGTACTTAAAAAGATATGGGTTTTTAATCTGCCTGATAAAATCAACAATCCGTTCTTCTTTTGGCAATTCCGTGTTTATTTTTACAGAGCAAATGTCCACTAATGTATCTATATCAATACTGGATGGATCAATTGCACGTAACTGCTGTAATTCATCTGCAGTCAGCATTCGCTCACCTCTTTGCAGGTCTTTCATATAACTCTATGAAAACTGCGGATTGTCCTATTACCGAAAGGAGCGTCCCGGAGCATTGACAGCTGCACCGGAAAAGCGGTTAAAGTAATTAATTATACTCTAACCGCTTTCCATACAGAAATTATTTAATTACCATGCATTCACTACATTTACAATCACCATTTCTTCAATCTTCTTTGTTGGTGAAATTGCCGCCGCAAAGGTTGTTAATATGGCGGCTGAAATTATAATACTCAGGACGAGTAAAGGCGGCTGCCAATTTTGGCCCCAGTTTGCAGTAATTAACATGTTAAAGAAGATCCGGTGTAAAAGAAGCCCCAAAATGCCTCCCGTAATGCTGCCGGTTATGGCATATGCAGCTGCCTCTGCCATAACTACCCGCTTTAACTGCCCGCCGGACATACCAACTGCGCGCATGACTCCATAATGATTCATTCTGCCAGACACACTGGCATTAACCGTATTAATAATATTAATCAGTGCGACAAAAGCTATTACCAGTAAAAATCCATATACAAATACAGCCATCGCAAAATAACCGGTACGGACTTCATTGTTGTGCTGCTGCAAATCAAGAAGTTTTATCTGGGCAGGAAGCTTTTGTCTGACCTGATCAGATATATCCTGTGTTACCTGCATATCAATGACCTTATAATCAGAAATGCCGGTCAGTGCAGTAAACGTAGATTCGGAACAGACGATGATCCATTCACCGTTCTCAGAATCAAAGGGAACTCCTGAAACAATTCCATCAACTTTTACTTTATATGGTATTGCTCCGATATTCAGCGTAACTACATCTCCGATCTTCCAGCCAAATCGTTCTAAATACCCGTAATCCACCAGTACACCGTTTCCATTCTGCACCTGATCAATATCGCCCGAAATCAGTGCCTCCTTTGCCCATTGAAACTGGGGTTCATCATAGGAAACAAGGGTTGCTGTATTTGCTCCATTTTTATCGCTGGCCTGGATATTGGTATAGAACATTCTCCCATACACATTTTTTACATACGGAAGTGATTTAAGGCTATCTTTCAGAGAGTGATTCAGCTGTGCTGTATTCTGATCTCCTTCCAGTGTCATATCAGGAGCATATGGCTTTAAAGGACTTAAAGCATGATTCATGAAGGTAACAAGAATCGTAAAACACAAAAAGAGAATAATGCTGATTGCAAAAGATCCGGAAATTAATATCATGCTTTTGGTATTTGAAAAAGCATGGTTTAATCCCATTGCTATATCAACAGGAAACAGCTTTGTATTTGATGCTTTTGTAATACTGTAATTATTAAATTGATTGATATTGCCTGTAACTGCTTCCTGGGGCGAAACTTTAGCCGCATGTTTTGCCGGTGCATCAGAAGCAATCATCACTACGATTATTCCGGTCCCTGCTCCGGCAAGAATTCCCGGTAAACTGATCTTAAACATGGGCATGACTGGAAGGTACTGGGAATTTAATCCATTGAGAACGGCAATTGCTATCCATAGTATGATACTGCCGGCTAATACCCCTGCCGGAATCGCTCTCAGGCAATACTGCAGTCCTTCCAGCCTGACATAGCGTCTAATCTGTTTTTTTGTCGCGCCCAGGCAGCGCAGCAGACCAAAAAACTGAGTTCGTTCCAATATACTCATATTAAAACTGCTGGCAATCATAAAAACGCCTGCCAGTAAAACGAGGACGAATAAAATACCTGCAGTAAGATAAACCGACAGCATGGTAGAATTATCACTCTGTCCCATTAACCCCAGAAGCATCACATTTGTTGAAACCTGCTTATCAGACAATTGATATTCCGCTTTCAGCTGGGAGAGAGCTTCATTAATATTTACTTTGTTTTTAAATTGAATATAAAAAAACTCCTTATACTGGCTGGCCGGAAGTTCACGCATTCCCTCTGGTGATAACTGCAGACCGTGAGCATCCGAACCTTTTAAAGTAGAATAATCCCGATACATTCCGCTTATCTGATACTTCCGTACCTGCCCATCGCTAAAAGCAACCTCTATCCAGTCTCCAATAGAAAGGTTAAATTGTTCCATCGCCGGTCTGTCCAGCAAGGCCTCCCGGGCAGAAGCCGGATAGTGTCCGTTTGTCACAATTAAATTCATCTGCCTGGCAAGCTCCTCGCTGCTGCTCTGTACAATTAATTCCTTTCCCTTATAGGTTGTATCTGCAGCCATACCAAGATACCCGGCCACATTTATATCCTGCCGTTTTCCTATTTTTACAGCAAGATTATCCGGAAGATCAGATATGATGGCATGCCAGTTGCCATAGCGGCGGATTGCCTCATCTGTCTGGGATCTTAAGCTCATATCTGCCATTCCAAAAATAGTTGTTACCAGCATAACTGATACAGTAATGCATATTACCGTCAGCCGGCTTTTCCTTTTGTGTACTCTGGCATATTGAAAAACAAGGGAAAGATAGTTATTCATTGAACATACCTCCCCAGATCAGTAAGTATGCCGTCCGTCACCTCTAAAACCCGGTCAGCTGCAGAAGCAAGGCCCCTGTTATGAGTAATCATGATTATCGTCTGCTGGTAACGTTTCGATGCTGTCTTTAAAAGTGCTATTACTTCAGCACTATTTTGAGTATCTAAATTTCCTGTGGGTTCATCAGCAAGAATTAGCATAGGACGCGCAATGAGAGCTCTTCCGATGGCCACCCGCTGCTGCTGGCCTCCGGACAGCTGACGCGGCAGATGGTTTCGTCTGTCTTTTAAAGATAGTACAGAAAGTATTTCTTCTACGTATTCCGGGTCCGGTTTCTGGTAATCAAGCAATAGTGGAAAAACAATGTTCTGCTCTACATTGAGTTCCGGTATTAAGTTAAATGCCTGAAAGATAAATCCGATATTTCTGCGGCGAAATATGGTCAGTTCCTCATCCTTCATCTGGAAAATATTTTTTCCGGCTATCATCACTTTACCTGACGATGGCATGTCAAGTGCGCCTATCATGTTCAGTAATGTACTTTTTCCAGAACCCGATTCACCCACTACTGCAATAAACTCACCTTTCGGAACAGTAAAATTCACATTTTTTAATGCCTCAACTGCCGTTTCTCCTGAACCATAGGTTTTACAAAGAGCACTGATTTCTAATAAACTCATAATCTGCCACACCTTTCTAAACAATTGATTTCACACAATTAATTGGCTTAATTCAATGTTAGAATAGCATTGTTTCATTACCCGCACATGAATCTTAGATTACATTTTAGTAATATTTGGAAAACACATGGTAAAAGTACTTCCTTCGCCCAGAACGCTATTTACGGAAATGGTTCCATTGTGTGCCTCTATAATCGCTTTTGCAAGAGGAAGCCCAAGTCCAAGCCCCTGCACATCTCTTGAGAAGCGGCTGCGGTAAAATCGCTTAAAAATATGATAGATGTCTTCCTGATGAATACCGCTGCCATTATCCCGGACCTTAATCTGTATCACAGATGGCAGCTCTTTCCATTCAATTTCAATGAGGCAGCCCGCACCAGTATGATCAAGTGCATTTTTTATTAAATTTCCGACCGCCTCTGCTATCCAGTTCTTATCACAAAAAAGCGACGAGGTTTTTGAGCCCTGTAAGGAAATGATCTTTTGTTCCTCACTGGCCTGAAATTCAAACCGGGATTTAATACCATTCATCATTTCGGCTATGTTTTCTGCTTTTTTCTCAACAACAATTGTTCCTGCATCTAATCTGGATAGTTTTAACAGATTCTGAACCAGTACCTCGATCCTGTCCAGCTCCTGCTCGGACAGCGAAACAAATTCCTGTATTGCTGCCATATCCATGGATTCATCCTGCAAAAGCCCGTTGTAGATATTAAGCGCAGCCAATGGGGTTTTTAACTGGTGGGAAATATCAGAAATAATTGCCTTTAAAAACTCCTTCATCTCCTGTTCTTTGGCGGCCTGTGCATTCAGTACGGAAGCAAGTGTATTAACTGCATGAAACAATTTATACAATTCGCCTTCATGATTGCAGTCAATACTGATGTTGGTATTGCCTGACAGGAATGAGTTTACCTGCGAAGCAGCCTGTTCAATGATTTTATTTTGCTTCCGGAAATAAAACAGAGAACTGCTTAAAATACATACCGCCAGCAATAAAGAGAGTATAAAATATTCAATCATTAATTTTCCGCAAAAACGCCACGAAATCAACTGGATCAGGAGCATAAAACAGCCTAGTATTAAAAATTCCCGAATAAAAAAATTTTTAATTTCTGCGGTCGTAAAAATTTTCATTCCGCCACCTCAATCATTTATATTCCATTTATAACCCATACGTCTGATTGTCAGCACCATCTGCGGGTTGCCAGGTTCGTCTTCAATTTTCAGCCGCAGCCTGCGTATATAAACGTTCAATGTGTTTTCGTCGATATAATCCCCCTCATTATCCCACAGTTTATCTAAAATCGTATCTTTTGTTAGAATTTGATTTGGATTTTGCATGAAAAGGCAGAGCAGCCGATATTCCACTGCAGTCAGATCCAATGGCTTTTGCCTCTTATAAGCCTGTCCCTGCAGCAGCAACACCTGTATACCATTAGAAGCCAATTCTGTTTCTGTGGTCTCAAAGTGCTTTGCCCTTCGCAGCAAAGCATTGATTCTTGATATAAGCACCCCAAGTTTAAAGGGCTTGGTAATATAATCATCACCCCCCATATCAAGACCCATGACAATATCCGTTTCCTCGTCAAAAGCAGTCAAAAATATAATAGGTACTTTGGATATCCGGCGCACTTTTTCACAAAATTCAAACCCTGATCCATCAGGCAGAGATACATCCAAAATTAATAAATCGTATTTTCCATCTGCCCACTCTGCATTGGCTTCTCTCACCGAACGCGCAATATCCAGATCATACCCCTGCTTTTTTAAAGCATAGGAAAGTCCGTTAATTAAACTCAAATCATCTTCAAGCAATAATATCTTACTCATTTTTCTCCAAACAATTTTATATTTTGAAATATTGTACAATTACCGATAGCACTTATTACCATTCATTGCTATTATATGCGATCATTCATGGAATAGCAATGAATGATCTAATTAAAATACCTCTTTTCTTAATTCTAAAATTTTATTACAGATCTTCAGAATCCTTGGACGGTGAGTAATTATTATTATTGTCTTTCCTTCCAGATATCCGGGCAAAATCTGGCATATATGATCTTCAGATTTAATATCAATTTCAGATGTAGGTTCATCCATAATATTAATTGGTTTATTTTCCATTATCAGCCTGACAAATGAAATTTTTTGAGCTTCCCCTCCCGATAAATTCATTTTATTTTCTCCGATTATTGTATCTAAACCATCCGGAAATTTTAAAAGATCAATTGTGAAATCCCTGCATATTTCAAGTATTCTTCTATCTTCATATTGGTGATCAGGATCAATAATCGATCTGAGGGTACCACTTAAAAAATAACAGCTTTGCGGCATACAGCTTATATTTCTTCTTAAACTTTCAACCTTATAATCATCAATTTCAATTCCATCTATTAAAATTTTACCTTTATAAGCTTTACAACCCTTTGTCATTAGTTTCATTAATGTAGTTTTGCCACAGCCATTATTGCCGATGACTCCTACTACATCACCTTTATTAATTGAGTAATTTAATTGATTTATAATTAACTCTCTTCCATCATACTTAAAACTTAAATCATTAAATACTATATCTCCATTCATATTATTAGCAGTGTAATTGCCATCAGAAATAACATCATCACTTTCTAAAAAGGTAATAACTTTTTTTAAAACTACCATTGTCTTTTTTACTTCCAGATAATCAGCAGTTAACGTTAAGATTGGACTATAAATCCTCTGTGTATACAAGACTAAATTGAATATATCTCCTATACTTATTATTCCATCTAAATTCTGCTTTGTTCCAATTACCAGTATTGCGAATACTGACAATACATTAAAAAAAATACCTATACTATTAGTTAAAGCGGAGAGCATGTTTTGTTCAATAAATTTCGAAATTACTCCTTCATTTCTTTTCTTAAAATTTGCAAATACAGTATTTTCGTATCCAGTCATCTGTATACCCGTTATATTATTTAATGTCTCATTAATAAAAGATAAAAATTGTCCCATCAGACATCGTAACTCTTTTTGATTGCTTTTAGCTTTATTGCCAACAGCATGATAGAGACAGCAGAAAATAACAGCAAGCAAAAGAAGCAGGACCCCAAAATAAATATTAATATAACTGATATAGATAAACAAACCACAAATAAGCAATAAATTTGTTAAAATTCCCAATATTATATTTGACAGAAAAATTTCTATTGATTCAATATCTTTCTCTATAATTGTTACAATCTCACCTACATTTTGCTTATTCCAAAAGGTGCAATTACTTTTCAGTACTTTATTATAGGCTATCTCCTTTAATCCCCTGCCTATATTTTTACCCAATGAATAAAATGCTGCTTTCTGAAAATAATTTGATATTACTACAATTATTCCAAATAGCAGCATATAGCAACACTTTAATAATATCGATTTATAGTTTATTCCATTATTAATCTCATCAACTATTATCCCTACAAATCCAGGGAAAACAACTGATGAGATTATAAACACTAACATGGTCAAAAAACAAGTAACCTGTTTCTTAATAAAATATTGATAGGTAATACAACTATCCCTGTTTAATATAGTTAACAATTTAATTATTTCGTTCAATAATATCACCTACAAACAGCTTAGCAGTTTAACTTGTCCAGGATCTCATCTAAATATTTTATGTCATTATTTAAAAACAGATCGTAACATGCGTGACATGTGTCTGTATATTCATGCGTCAAATTCATTGGAACATCGTTTTTGCTAATATAGTCAAAATACGGCTTTATTCCATTATTCGCAATGTATTCCGTGTGTCCATTCGTCTCAGCTTTTTCTATCAGCTCTGCCAGAGATTGCTCATAAATTGATCCAACACAACGACTGGGAACAAAGGAACAAATATTTCCGCACGGATATACCTCTCCGGTTGGAGTCACTGACAGCATCCCCTGTTCTCTGCAAAATTTATTGATATCATTTGTATATATAAAATCATTCCTGTTGAATTTTTCTTTTGCTCTGCCTATAGGGTAACAGCTTATCTCCGTTAAAATATTTCCAAAAGCTTCATTTTCTATATGCTCAAGAAGCCCCTTTAACCTACTGCTGTTTTTTGTAACTGTACAGCCAAGCACAACCCTGACATTTACAGTTCTTCCGGCTCTTAAAACATTAACAATGTTTTTGTAGGAAACATATTTTCCATGAAAATCATCCGCACTTATTTTAATATGTTCCGCTCCATTTTCTTTCAGCTGCTCTAATTTTTCAACTGCATGTTCATATGTATCGGCCCAGTAGCAGTTTGTTGTTATGGTTAATGCCAGCTGCTGTTTTCTTACATAGTTTGATAATTCCAGCAACTCGTCATAGTAAACAAATGGCTCACCACCAGATATTCCAATTAATTTTATACCTGCATCTTTTGCTTCTTTTATCAGTTTTTTAGCTGTATCCAGGCTCATTTTTTCTTCCCGCTTCGGCGAACATGAAAAAATACATATATCACACTCTGCATTACACTTATAGGTATAAATTAATCCCAACATATAATATTGATTCAATTTCATTCCAATCCCTCCTCTAAAAAAGTTTGTTTCCGTATCTTATCCATATTTCTTTTTACAAAAATATAATATTTTAAACTATTACTATAAATAATTTTTGCAAATTCACAGTATAAATCTTTATGATCTATTGATTTACAGCCACCGCCGCATAATCTTTTTGCCCAGCATTCATTGCAGGATTGATCATAATGAAATGATCTGTAAAAATCCTTCCAGCTTACCCCTTCATTTATATTTCCAGAATATTTGTCAGCCTTGTTTAAGGTCCTGCAGCATTTATAAATGTCTCCACTTGGCGTGAATTGAATTGTAAATGGATTAAAATACATACAGGATTCTTTCAATAGTTTCTTATCAATAAAACAGTACACGTCCGTAATGTTTCTTAGGGACTTAAAGTTACCTTCTAAATATTGAACCATCATAAGATTTAAAATTTCACCCATCTGTAATGAAATTTTCTTCATGTCATCCGCGTCAATAAGTAAATCCGTTCTATTTGTCTCAGCTATATCCACATATACCTGGTCGAAACCAATGTTCCATAGATATTCCACATCTTTTTTAAATGTAGCCACTCCAGGTTTACTTAATGTCATCCTTGCAATAATATTTTTATAACCATTGCCCCTGAATTTATTAACACATTCTGCTACTTTCTCAAATGACCCTTCTCCATTCTTAAAAACCCGGCAGAAATTATGAATATCTCTATTACCGTCTATACTGATATTTATACTGATATTGTTTGCGATAATCATTTCCATAATTTCATCATCCATTATTGTTCCATTCGTAGTCAGCAGATAGCTAATTCTTTTATTTCTCTCTTTTGCCTTTTTATTTATATATTCAATAGAAAACTTCACTACCTTACTGTTTAATAATGGTTCTCCGCCAAAAAACCGGACACTATAATAGTCTATGTCCTTATTTGCGTATTTAAAAAAATAATCAATGCATTTCCGGGCCATATCTACTGACATAAAATTACTGGTTTCTCTTTCTCCGTATTCCCCAAAACAGTATTTACACTTCATATTGCACGATTCAGTTAGTGATAACCATAATTTATGTACAACATTACCCTGTTTCCATTGTTCTTCCGTTATTTTTGTGTGATTTCTTATTCTTGTTTTCTCATGAGAGCGGTTATCCGAAATTATATTTAAGTAGTCGTTTAATTCCTCACTGGCTTCATACACTTTTACTCCTGAAGCAGACATCCGAAGCAGCTCACAATTTATAGGTTCAATAGAAGGATAAATCATTCCACTTTCCCCATTATATAAAAAACAGTCCTGGTTCATAGAAAACGGGAATATAGTTTCATAATTGATATTCAAATTATCTCCCTCCTGACAAAGATTTCAGCTTTTGTGGATATTTAATTTGCAGTCTGGCATACAGCCTGAGACCTTCCTGGAAAGTAATTTTGCTTTTTACGCATAACTGTTCTGATGGAATATTAATATCACCGTTATAAACATCATGCTCATAAGGGCAGCCATCTCCGCAGTATAACTGATACCAGCATTCGGTACATTTATCAACTTTTTCTTTCTTAAGTTTCTTCGAAAGTATATCCAGACTGTCATTTTCTATATTTCCTAATTTGTGTCTCTCATCCCCTATAAACCTATGGCATCTATATGCGTCTCCTGACGGAGAAAAAATAAATATTCCATTTTGCCAAAAATAACAATTACTCGTAAAATCTTTTCTATCAATCGTTTTAATTATTTCAATAAACGGAGAATATACATATGGGTCATTATTTACGATATTTTGATAACTAATATCAGCCAATTCACTTATCTGTTTTTTTAATTCCATATAATCATCAAAGTTATATGTATAATTCTCTCCAAAAACTAAATTCCCATATACATTTTTTATTCCCATACTCCACAGCCAGGTAACTGATTGTTGGAAATAACGTATACTTTGGGACGTCAGGCACACATAAGCAGACAACCTGGTGACGACTTTGTTCAACTGATTCAAATGTTTTATAATTACATCATAAGTAGCTCCTCCAGATTTATAACCTCTATTACTTTCATGAATTTTCTTCAAACCGTCAATACTTACATTTACATGAAAAATATTGTCTTTAAATAGCTCCAATATCTTATCATTTAGTATTGTGCCGTTTGTTGTTATACTATAGCGGGCAATACCTTTTAGATTTTTTAACAGATGGTTTATGTAATTTACAGAAAAGATTATCACTTCCTGATTCAACAATGGTTCTCCGCCAAAAAAGACTATATCATATATACTCTGCTCCCTGTTTATCCGCTCATACCAGTAGTCGATACATTTTTTTGCTGTTTCAACACTCATCTGCTCTTCACTTAAGTATCTGTCACTTTGCTCAAAGCAGTATTTACAATTTAAATTACAATTATGTGTAACACTAAGCCATAAATTACCTTTAAAGGATTCTTTCCCCTCAAATAAATATTCTTTTTCAAAATAGTCATATACCTTTTCTGTTTCAGTCAAAAATCCTTTCTCAAAGCTATCCCTCATGGTTTTTACAGCATTTTTTATTTCATCCAAATTATATTTCTTTTCTAAAATCCGGAATATCTCATCATTATCATCATGATTTCTCAGATTGTACATTGGCGATAACGAAAGAAGATCGTTTACTAAGGGATCCACTTTATATATCAATCCACTTCCCCCATCGAACACAAAATCCTGATCTTCTGCTTTAAACGTTAAGAATGGACTGATCTTATCATTTAGCTGTTTCATATTGCCTCCATTTCATTATGAGCTTAAGTGTCCTGCAATCAGACAACGCTTTAGAAAATGTATTTTGCCTTATGGGTAATAATATAATCATACATATAAATTCGCAGAGCAAATATATGACGTTTTAAACTGCAGCGTAACTTTTTCTGCTCCAAATTATCCCATAATTTACTGCTTAAACACTCTCCTCCACATAAATATCTGGCCCAGCATGAATCACAGTCTTTTTCAGCAAGCATTGTTTTTTTCAAATATAATAATTTATCTGCTTCAATTCGATTATTAATATTTCCAAACGATGTATTACTTTCCATTAGTACAATACAGGGATACATATTTCCATCGCTGTCAAATGCTGCCCGGTTCTTTAATGTGCTGCAGGGAAAAAAAACCGGTTGTTTTAAATGAAGTTTTTTCATGTTATCAGTCAGCGGCTGACAGGTAATAATTAGTCCTTCTTCCATCTTCTTTAAAATATAATCACATATTTTTTCATATTCACATTTTAATATATTAATATGTTCTTTTCTAAATTGCATTTCCTGTCTATCTGAATCACACAAATAAAAGTGTATGTTTTTAACACCTTTTTCGTATAAATATTTTGCTGTGTCAAATATGTTCAAATTTAATGGTGTTATTGTAACATTAATATGTAGATCAATTTTATTTTTTACTTTTTCAATAACGTCATGCACTTTTTCATATACGCTGATGCTGTTTTTATTATCTGAACGTAAATAATCATTGACTTCCTTAATATGACTATCCAGACTCATGATAAATCCGACATTGTATTTCTCCAAAATGGCAATTCTCTCATCATCAAGCAAAACAGCGTTGGTAGTTGTAATGAATTCCACCTTTTTGTTATGAATTTTACCTAAATAGCTGCCATATTCCAAAATATATTTAAATGTCTCCATATTCATAAGAGGTTCTCCGCCCATAAGTGTTATTATGAGATAATCTTTATGAGAGAGGTGTTTAAATATAAAATCCAGTATTTTTTCCGCATTTTCTTTTGATAAAACGCCGCCTTTATTATCATGGTTATCATTGACAAAACAATACTTACATCTGAGGTTACATTCGTATAATAAATTTATATCACAACCTGCAATCTCTATTGTATCTGCATCATAATAGTTTAATTTAGTCTGAAGATTATATTCTCTGCTTCTTTCTTCATTATCCATTAATTCCTTTATAATTTTGTAATCACTGTTTTCCTTAGATTCACTGCGTTCTATTTTTTCGTAAACAGTCATAATCTCTTCATTGTATCTATAAATATTAAGAGTGTTCGGCAGAAAAATATATTTATTATTTTTAACATCTATAACTTTAAACATGCGATTACTCCTTTTTTTGAGTTTGAACCGTTGTATATAGTTTAATTCCTTCTTCTATCAGTAATTTATTAAAATCACAATAAACATCATAAGGCTCATCTAAATTATTATTATATAAATAATTTATTTGAGGACATGACGTGCATAATTTATTAGCCCAACAGCTGCGGCACTTTTCATTATTTGCTTCTGTTGAATATTTTTCTTTTAAAAAATCACTGTTTTCATATATGTTGCCGATAACAAACTCATGATTTCCCACCAATCTGTGACATCTGTAAACATCACCATTTGTCTCTACCAGCAGATTTTTGTCAGAATAGAATAAACAGTTATTATTCATTCTGTTATACAGCAGATATCCATATAGTTTAAAATTATATATACTTATATTTTTATGATTGTACATCTCTAACGCAAGATTATGGATCTGATCACGTAAACACTTTATATCATCATTCGTGATTTTGTATTCATCTTCCAAAGAAGCTACCATATTTAGCGCAATTGATTTTATTCCTAACCCCCATAACATTTTAACATTATCTTCTAAATGCCTTGCATTTTTATGAACAATTGTCAATCTGGCCGTTATATTATATATATTATTTTCCTGCATGAGCAGTATGGTATCAATTGCTTTTCTAAAGCTTCCATCCCCATTGCTGAATGGCCTGTTTTTATTGTGATTCTCTTCGTCTCCATCAATGCTGACTGTAATACTGAAATTATTATTTTTTAAAAGCTTAAGTAATTCTTCATCCATTATGGTGCCATTTGTGGTTATTTTATATTTAACTGGTATTTTCCCATACAGTAAATCATTTAAATACCCCAATGAAAAGGCAATAACCGTTTTATTTATGGTGGGCTCTCCCCCAAAAAAGGTTATTGTTGCTTCCTCTGCACTCTTATCCAGCCGCTGATACCAGTAATCAATTGTTTGTTTAGCATCATCAATTGACATTAATGGTTTATGAGTTCCGTACGTACCATCGCCTCCATAGCAATAGACACATCGCAAATTACATTTATGAGACACATTCAGCCATAAAGAATCAAATACAGCACGATTCGAATTCTCTCTGCTTTTTCTATTGGGCAATAATTTAGAATAAGCTTCCATCTGTTTGTCAATATCAGCTGCAGGATATTTTTTTCTCAGTTGCTCTGAAACGAGATCTTTTTCTCTGACGATATTACTTGTCAGAATATCTTCTACAATATCTGAATATTTAAATATACAGTTGGATTTGCTGTCATACAGATATAAATTATCTTCATAATCTTGAAATTTTAAAATACAATTATCAGAAGATATATTTTCACCAATAACCACTTTCGTCATCTCCTTAATTTAGAAAAAAATGCAACTAGGCTTCAATAAAGTTCAACAATATGTTACGATTTTACTTTTTGAATCAACATGATCCTGTTGAATTACAATAATACAGTAGGACTTATGTAAGAATACACTTATTAGCGTACTCCCCAGGAACAGATACTCTGACATGTGTCACAAGTATCAACTGCTCCGCAGCCAAAATACTCATCTTTTTTTTCTGTTTTCTCTTCATTATTGATAGGTACTATTAAGTTCTCCATAAAATCTCCTTTCTTTGCCTAGTTGCATTTTAAGAGAGATATTTTATAATACCTTTTTGTTTTTTCCTCTCCTGTAGGTATTCTATCAAATCATGCTGCTGTGTGCTTTATCATGTAATTTTATCCATTATCAATGTAACTTTTTTTTATTTTAACTCATTGAAAAAGCAGCCTGAGCTGGCTGCTTTTTCATACTCTAAATTTTTGATATATTTTCTCTAATATCTCTTCGTGACAGTTCCATAAGCATGGAACTTAAAATTACAATCATAATATACATAATTAATGACATAAATCTCGTAAAATTAAAAAACCAGAAAATCATATCAAAAACTACAATGTACGATAAAATCTTTCTTCTCTGATGTGAGAAATAAACAGCCTCTGCTTCATCCTGTATCTGCCTTTCAGCTGTAGCAGGTGCCAATTTATAGATTGTCCACACGATTCCTATAGTAATTGAAATAGAAAAATATCCGGCTGGATTAATATATCTGGATAAAACCAATACACTGCTGATCACCAGACAAGAACAAATACAACACCAGGTATAACGTTTAAAATGTAATCCGCCTACGTAAGATCTTAAAGAAAAAAACACCGCTATAAAAATACAAAATTCAGTAAATGACTTTAAATATACGGCTATAATGGAACTTATAAATAAGCACAAGAGCATTTCTATACCCGTTTGTATTCCATATTTATAAATATGGTAATCCTCTTTTTTAATTCTTCCATGGAAAAGGAGATAGTAAGCGGCTTTCTTAGCAAGTCTCTCCATCAGAATTTTCTAAATTTCTTCATGTCCGGTTTTTCAGGCTGATGATAAATAGCACAACATAGAGTATTTGCTGCCATAACGGAAAAACTGGATGCAAAACAACTGATTACACTGATCACTTTTGAGTTACTCAAGATACAATCTTTAATTTTTTTCATGCCTATATAACCTCCTAATATTTTTTTTAATTATAAACTTTTTAGATGTCATTTTAATAATGATGTAATTTTTAAGGCATTAGATGTAACTTTTTCTTATGAGTATAAAACAATTTTCAGTCTAAAAATATTATTATCACACTCTGTGGTTACATAACCATGATATTTTTCAGCAGCTTTTCGAATGGAATCTATACCAATACCGTGGTTCTCCATATCATCTTTTAATGTCAAAATTTTTCCCTGCTTGTTTTTCCTGATATTTCCATCAAAAGAATTCTCTATTAATATTATCAAATTTCTAAAATCAATCCTCATTAAAAGCTTTATATACCGCTGGCTGCTTTTTAGCCGGATATTAGCCTCTATCGCATTATCTAAAGCGTTTCCAAGAATAACACATAAATCTGAGCTGTCAAATGGCAATGAGGTTGGTACGTCTAATTTTGTAATAAATTCTATATCATTATTTTTGGCTAATGCATATTTATAGTTTACCAGAGCATCAATAACAGAATTATTCGTATTTGCGATTAGTAGATTTTGAAAGGGTTTATCCATAATGATATTATCTAAAAAGGTGTCTAATTCATCATATTTTTCTTCTTCCGAAAGTTTTTTTAAATAGATTAACCGATTCTTCAAATCATGCTTTGTGCGTCTAAACTCTTTTACGCTATTTTCTTTTTCTTTTATATACATATCATATAAATTGATTGCTTGCTCAAATACCAGATTTTTTCTTTTTAATTCAAGATTTTCAGATAAGCGTAAATATAAATTAAACATCAAAATATTAATGGTAAACATGATGAGTAATGATAAAAAAGAATTAAAGATATTTTTATGACCAGATAAATTGCTCCTCATCATAAAAGAATCATATACTACATACATACTTCCATTTAAAATGAGCATAAAAGCTATAATATATTTCATTGCGATTCCTTGCACGCTATCATTACCAAAAAATTT
This sequence comes from Lacrimispora sp. 38-1, assembly GCF_049890855.1. Classification (NCBI taxonomy): domain Bacteria; kingdom Bacillati; phylum Bacillota; class Clostridia; order Lachnospirales; family Lachnospiraceae; genus Lacrimispora; species Lacrimispora sp. 38-1. The sequence continues at coordinate 247,644 of NZ_JBANEW010000058.1, read as the reverse complement.
TTGCAATGCCTTAACAAGTATTAATAGTAAAATTTTTGATAATAATGACCCCAGTAATTCCAACGCATGATCATATACACCCAGAATTATGAATATATAACCAACTAAAAATTCCATCATCATCCATAAGGAGTTATATAATATGGTAAATATAATCTTTCCAGATACATTTCCCTTATATAAAAGACTAATGAAAAAAATCAAAAATACATTTACTGCTATCTTCAGATATACCGGTAAATCTATCAATTGCATTATTGCACTTATCTGCCAGATAAAATAAATGCTCCATAAAGCATAATCATATACCCGGTTTACACTTTTCTCAAAAAAAATTTGAAAATATTCTTTTAAAATCCATAAAGACATTGCTGCCATTAATGCTGCCATAACTGCATGAATGACCATGCCCATAAAATAATTATTCAATTATGTCCCCCTCTATTTGATTCCAATAAAGTTCAGCTACTTCTTTTCTTCTGTCTTCACTTACAAATAATACTTTTCCATCAATTAATTCAATTTGTTCAAAAGATTTTCGCACAACATACATTGCATTTACCAGGTAAGATTGATGTATACGCCAAAATTCAATTTTTGACATCTTAAATTTTGTTTCAAGTTCATTCAGTTTTTCATAATATTTAACTACGCTTCCATCTAATCTGTGTATGAAGACCACACGCCTCTTACTTTGAAAATATAAAATATCTTTTACTAAAATCTGATAAGTGTCTTTTCCATATTTGTATCGAAAATAGCTGTCTCCAGAAATTATTTTGTCATATGCCTTAATAAAGTATCTTTGTAATATCTCTCGTTCTATTGGTTTTACTAAAAATTGAAAAGGTTGTACATCATAAGCCTCAATCGCATAAGAGGTATGACTGGTAACATAAATAATCAGAACTATCTCATCAGCTTCCCTAATCTTTCTAGCCACTGTAATGCCATCCATACTCTTCATTTCAATATCCAGGAATATGAGATCGTACTTTATCTTTTCTTCGCATATATTTCTCACCAAATCTCTTCCATCAAAAAAAACATCGATATCGACTGAGACATTCTGTTTCTTGGACATTTGAAAAATTATATTTTCAAATTCACCTGTAAACCTGATATCATCATCGCAGATGGCAACTTTAACCATACCACTCAACCCCTTTTCTTTCGCAACTCCTCAGTATTTTTATCGTAGCCAATATCCTCTTATTTACCAGCCCTAACCCAGATCCCTCTGCCGCTTGTCCCTGCAAATATCCGCTTATCACCGATTAAGATTGAATACACATCAATTGATTCCAGACCAGAGTTAAATTCATTCCAGTTCTTTCCCTTATCAAGAGACTGAAACATACCGCCTCCGTAGGTCCCGGCAAAAACTGTTGATTTTCTAACAGCAAGTGAATTAATATTTCCGCTCGCCAGACCGGAATTGACTGGCTTCCAGCTGGCTCCTCTGTCCGCAGACATGAAAACTCCGTCGCCGGGTGTCGCCGCTAAAATAAATGAATCAGTGCCAGTCAGTGAAAAAATCTGGCCGTTGGTCAATCCGCTGTTCACCTCCTCCCAATTCTTCCCGTGATTGGAGGAGCGGTATACTCCTCCTCCAAATGTTCCCGCATAAATGTCCGAACCGCTTACAACAAAGGAACTGATATAGTAATTTTTCAAATCCTGATTTATGCTTATCCAGCTGTTTCCATTATCATTGGAACAAAATATACCCCCTCCGAATGTCCCGGCATAAATGTCTGTTCCATTGACTGCAAGACAATAAACAAATGGATTGGTCAGCCCTGCATTGACTGCCTGCCATGTATTGCCATGATCCGTAGATTTATAAATTCCTCCTCCATTGGTTCCCGCATAAATGCCGGAATCATTTACAGTAAGAGTAAATACAAAGGGATTTGTTAATCCTGGTCCGGCTTCCTTCCAGTTCATACCGCCATCTCCGGAGATAAACACCCCTGCCCCGCTGGTTCCCGCAAAAATATCAGAATCACAGACAGTAAATGAACTGATATGGGTATTAATTAATCCCTGATTTGTTTTATTCCAGCTTGTCCCATTGTCAGCTGAGAAAAATACACCGCCGCCGTCAGTACCTGCATAAATGCCCGAATCATCTGCAATCAGGGAATATACATAAGGATTTTCCAATCCTTTATTGGCCGCTTTCCATCCTGTTCCTTCAAAGAGAAATATCCCCTCCTCAGTACCGGCAAAAACACTGTTTTTTCTCACAGTAATGGAATTGACGTTTTTACTGTCCAGCCCCTGGTTCAGTGCCTGCCAGCTTTCCCCTTTATCTGTTGAAACAAATACTCCTTTGCCTGCTGTGCCTGCATAAATTACCGATTCACTTACTGCAAGGGAATTGACCTGCAGTGAGGTCATACCAGTATTAACCTCATACCAGTTAACACCATGATCCGGGGAACGAAAGATACCCCTGTCCTCCGTTCCTGCAAATATATCTGTACCATTTACCACAACTGCTTTCACATCGCCTGAAGTTAATCCCTGACTGGCTTCATTCCAGTTTAAACCGTTGTCTGCTGAGTAAAAGATGCCTTTGCTGGTGCCTGCATAAAGGTACTCTTTATCTGCCGCGAGAGAGAATACCATAATATCCTCCCATTTGGGATCTATGGGCCTCCAGCTGATCTTTTCTACAGGTGAGACAAAAATACCCCCGTTTGTTCCCGCAAAAATATTCGTTTTGCTGACTGCCAGAGAATAGATACTGCTGTTTGTTAAACCCGAATTAACCGGCTTCCAGTTTTTTCCATGGTCCGAGGAAAAAAATACGCCATTTCCCTGAGTACCTGCAAAAACCTTTTGATCTTCCACTGCCATACAATGAATATATCCTCCATATGGGCCATTAACCTGCTTCCAGGTGCTGGAATTTTCTCCTTTGAAGAAAATAATAGCTGCAATAACAAAAGAAATTGCAAGCAGGAAAGGCAACCAAAGCTTTTTAATCATGTTCTTCCCCTTTTCATCCAGTGAATAAAAACGCTGCCCATAAAAAAAGGCAGCGTATATGAGTTATGTACGAATTAATACTGTGCAAAGCCAAAACCACGATTCTTTAAGTTATTTACTATGGTGGGTACAGCTCTTAGAGTATTCTGATAAGAATCATGCATGAGCGGATTTCCTCCAGCCTGCAGGTTGTTACAGGAATTGATAATTGTCTCTGTACTTGCTCCTTCCCAGTCGCTGGTATAGACAGTGGGGGTAACAATGGACAGACCCAGTGCTGAGCATGCCTGAGTAATTGTATTATTGCTGTAAAGATAAGGCAGCCTCACCTTGGTGGGTCTGGGCTTGCCAGCATTTTGAATCACCTGGCTGCATTGCTGGAAATCATTGTAAACCTGCTGATAGCTCCAGTTGCTCATGTAAGAGTGGGTCCAGCTGTGATTCTGAAGACTGAATCCTGAGTTTAAATAGGCATTCCATGCAGTCTGGTTGCCGGCAATCCTGTTGCCCCAGACAAATAAGGTTGCGCGGTAACATCCTGCATTTTTTAAATTGGATATCAGTGTCTGTGAAGTAGCATTGTTGGGACCGTCATCAAAGGTCAGGTACACATTTCCCGCATAAGCAGCCGCTTTCATATCTGCTGCCTGATCCTGGGCGTAAACATTAGTAAATTTTAGTACTCCAATTGTCAGGACCAACACGGAAGTCAGTAAAAATCTTGCTTTTCGCTTCATACAAATTCCCCCTTATGAGCTGAAAATCACAATTAATTAGTTAATATTTACAGGATTATAGTAACATGTACAGAGCCAATAAGCAAGTTTTTTCTACTTTTATTTGACAATACATTGTATTATGCGTAATTTTACAAATATTTACAAAATATATTTTTTTTCGACATAATCTTATATCCCCATTGTACCAAAATTTTAAAGCCTGTTTTTTATCCCTATTATGACAGCAGAGTAGGATCTCGAAATTCCCATGAGATCTGCAATCTCCCTCTGTGTGTATTCCCTGCCTCCATGAAGTCCATAGCGCATGCCGATGATCGTCTTTTCATTGTCCTTTAAACAGGAATCAAAAACTTCATAAAGTTCCTTGATATCCTGCTTTAGTATGATTGTCTCCAACGTTTCCTTATTCTCCATTTCGATCACATCAAGAAGACTCACTGTTTCTCCATCCTTGTCTACACCGATGGGTTCATATAAAGAAACCTCTTTTGAATATTTTTTATTAGCACGAAGGAGCATTAGGATCTCATTTGCTAGAGTCACAGGACGGCTCCCTGGAACCGAAAAGATAAAGATGAACGTTTTCTCCATCCCAGACAACCTGTTTCACTAATATCCGTATGGCCGCACGTTTCTGTTCTACATCCATTCGATCCACAGTCTTTTCAAAAGTGGAAAGCATTTCTTTTTGCAGGTCAAATTCCAGAGCAGTCAGTTCTTTACCCATGGCGGTTTCCTTACATGTTCCTATCTGAAAAAGAATTTGCTCTTTCTTTTTATGCAGTTCATCGATCTGTCTGACAATATAATCCCCCGCCGCCGTTCCTCCGGCATTCTTTAAAGAGGCAACAAGACCTTCAATCTCTTTTCCTGTCTGTAAAAGCTCTTCTTCCAAACGGCTTAAATCCATCTCATAATCCTGTTTTTCTTCCTGAAGCTGTTTTCTGCCCTCCTCCATTTGTTTCACAAATTCCTTTTTATCTTCCGATATTTTTTTTAATTCTTCAATTACCATGCTGTCCAGCAGATTTCCATTTGCGTTCTTCATTGTACAGCATTTCATGCGGCTTTTTTCTTTCATGGAACAGAGGTAGGAATAGATCTGTTCTCCCCTGTCATTATACCTGCCTGAAAGCTTGGGGCGCATATAATCATGGCATGCTCCGCAGATAAGAATGCCGGAAAGAAGTGCCACATTACTTCTGGGCCTGCGGTAATTTTTTGATTTATTCCGTTCCAGCTGACGCTGGACGCTGACCCACTGCGCCCCCGGGATCAGTCCCTCATGTTTACCGATTGCCACAATCCATTCTTCCATATCCTTCATCTCATGGGCTCTGCCCTGCTTTTGTAAGGTCCGGTTATATGCGATGACACCATGGAAGCCCTTAAAATCAGACCGGTCTGCAAAAAGCTCCACCTTTTTCTCCTTCAGATATTCATAAGCTTCCTGATCTGCAATCATATATACCGGATTCATAAGAATTCCCTTAATTGCAAAACGGCTGAATATCCGTCCCTGTTTTGTTTTGTATCCATTCTGTATGAGATAAGTCTCTGTCTGTGTGAGGGAACCGGTCTCCAGAAACTTCTCATATATTCGTTTTACCAGCTTCGCCTCTTCCGGAATCCGTTTCAGCTTATATGCCTTTTTCTGCTTTCCGTCAATGGTAACTGATGTCACCCGTTCAGACTGGTAACCGGTAGGGGTGTTTCCTCCAAGCCACCTTCCGCTTTTCGAGAGCTCATGCATATTATCCCGGATCCGTTCTGCAATGGTTTCCCTCTCCAGCTGGGAAAATACAGAAGCGATATACATCATGGCCCTTCCCATGGGCGAAGATGTATCAAACTGCTCTTTAATTGAAATAAATGAAATATCCAGATCATTCAATTCTCCAATCAGGTTTGCAAAATCCCCGATATTGCGGCTGATCCGGTCAAGGCGATAGCATACAATGGCTGAGATGTTCTTTTTCTTCGCCTCTTTCATCATTTGTTTAAACTGGGGGCGCTCTAAATTTCCTCCGGAAAAGCCCTCATCTTCAAAAACCATGGCACTGTCCGCTATGCCTTCCCCGTAATGAGCCGTAATATATTGTCTGCAAAGCTCAATCTGATTACCGATGCTTTCCCCTTTCCCGGTAAATTTGGATTTTCTGGAATATATGGCAAATGGTTGATTTCTGTCTTCCACCACACAAATCCTCCTTGTTTTCTCATGGAAAGCGAGTCCTCAAACATACCGGACACGCAGAATAACATACAAATATATAAACCCTGAATTGTAAGGCATTCTCTATGAATATGATCGTATATAATCCCCAGACTGAGGAAGATAAAAAAGAACTTGGCAGAAGGGCAGCCATCATTCATAATCAGGTACTTATGCAGTCAGTCCGCCTGCTTCACTGCCCAAATGACCAGAAAAAAGCGCTGTTAGACGCAATAAAAGCAGAAAGTACTCAGGTGTTTAAACAACCTGAATAATTTTATCCCATTTTCCCGGAACCAATACGTGAGTGGCACAGGAAACGCAGGGATCAAAGGATCTTATGATTCTCCCTATTTCCACCGGCATACTCTCTTCTTTCACCGGGGCACCCATAAGTGCCTGTTCTGCTGTTCCCATTCTTTGTCCTGTCTGAGTGGATAGGTTCCAGGCGGAAGGAGTAATAATCTGGTAGAACAGGATTTTCTTCTCTTCAATTGTCAGCCAGTGGCCAAGTGCTCCGCGGGTTGTATCAATCAGACCAGTTCCATAAGCATGTTCCGGTACTGTATACTCCTGCTGCATCGGCACATCGGGAATGAGATTTTCCAAAAGAGTATTCATGATCTGTGTGATTTTCTTTGCTTCCAGAACCCTGGCAATGGTTCTGTCCATAACAGATATCCCATGTCTGTACTCTCCAGAGAGCCATTGTCTTGCTAACGGTCCCACTTCAAAAGGCATCCCGTTGTATCTGGGGGCTCTGATCCAGGAATAGGCGTCCGGCTTATTCCTGTCCGGTTCATCCGCTTCATTAAACCACGCATATTCGTCTGACTGGGCAATAAGTGCCGGATCGAAATGGGAATACTGTTCATTTGTATAAACATATGGGTCAACATATAAAGTCCCAAGCTCTTTATAATGATCAAAGCAGCCGTAGGTTAAAAGATTACGATAGCCGCCTCCAAAATGATAATATTCCGGATAATAAGCAGCAATTTCATACACATCCGGCAGCATTTTTTCCGTTATAAACTGTTCAATCCCGAATAAAATTGATTTAATGGCAATAATCATATCAACTGTAACAGGTGATGTGATTCCGCCTATAAATACTCCATGATTGTGAGGTGCCTTTCCTCCCAGAATGGCTAACATTTTATGGGCATTCCTGCTGTATTCCAGGGATTCAAAATAATCATTTACCAGGCGTGTATTAACCTCTTTGGGCAGCCTGTAATCGTAGTGATCTGTTTTAAAGAGAGGATAACCCTCCGGCAGTTTCACATAGTCCGGAAGAGTATACTGGTAAAGATGCCTTAGATGATTCTGCAGAAATTCACAGGCATGAAGCAGATCCCTTACATACCTGCCCTGCTCTGACGGAACAATCCCAAGGGCATCTTCCAGGGCTAAAGAGGAAGCCATAGAATGGGCTGTGGAGCAGATTCCACAGATACGCTGTGTAAAATACACTGCATCCAATGGACTTCTGCCAGTCAGCATCTTTTCAAATCCGCGAAACATCAGTCCTTTTGTCCTTGCATCTGTCACGGCATTATTTCCCACCACTGCTTCTATTTCCATAAAACCGTTGATTCTGGTAACCGGATTGATAATAATTGTCTCCGCCATATTATTCCTCCCTCATGGTATCATAGGTGATGAAGGGCTCCATGGCATCCGGAAATCCAAACTGAGCACATCCGATGCAGGGAGTGTCATCTCCTACCGGCCAGTTTACGTGCCCGTTCCATTGGCGAATCGGGCAGTCCGTCTGGGTCACTGGTCCCCTGCATCCCAGCATGAACATACAAGTCTCTTCTCCCAGCTTTGTCGCAAAAATGCCCTCGTCAAAATAAGATCTTCTGGGACAGCGGTCATGAATTGTTATGCCATAGAACATCAAAGGCCGGTCCATATCGTCCAGAGGCGGTTCCCCGTAAAGAATTAAATATGCCACTGTTCCCATTAGCCAGTCCGGATGGCAGGGACATCCCGTCAGTTTAATCACTTTCCGGTCCACAACATCTGAAATTCCAGTGCAGTCTGCCGGATTCGGTCTTGCTGCCGATACCCCGCCATAAGATGCACAGTCTCCAACTGCAATGATATGGGAGGCATGTTCCCCCAGCCTGATTGCAGCTTCCAGACCTGTCACTTCTTTCCCCTCATGACGTCCAATAATATGATACAGCCCATTGTCCTTCCTGGAAACAGCTCCCTCTACTGCAAGTATGTACTCATTCCCAATCATATCGAACAGCTGATCCATCGCTTCTGCGCCCTCAGATGCAATCAAACTGTTGCTGTAAATAAAGTTTGTCATCTGTGTCATAAGATACTGGAAATCCGGATTCTGACCGTCAAGGAGGGAAATCGTATTTCCTGTGCATCCATCCAGCTCCAGCCATACCAGATTGGGCTTTGTCAGCTTCTGGCTTCCGATTTTCTCCATTGCCCTGGATACCAGATGTGTGGTTTCCTTTAATTTAAACTCCTGAAAAGGACATGAATGTTCTCCCTTCAATGATTACCGCTCCCCCTATTCCTGAATCATGTACCCTACAACCGGCAGCACACTTAAAACCATTGCTCCCGGATGACAGGATGCAAACTCTACGCTTAAATCCCTTCCTGCAGACAGACCCCAGAAATGATTACCTCCTGACCATAACCGGTTATTGGTTACATTATAGACTACTCCATTGACAGCAACATAAGCCGGAGCACCGTTTTTTCCATCATATTTTGACAGCTGCTCCGGTGTAAAATAGGTCAGGGGCTCTGGCTCTGGGATTTCTCCCGGCTGCTCTCCTCCTGTTGCTCCTCCTGTTTCACCGCCTGTTGGGCCTCCTGTTTCACCGCCTGTTGGGCCTGCACCTGTTGGGCCCATCGGCACACCCGTCGGTCCCATTTGGCCTCCTGTCAGTCCTCTTGCCTGATCGTCCATCTGACTGGCAAATAAACCTTTCTCCTGCATCTGTCCGAAATAATAGACATGATTCTGCAGCATAATTAATTCACTGCTTAAGTGATCCAGTACATCATCGCTGTTGTATTGATTGGAGCGAAGTTTCTCCACATCAGCATTTAATCTCTTTAAACTGCTGCCAAGATATGTCATTAGCAAATCCATATCCATACTTAAACCTCCTTACCCGTTTTTACGTTTTCTTATTCACCGGTCAAATCTCTGAAGAAACGCCAAATCATCATCACTCTGTCTGGTTAAAGGCTGAACTGCTATGATCAGATGGCGCTTATCTGTTAGAATATATGTGCAAGCCTGCCTTTTAAGCCTCATTTCCATGTTTTTTGTACAAGAAGGCACTTCATTCCGTTTCCCGCTTTGCTTCTTCTGACAGAATACCTCTTATAATGTCTTCTGTTTCTCTGCAAATTTCCGGAAGCTGCCTGTAAAGGGCAGGACTTAGCTCAAGGCCTGGGACAATCCGGGAAGCCTCAATCCCAATTAAGTATCCTTTTACGGAACATCTGTAAAGTTTCATCAGATCCAGAAAACTCATGTCGTGCTGCATGGACAGATCCGATCCCTGGTCCATAAGCTCATTTAAGGAAAATATTTTCACAGTACCCGGCCGGTCTCCTGATGTCATGGCATCTAAAATCAGTATAAAATCCTCGGGATTCAGAGAATAAAAACATCCCTCACTATCGGTTTCTCCATAGATTATTTCCAGTTCTGAATTATGGAACCGTTTTTCCATCTCCTGTGCAACGATAAGTCCAATCCCGTCATCCTTCATCAGCCGGCTGCCAACAGCGATCAGTTTCGTTTTTCATCCCCCCTGTCTTATTTTTTTATGTATATGAAAAAGACATGGGAATATTCTCACTCCCATGTCTTTCATATTCAGGTTCCCTGGAACCGGCAAAGTTTTGCTCCGTGACCAGGTACTTTTAATACCAGATCCTTTGTTTTACAAGTAAATGTTTCACCTGCCCAAAGTTCTTTAAAACAGATATCTTTAAAATCTTCTATATTTAACAGACAGGGCGAAATGACAATCTCACTTTCCTCCTCAGAAAGATTAAATACAGCCAGATAGTTAAAACCATTTTCCTTATGGCTGCTGTGCCAGATGCACCGATCCTCATTGCGCGCAATCTGTGATGCTTTGCATTTATCACTGAGAAGGGCTAAAACTTCCGGGTTTGTAAGCAGTCCCTTCGTCCATTTGTCCAACAGAGTCAGTTCAGCGCCAATCATCAGCGGAGAGCGGAATATACACCACAGAGTCATCATAGTAATCTGCTCATCCTTTGTAAACCGGGTCATTCTCTCATCTCCAAAGCCTTTTCCCAGCATACCTACCGGAAGCATATCACAATCCGGGTAGTTTCCTGCACTCACATGATTCTGCCAATGTTCGCATCGAACAAACATCTGTTTTAACAGATTCCAGTCATCCCAGAAATCATCGGTAATCCGCCACATATTGGCGTAAGTTTCATAATGCCACGCCTCATCAAGCCGGGCAGGTCCTGGTGAAAGGCTGAGAACCATCTGCCTCCCGCTGTTTTTGATTGCATCATGAAGCATGCGTATCTCTTCTTTTGCAGATGCTGCGTCCATACGGCAGATATCATCGCATTTGATAAAATCCACTCCCCACTGAGCATACAGCTGAAAAACAGAATCGTAATACGCCTGTGCCCCCTCTGCCCGTGGAATTACTCCATACATATCCGGATTCCAGGAGCAGATGGAATAAGGATCTGAAATTCTGTCTGCTGTTATATCTGTATTCATTATTTTCATGCAGTTATGAGCTGCTATACGGGGAATTCCCCTCATGATGTGAATTCCAAATTTTAAGCCCAGTCCATGGATATAATCAGCCAGTGGTTTAAAACCCTGACCTCCCGAAGAAGACGGAAAACGGTCCGGACACGGCCAGAGTCTGGAATATTCATCAATCTCAACCTGCCCAAAGGGGATATACTGGCACTGTTCCCGTCTGGTTCCGGCATTATGGGCATACCACTGTATGTCAACCACGATATATTCCCAGCCATATTCTTTTAAATTCTGTGACATATATTCAGCATTAGCCCTGACCTCACGTTCTGTTACTGCCGTATCATAATAGTCATAGCTGTTCCATCCCATGGGAGGTTTTTCTGATGATAAATTTCTGCTCATATACATATCCTTTCCTGGTAAATTATTGATAAATCTGATATCATTATAACAACTGGGTAATCGATTACAAGAGTAAGAACACGATACATGGAGGGTAATTTTTTGATGAACGAATCTTGCCAGACATTTGGTTTTCTCGATATAGACAGACAATGGAATGCTCCCCTTTTTCTCTGGGATTTTGGTATGGAACAGCGGAGCAATGAATCCTATGATTTTCAAAATTATAATCGCAGCGGGTATTCCGGCTATTTGTTTCAATATACGTTAGATGGAAGCGGAATGTTTGAAACAGAGGGCCAGACTTACATTCTTTCCCCTGGAAATGCTTTTTTTATTACATTTCCCGACTGCAGCAGATACTACCTGGCTGAAAATAGTTCATGGAAATACTTTTACATACATTTTGACGGGGAGATGGGACATTATTTTTTTAAGCGAATTCAGGCTCTGGAAGGGAAAATTTTTTCTATTGCTAATACAAGTCAGGCCATATTATTATTTTTAGAGGAATTCCAGGCTGTGAAGGCAGGAAAAAAATACGTTCGTTACGACAGCGGAATCTTTTTATATGAATTTCTGACCCTGCTTATGAGAGAACTGGAAACGCCCCTAAAATCCATCAAAAATGCCTGTGTGGAAGATGCTGCAGCGTGGCTTCAGAAAAACTATAAATACCAAATCGGGCTCTCTCAGATGTGCCGGGAACTTGATGTGAGTCTTCCCCATTTAACCAGACAGTTTCATTTACAGACAGGACACTCTCCTATAAAATATCTAACCAGTCTCCGTCTGGAACACGCGATATCCCTTCTTTTTAATACGTCCATGGGTCTGGAGGAAATTGCAGCTGAATGCGGATACTCCAACAGCAATTATTTTTCTAAGGTTTTCAGAAAAAATATGGGAATTTCACCTGCTCAATACAGAAACCGGCATAACGGGTTTCAGAAGCCGTTATGATAGGATATCATTCTCCACACATTTCGCCGCATAAGTGGCCAGCCTTGATCCTCTGTCCGGATGAAAGGTATTAACAGCTTTGATTAACCCGATGGTTCCCACGGACAGGAGATCTTCCATATCATAGTCTGTATTCTGATACTTTTTTGCTACATGGGCCACAAGACGCATATTACGCTCGATGAGTGTGGCTCTCGCCTCCTGATCCCCTTCCTGGTATCGTTCCAGACACTCTCGTTCCTCTCGCGCAGTTAAAGGTTTGGGAAAAGTTTTCAAAGAAAGCCACCTTAAACTTACTTAATCCTATTTTATGCCGCGCCAGCCTTTAAAGTGCTTTTACAAAAAATATAGGCTGGTACTTATTTTTTCTCAGATCATTTACATTACTTTACATAATATTTTTATGTAAAGTAATGCCATCAAAAAAGGACCGGACATTGGTCCGATCCCTTCAGTCAGTGATTTATTTTATTAATGATGGAACAGGCGGATTCCATTAAATGCCATTACCATACCGTATTTGTCACAGGTTTCAATCACCTGATCATCCCTTACGGAGCCGCCTGGCTGAACAACGTACTTCACACCGCTTTTAAATGCCCGGTCAATGTTATCTCCAAATGGGAAAAATGCATCAGATCCAAGAGATACCTCAGATAACTGATCAAGCCACTGCCTTTTTTCCTCTGCCGAAAAAACCAGGGGTTTTTCCTTAAACACCAGCTCCCACCTGCCGTCTGCCAATACATCCATATAATCCTCACCGATATAAACGTCAATTGCATTATCCCTGTCTGCACGGCGGATATTTTCAAGAAATGGAAGTTCAAGCACCTTTGGTGCCTGCCTTAAATACCAGTTATCCGCTTTGCTGCCCGCCAGTCTGGTACAATGGACGCGGGACTGCTGTCCGGCTCCGATTCCAATTGCCTGTCCGTCCTTTGCATAGCAGACGGAATTGGACTGGGTGTATTTTAACGTAATCAAAGAGATTAGTAAATCAATCTCAGCAGCTTTAGGAATCTCCCTGTTCTGAGTCACTCTGTTTTCCAGCAGTTCCCGGCCGATCTTAATTTCATTTCTTCCCTGTTCAAACGTAACTCCGTAAACCTGCTTTTTCTCTATGAGCTCCGGAGAATATTCCGCATCAATTAAAATAACATTGTAATTGCCGTTCTTTTTGGATTTTAAAATGTTCAGAGCTTCCGGTGTATAACCAGGAGCAATAACGCCGTCTGACACCTCTCTCTTTATGATCTTTGCCGTATCCTCATCACAAGGATCTGACAAGGAAATATAATCACCAAATGAAGACATGCGGTCAGCTCCCCTGGCTCTGGCGTAAGCACAGGCAAGAGGCGAAAGCTCCCCCATATCCTCAACCCAGTAGATCTTTTTTAAAACGGGACTTAAGGGAAGTCCTACTGCTGCACCTGCGGGAGAAACGTGCTTAAAAGAGGCAGCTGCAGGCAGACCGGTGGCCTCCTTTAACTCTTTTACCAGCTGCCAGCCATTGAATGCATCCAAAAAATTAATATATCCGGGTTTTCCGCTCAATACGGTTATCGGCAGATCGGATCCATCTGCCATATAGATTCTTGATGGCTTCTGATTGGGGTTACATCCATATTTTAATTCTAATTCATTCATCTTTCGCGCTCCTGCTATTTATTCTTATTTATTATCCGGGTCTTAAATTCCCCTGTTACAAGATCAATATAACGAACAAACAACGATACCTTATTCTCTTCATTCAGACTTTCCCAGATCATGGAAGTGAACTCATCCTGATCATCTAAAACTTCCACCAGTTTTGGTTCCCCTTCAAAGCTTGGCAGCGGATTGCCGTCATGCATATAGGTATGAATGAAGTGGGCTTCTCCTGGTACTGGATTTTCATAGGCAAAGGTGAAGCGGTTGCAGGCAGATGGATCTCCATTGTTGCTTTTTAATATAGACATGGCATAGTTAAATCTTCCATCCTCCATATGCATAATACCGGATATACGCGGAGTATAATTGGGACTGTCCGGCTCAAATTCCCTGCTGCGGAGTGTCTGCTCAAACGTCAGCTGAAAATCCATTCCTTTATAGATGGTGTCTGTCTGATCTCCGTTAGTCACAATTGTTTTGTTGCCCATGACACGAACCGGAGCATAGATAATCAGACTGGGATCTGTCAATTTTGAAGGATCGTGAGCCTGGGTACGGATTCCATCCCCATCTTCCACAAATACGCGATTGCGGCTGTTGACACTTCTTCCCATAATAAAATAGGCTGTTACTGCCTTCCTGCCATCGGGGGATTTGCCGATAATTATCCCTCTTCCCGGATAGGAATTGTTCGTTAAATCATCCTTCAAAGAAACCAAATTCATGACTCCTAGTCCTCCTTCATCAAAAAAAACGCAAAAAACCGCCTGGACATCCCATAGCGGTGCCCAGGCGGTCGGCTTCTGAATGTAACGTGCTCCCCGTGGTTTTCTCCACTTATCCGCCAGTTGCACGTACCTTGTTTAACATAATAAATGATTCCTCCGAAAAATGCAAGGTCTTTTTTAATTTTATTACATCGTTTCACTCGTTGCGGATGGCAGCAAGAGGACTGAGTTTCATGGCTCTCAGTGATGGGAAGAATCCGGCAGCCATGCCTACAAAAACAGAAAAGCCTACGGCAGCCAGAGACAGCCACACCGGTATTCTGGATAAATCTCCAGGCATATCCGGCATAAAACGGCCTGCCAGAAAACGGTTTATGAGAAAAGAAACCCCATAACTGAATACAATTCCCGTTACGCCTCCAAGAAAACCGATAAATCCGGATTCCAGAAGAAACATATCTCTGATATGATTCATATCAAGCCCCAGTACCTTTAAAATACCGATCTCCTTCGTTCTTTCATAGATGGACATCATCATGGTATTGGCAATTCCGATTGCTGCAACAAATAAGGATACCGTTCCGATTCCTCCAAGCAGAGCCTGAACCATCTTAGCCTGCTTCTGGGACTGTTCCAGCCATTCCATATTGCTGTTTGCCTGATATCCCATATCTGTAATGGCCTTTTGAACTTCCGTTACATTGGCCATATCGTCCACCTCCACAACCGCCTGGTCATAGATAAAATAGCCGTAAGGTTTACCCTTTTTATTGGTAGGCTGATTGGGAATGGGTTTTTTCTTAAAAATCTGCTTTAACTGGGATTTTAGTGCTTCCAAATCTACATAAACATTGTAACTGTAATTATTATAGTCCTCCACACCTCCCGCTACCAGACCTGCTGTCTTCAACAGATATTTTTTAGGCGGTTTGACGGGAGTTTTCCCGTCATCCGATCCGCCGTTTTGAGCCTGATAATAGGCATCCGTGTCAAAAACCACAAAAATGGGTCTGTTCATAAAATCAATATCAGGAATCTTGGTTGGATCATCGTAAAAATCCTGACTTCTGCTTTTCGGATTACTGAATTGCCTGGCGACCATATTTCCAACAACCATCTGCAGCTCTTTTTTCCCTTTATCCGGAAGATGCCCCTGTTTTAAAGATATATTCTCCATGTATTCCGGAGTTACTCCGATCACAGTGATATTCGCCTGATATGCCCCCTGGCTCATGATCGTATCCGCCTGCAAAAGCGGGGAAGCTGCCTTTACATGATCCAGTTTTCCAAACTGGGCAATCACATCATCCGTCATGTGCTTTGGTTCGTTCTTTCCATCTCCGCCAAACGATTGATTGGAGTAAACAGTGACTTCAGTCAGACTTCCATAAGAAGCGTACTGTTCCATGGTAAGTTCATTAAAACCGATCCCCAGAGATACCATAACAACTATGGAAGCTGTACCAATCAAAACTCCCAGAACAGTTAAAAATGTCCTCATCTTTCTCCGTCTTAAATTGTTCACACTCATGGAAAGCAAATCGCTAAATCTCATCGTTTAATTCCTCTTCTGCTGCCAGCTTCTTCTTTTTTCTTCTTTTCCAGAAGAAAAAGGCGGCACCGGCTCCTGCAGCGATTAATACGCCAATGGCTGGGATAAGAATTTTACTGTACTTTGCAAAACCTGTGGGCTGTACATCTGCAGGCATTTCGCCCATATCACCTGTATCCGTTCCTGTCTCTTCCGGCTCTGTTACCATCAGTGTGACTTCTTTTTCTATCGGATCAGAAACGACACCGTTTTCATCCTCATAGGTAATTAAAATCTTGATTTTTCCGTCATCTGCTGTGGGAGTTGTACCCGTAATCATGGCATCTACATTACCGGTTTCTCCTGGCTTAATATTACCGATATAGGTAGTGGTCTGCTGGATAGAATCTCCTACGAACGCCACCATGACATTATAAAGTAGAACCTTGCCCGTATTATTAACAGGGAACATAATGTTGGTTTCAGATCCTGCGGCTATTGATTCCGGCATGATATCGATGGTTCCTGTATTTAAACGTGCCACCTGTTTGACCGGGATATTAACTGTTATCTTTTCTTCCGCATTTTTAAATTCAGGGCTGTCATATTTTTCATTAATGGTCAGGCCATAGGTTCTCTGGTCCACCCAGGCCCCAGCCCGGAGCTTTACCTTCACATCTGTGGTCTGGCCTGCCCCAAGGGTATTCACAACGATGGAAGAGCTTCCTTCATCCGTCGTAAACACAGCGCTTTCCGTTACCTTTTCAGACTCCAGATTAAAAAGAATGTTGCTCGCAGTAACACTCTCCGAAGCGTTTTTCATATGCAGCGTGAGCTCAAACTCCTCACCGGCGTAAACCTTCTCCGGATTGGTTTCAAAGCCGTCAACAACAATCCTGGCCTTGGTTCTGTCGTTGGCATTAAACTCTTTTGTCTCTTCCTCTTTATCCTTATTCTGAACCTTTACATAAAAAGTCTCTTCTGACTTCTGGATATCACCGTCTGTACTGTCCCGGTATTCGATGGTAAATGTAATGGGATAATATCCGCTGTATACATCTTTCCTGATCATCATGCTGTAAGGCACGGATATGTTCTCTCCGCCCCCAATCCGGTCATAATGTTTGGTATAATTTCCATCGTTGATATCAAAAGGGAATTTTGTACTGTCCTGATTTACCCCCATTCGTACATTCACATCAAATGCGGTCAGGGAAGAGGAATTGCGGACATTCATATTGAAATTCATGACTTCCGGATAAGTGCCGAAGGGTGTGCTCTGATCTTCGCCAAGCTCAAAGCTTATGGTTCCTTCATTTGCTCCGGAAGAGGTTGTGGCGGAAGATTTCGTAATCCAGATGTTTACCTTCTCATAGGATGCATGGGCTCCGTCATCTTTTTTCTTTGCATCTGTAACGACCTCTAACGGCACTAAGTAATAACCCTCAGATACATCTCGCCGGATTCTTGCAGTAATGCTGAAGGTTTTAGAACTGCCGCTTTTAACTTTGCCCAGCTTTTTATTATCAAATGTGTTTGAGGAAATTTCGAAAGGAAACACGGAGCCTGTATATGTTGTGGTCTCTTCCGCATCTTCCGTAGCCTTGTATTCCTGTTCCGGGATATCCCTGTCAAATCTCACTGCCACATCATCTAAATCACTGCCAGTATTATTGGTAAAAACCATGTTGATGGTAATATTCTCCCCTGTCTTACCAGACGGAGTCTTCTTCACGTCAATATAGGTATTTTTGCTTAAATCATATTGTGCTAAAGCTGTTGCCGGTATTGTTGTAACCACCATAAGCACAGCAAGCAGCCATACAATTTTCCTCTTAACTCTGTACATGTTCCATATCCCCCTCTGTATCCTCGTGGTGCTGTTCCTCAATCTTAAATATCTTTCCATCCACTATGTGGAATTGTCTGTCTGCAAACCTGGCTATATAATTATCGTGTGTTACCATGACAAGTGTCTGATTCTGCTCTTTTACAATCTTCTGCATCAGGTTCAGAACCTCTTTTGTCGTTTTGGAATCCAGATTTCCGGTCGGTTCATCCGCAAAAATAATCTTGGGATCAACTGCAAGCGCTCTTGCAATTCCAACCCGCTGCTGCTGTCCTCCCGACATCTCATTTGCCATATGGTTCATCTGTTTCTCCAGGCCTACCAGCTTTATGTATTGTTTTGCCTTTTCATTCCGGACTTTTCTCGGTACTCCACGAAATGACAGGGGAAGTGCAACATTCTCTACCGCATTCAATGTCTTAATCAGATTATAGGACTGGAAAATAAAACCGACATGCTTTCTTCTGAATGCAACCAGCTGATTCTCTGAAAGCTTTTCGATGTGATTTTCCGCAATGACAATTTCCCCCTTCGATGGTTTTTCCAAACCTGCCATCATATTTAAAAGTGTGGATTTCCCGGAGCCGGACGGGCCCACAATGGCGCAAAATTCACCTTTATATATTGTAAAGTCTACTCCGTTTAGTGCGTAGACTCTGGTATCTCCCACCTTATACACCTTATAAAGATTCTTAACCTGAATCATAGGTGTCTTCTTTTCCACCACTTAAGCATCCTCCTTGTTTTATTCACGCAATGACATTATACAACAGGATTGGTAAATCCTGCATTCTTTATTTTCTTAATCTTCCTTACATATTCCTTACACCCTGGGAAGCCTTCCAGAAGCCTGCTAAAATTTTTTTAAAAAAGAGTGGAAATATTTCAAAGTATGCTTTATAATGGGATAGAATTTTAAACCATAACTCAGTGGATAAAGGAGATTCTTATGAGACATTTACTTAACCCGTTAGATTTCAGTCTGGAAGAAACCGGGCAGCTGCTTGATCTGGCAAAAGATATTGAAGATAATCTTCCGGAATATTCTCATGTATGCAATGGAAAAAAACTAGCGACACTTTTTTATGAGCCAAGTACAAGAACCCGTTTGAGTTTCGAGGCTGCCATGCTTAATTTAGGAGGCAGCGTACTTGGCTTTTCTTCTGCCGATTCGAGCTCAGCTTCCAAAGGCGAAAGTGTCGCTGATACCATTCGGGTCATCTCCTGTTACGCAGATATCTGTGCAATGAGACACCCCAAAGAAGGCGCACCATTAGTCGCTGCCAGCCATTCCGGTATTCCGGTCATCAATGCAGGAGACGGCGGACATCAGCACCCCACACAGACACTTACCGATTTACTCTCTATTCGTTCCTTAAAAGGCCGTCTGAACGATTTAACCATTGGTCTTTGCGGTGATTTGAAATTCGGCCGTACCGTTCACTCTCTCATTAACGCTCTTGTAAGATATGAAAACATCAAATTCATCTTAATTTCCCCCCCTGAACTGCGGGTACCTGAATACATCCGGGAAGATGTGCTAAGGGCCAACAACATTGAATTTATTGAAATGGACAGTCTTGACGATGCCATGCCGGATTTAGATATCCTGTATATGACACGTGTACAGAAGGAACGCTTTTTCAACGAAGAAGATTACATCCGTTTAAAGGACTGCTACATTCTGGACAAGAAAAAAATGAAGCTGGCAAAGGAAGATATGTATGTACTTCACCCTCTTCCAAGAGTCAACGAGATCTCTGTAGAAGTTGATGATGATAAACGGGCCGCCTACTTTAAGCAGGCACAGTATGGTGTTTATGTACGTATGGCTCTTATCATGACATTACTGGAGGTAAATAAACCATGTTAAATATCGGCGGATTAAAAGAAGGTATCGTATTAGACCATATTGAGGCAGGAAAAAGTCTGGAGATTTATTATAATCTGGGACTGGACAAGTTAGACTGCCAGGTTGCCATTATCAAAAATGCCAAAAGCAATAAAATGGGAAAAAAGGATATTATTAAAATAGAAGGCGGCATGGATCATATTAATCTGGAGATTCTCGGATATATTGATCACAATATCACGGTGAACATTATCCGGGATAATCAAATTGTAGAAAAGAAGACACTCAGTCTTCCCCAGAAGATCACGAACATCATCCAGTGCAAAAACCCCCGCTGCATCACTTCCATCGAACAGGGGCTTCCCCATGTTTTTTATCTCTCAGATGCGGAAAAGGAAACCTACCGCTGCATGTACTGTGAAGAAAAATACAGCAGATAATCACAAAACTCGAAAGGCTGCTGTAACAGAACCGCTTCCTGCCTAACTGACCGGAAGCGGCTTTTTTTTGTACCTTGCCTTAATCATATCGCCAAAAGCAAATACAGCCTTAGACTGATATCCCATAGCGGAACAGGCCAATGCCAGATCAAGAAAAACCCCCTGCCTGCCAACCGATATATAAACCGTATCCTCATACTCCTCCATACAGGACCGATAAGTAAAAGCAAGCCCAAGACCTGCTCTTGCCATTTCCACAGACAGTGCTGCAGTTATATTACTGTTGTCCGAATGAACTTTTAAATTTTCTTTTTCAAACAGCTGCCTGCTGATAGTTCCAAGCATTGTATTGTAATCGCTGAGTATGAAGGAAAACATGGCGGCATCCTTTAGTTCCATGTGGCACTGCCCTGTTTTATCATCCCGATATACATATTTCATTGCCGGGTGATTTTTACTGCAGACAATTAAAACTTCATCCCTGTAGAATTTCTCCACTTTACCTTTTAAGTTAACGGGCAGTGCAACCACTGCCAGGTCAAGCTTACCTGCAGTCAGTTCTTCCTCCAGTTCCATACTGTTTGCTTCTACAATGTCAACCTTCACCTTAGGGTACTTGTGCTGAAAGTCGGCAAGAATGCCGGGAAGCATGTACCTGCCCCGAAAAGAACTGATACCAAAAATAATTCTTCCTCCCTCCAGATTTACACTGTCCCATAATTCATTTTCAGCTCTTCTGTACTGAAGTAAAATCTGTCTGGCGCTTTCTATAAAGCTCGCACCTCCTGTTGTGGGACGAATCCCTTTTGCAGTCCTTGCAAACAATGCAGTTCCAAGCTCTTTCTCATACTGCTGCAAAAACTGACTCAGACTGGACTGTGCCATAAACAGCCGGTCTGCTGCTCTTGATATGCTGCCTTCTTCCGCCAGAGTAACAATATATCTCAATTCTTTCAGTTCCATTTTTACCTCCTATCGGTTTTTCCGATATCAGCTATTACTTATTTTAGATTGCACCGATAATATATTCATTATAGAATCGACTTATTATTTGTGCAACTTTATAGATACAGAAAAAATTATCATCAGTTTCTGCCAAAACAACATAAATATTCTTTTTTCCCAAGAAGTGTATTTGATGATTTTCTACAAAACTCTATCGTTGCCAGATAAAAGAAAGGAGATGTTAAATGAGTAAGGTATCTTTAAGGGGTATCATTGATATGCACGTTCACTCAAATCCTGATATTCGTCACCGGGCTTATGACGATTTCGAATTGATGGAAGCTGCCATAAAGGTGGGTGCCAGAGCAATTGTAATTAAAACACACCAGGGCACAACCGTGGACCGGGCATACTTATGTAACCAGCATAACAAATTAACACACAACGGTGACAATGACTTCACCATGTACGGCAGCGTGACTTTAAACAGGCAGATTGGAGGAATCAACCCCGCTGCGGTTGAAAGCGGCTTAAAACTGGGTGCAAAAGTCATATGGCTTCCCACACAGTCTGCAAGAAATCATAAGCTCAAAATGAACCAGTCCACAGATGACTGCATTGATGTAATCAGAGATTCAAAAATTGTACCGGAATTAAGGGATATTTTTGAGCTGATTAAGGACTATAATGCAGTACTTGCAACAGCCCATATATCTCCGGAAGAGTGTTTTAAGGTTGTAGAAGCCGCCAGAGATGCAGGAGTTAAAAAAATAGTAGTAACTCATCCGGAATGGTGGCTTGTAGGCATGGATATTACTGATCAGGTACGCATTGTAAAAGATTACGGCGTAATTCTGGAACACTGCTTTGCCCAGCCTCTGGGAGGAGGAAAGTATAAAAGCAACCTGCCTGTGAATCTGGAAGCCATAAAAGAATGCGGATATAAAAATGTCATGGTCTCCACAGACGGCGGACAGGTAGAAAATCCAAACTGGGAAATTGCAATGGAACAATATATGCAGTATCTTGTGGATAACGGCGTACCGGACTCAGAAGTTACCCACATGACTCATACAATTCAGTCAGAACTACTTGAAATAACGTAAAATGAAAGTCAATAAAACAAAAAGAGGGGTTATGTTTTATGATAAACATATTAATCGTATCGGCAATTGCGCTTGCAATCATAATCGGGTACAAAACAGGCTTTAATACTGGTATCTTCGCAATTATATTCGCCTATCTGTTAGGCTGTTTTGCTCTGGGGTTAGCACCAAAAAAGGTAATTGGGGGATGGCCCGTTAATACCATGTTTGTAATATTCTCTGTTTCACTTTTCTATAACTTTGCTCTGGTAAACGGGACACTGGAAAAAACTGCCCGGTATCTGCTTTATGCCTGCCGCAGATTCCCTGGTCTTCTTCCCTTCGCTCTCTATTTTGCCAGCGCTGGAATCGCAGCATTAGGTGCGGGGTTCTTTACCGTTATGGCATTTATGGCACCAATTGCACTGTTAATCTGTGAAGAAGCGAAAATGGATAAAATGGTAGGAGCTGCAGCGGTTAACTGCGGTGCACTGTCTGGAGCAAATTTCATGACCAGCGGAAGCGGAATTGTATTCAGAGGGTTAATGGATGAAAATAATTATGCCAGTGTTTCATTTAACTATACTTCTGTAATCTTTATTGAGAGTGTCATCTTCTCTCTTTTACTGATCGTGATATTCCGCTTTATAACGCGGAAAAACAGAGAAGTTCAAAAAAATATGGTGTTTGAAAAGCCGGACCCATTTACTTCAAAGCAAAAAATCAATCTTATTCTGATCATTGTTATGATAACAGCTGTTCTGCTGTTCCCCATCCTGCACATGATCTTCCCGGATTCTGCCGCTGTAACATTTATTAACAGCAAAATAGATGTTGGTCTGACAGCCATTGCTTTTTCAGCAGCTGCTTTATTTTTAAAGCTGGCTCCTCAGGATGAGGTCATCAAAAAGGTTCCGTGGAATACCATTATCATGATCTGCGGTGTGGGCATGCTGATCAATGTAGCCATTGAGGCAGGTACCCTTGATTTAATGGCGTCCTGGGCAGGTTCCAGTCTGCCGGTTTATGTGGTTCCGGTGGCCTTCAGCCTGATCGGATCGGTAATGAGCTTCTTTTCCAGCACCCTTGGAGTTGTATGCCCTGCACTGTTTCCGCTGGTTCCTTCCCTGGCGGCTGCAACTGGAATCAATCCGCTGATCATTTTCAGCAGCATTGTAATCGGTGCACAGAGTTCAGCGATCTCCCCATTCTCTTCCGGCGGAAGTCTGGTTCTGGGTACCTGTACTACTGACGAAGAACGCACTGCCATGTTCCCCCGTCTTTTATTTGTTGCTGTACCTGTCAGTGTCATCTCTGCTACTATCTTTAATGTTATTGCGTCACTGTTTTTTTAAAATGAAAAAGCCTGCAGCCAGAATAATATCTTTATTTTGGCTGCTTATTTCTTACGTTACAAATGAAAGGATATCTTATGAAAAATTGGAAAATAGGTCAGAAAATCACAGCAGCATTTGGATTGATTTTTCTCCTGTTTATTATCTCAGCCCTGCTCTCCGGCAGGGGAATGAACAAATTATACACAACTTTTACATCGTTTTATAACCGCCCGTTTACAGTATCCAATGCCACACTGTATATCAGGTACGATTTACGTACAATTGAAAAAAACCTGATTCTGATTATCCAGAGCAAAAAAGGAGATGATATTTCCAAATGGGAAGATGAAATTAATCAATCAACAGCCCGGTTCAATGAAAAAACCTCACTATTGCAAAAGAACATGACACAACCGGAAAGTCAGGAAAAACTGGCGCATATTATCGATTCTCAGAAGGAACGCGATCAAATGATTAAGGAAATTATCGATTTGAGTAAATCAGGCAGCTCTGCCAATGCTTTTTGCATCTATATGGAT
Source organism: Lacrimispora sp. 38-1 (assembly GCF_049890855.1). Taxonomy (NCBI): domain Bacteria; kingdom Bacillati; phylum Bacillota; class Clostridia; order Lachnospirales; family Lachnospiraceae; genus Lacrimispora; species Lacrimispora sp. 38-1. The sequence goes on along the minus strand of NZ_JBANEW010000058.1, from coordinate 223,597 downwards.
TCCTTTGAACCAAGTTCAGCTTCTGCCAGTGACATTGCCGGTCAGTTAGAACAGGCAGCCATCAATCGTGCAAGCCAGTTTTATACAGATGGGAAAACGGAATCTGCAAGAATTTATACGGTTCTCATTCTGTTTACTACAATCACATTATCTGCCATTGTCTTATTATGCATCTGCCTGACTAAAAGCCTTACAGGACCAATCAGGGAACTGGAACTTGCTACCACTGCTTTGGCTGCAGGTGAATTAGACACTGATGTCACCTACCAGGCAGGAGATGAGCTGGGTGTTCTTGCTGACAATGTCCGGAGTCTTATTAAAACACTGAATCTCTACATAAACGATATATCCGGGGTGCTGAAAAAGATGGCAGACAAAGATATGACTGTTACAATCAGCATGGATTACAGAAAAAGTTTTTCACCCATACGCACCTCCATGGAAACAATCCTGCATTCCTTAAACCTTACATTAAATCATGTGCAGACTGCCTCACAGGAGGTCAAAAACGGCTCAGAACAGGTATCACAGGGTTCACAGATTCTGGCGGAAAATGCCATAGAGCAGGCCGATTCCGTTGAACGGCTTTTTGAAACAGTAAGCCATATATCAGGCCAGATCAAAGAGAACACTGACGGAATTTTAAAATCAAACGCGCTGCTGCTTGAAACACAGGAGGAACTCTGTACAAGCAATGACCGGATGATGGAACTGAATGCAGCCATGAAAGATATCTCCGATAACTCCAGTGAGATAGGCGGAATCATAAAAACAATGGAGAGTATCGCCTTTCAGACAAATATTCTTGCCTTAAATGCAGCCGTCGAGGCGGCCAGGGCCGGAGCTGCCGGAAAAGGATTTGCTGTCGTAGCTGATGAAGTACGCCGTCTTGCTTCCTTAAGTACTGAATCTGCCCAAAAGACACAGTATCTGATTGACCGCACTTTAAGTGCCATTATAAACGGAGCACAAATGGCTGATGATACCAAAGGTTCCTTAAATACTGTTCTCACTAAATCTGAGCAGTTAACCGGACTGATGAATAAAATCACCCAAGCTTCCTTATTACAGACTGCTGCTCTGGAAAAAATCAGTCATGAAATTAACCAGATTTCTACTGTTGTACAGACTACATCAGCCACAGCGGAAGAAAGCTCCGCTGCCAGCGAAGAACTGGCCGCAGAAGCAGAAAATTTAAATCAGCTTATTTACCAGTTCCAGCTGGATCCTTCATCAGACATTATATAGCAGTATTCTATTTTCCTGTAATATCGTCTGACAGCTTACCTGATTAAAAAAGAGGGTATCGCCAAAATCACCAGAAATGTGATACAGCGATACCCTCTGTTTATTGTTTTTATTAAATGCTTTGAGTAAGACGATAAGCCGGGTTATGTCGTTGAATGGCCATCTATCTAGGCCTGCCGTCGCCAGCAGGCTCAAGCGACCTACCCGGAAGCAGACGGGCCGCCTTATGCTTCCTGTTCGGTCTTGCTTCGAATGGGGTTTACATGGACCCCCCCTGTTACCAGGAGAGCGGTGGTCTCTTACACCACCTTTCCACCCTTACCGCAGATGCGGCGGTTTATTTCTGTTGCACTTTCCCTGGAGTCGCCTCCGCCAGACGTTATCTGGCATCCTGCCCTGTGAAGCCCGGACTTTCCTCACCTGCAGCCTTTCGGCTTTGCAGCTGCGGCCATTTGTCTTACTCAAAACCATATAATCTTATCATAGTTCAAGACATTTGTAAAGCTATACCTTAAAGCAGCTTCCTCCAATAAATTCTCTCACAATGGAGTTGCGTGGAATGTCTTCACTGTTGACTCCCAGAAAATAATCCAGGAATTTTAAAAGTCGTTTTGCTTCCATATATTCGGGTGATTCTCTGGGTATACCGAAAAGAAGCGGTTCCGCATACTGCTTTAATACGGATAATTCATATACGGTAGCCGAATTAAACATCATATCAGCGGATTCCTGGAACGGAAAAATATAAGCTTCCTCTCCCTCTCTCACAGTCGGCCACATACGTATGGTATCCTGGGCTGATGCACCTCTTGTTCTGGCATCCCGCACCATACGCCTTATGAGACGGCAGTCGGTAGTGGGAATCCGGTTGTGTTCGTCAATGTTTAACTGGGTAAGCGCGCTGACGTAAACACGGAATTTACTTTCTTTTGGAAGTGAATAGGATAATTTGTCGTTCAGACAGTGAATCCCTTCAATTACCAGAATATCATCATTCCCAAGCTTTAAATAATCGCCCCGATACTCCCGTTCTCCTGTTTTAAACTGGTACCTGGGCATTTCTACCGTTTCTCCGGCCAGAAGTGCCGTCATATCTTTATTAAACTGATCAATATCCAGGCATTCCAAAACTTCATAATTATAGCTTCCGTCTGGATTTTTCGGACTGTTCACTCTGTTTACAAAATAATCATCAACTGCTATTGGGTGAGGAATCATCCCCTGAGCCTTCAGCTGTACCGATAATCTGTGGGAAAATGTTGTCTTTCCTGATGAGGAGGGGCCTGCAATCATAACAAATTTTTTGCTGCGGTCAGCGCCGATCCTTGCTGCGATTTCAGCAATCTTTTTCTCCTGAAGCGCCTCCTGGATCAGGATCAGTTCATTGATATCTCCTGCAGCTATCACTTCATTTAACGCTCCGACATGTGAAACATTGAGACGTTCCCCCCATTTTACGCTTTCTTTTAATACCTGATAAAGCTTCTGCTTTTTTTCTGCTTCAAAAACAGGCACCTCCTGGGGATTCTCCTTTTGGGGAAGCATGAGCATAAATCCCTCATCGTAAGGAATGATATTAAAATATCGGATATATCCGGTATTCTGCACCATATAGCCGTAAAAATAATCTTCAAAACCGCCGATGCTGTATAAGTTAACGCGGGATACCCTGCGGTAGCGGAAAAGCCGTTCTTTGTCATACATCCGGTGCTTGTGGAACAGTTCTATGGCATCATCCGTATTAACGCTTCGCTTCATGATGGGGATTTTCTGATCAACATATTCTCTCATACGCGCCATCACACGGTTTAACAGTTCTTCTGTAAGCGGCGCTGTTCCATGAGGCTGAATGTAATAGCCTTTTCCCAGGGAAAAGTCCACCGTCACCTTTTCGATATTCTCTGATCCTGCCACATCATAAAATGCTTTCAGCATAAGGAAAATCGCACTTCTGTGATAGGTTTGTATACCCGGCTGATCTCTTCCGGTAAAAAAATGAAGGCTGCAGTCAAACTGAACTGTCTTATGAAGTTCTCTTAACTTTCCGTTGATGCCTACCAGAAGGATCTCATCGTCATACTGTGGCTGATACTCCTTCGCTATATCCTGGTAAGTCGTGCCAATTGGGTATTCCCTCTTCGTTCCATCTATTGTTACAATCGCCATTCTTTTCCTCCTTATAAAAATGTCTCAGGAAATCTCACGTCCGCCTTATAAATTTCCAATTCCTCTCCCGCTTTTTTCTTCAGAAAATCTTCCATGTAATCAAGGAAAAGATATTCCAGACCATAGTGACCTGCATCAATGACTGCCATATGGTTTGCTGCTGCATCAGTTCCGCTGTGATGTCCGATATCTCCTGTAATCAGTACTTCAACTCCCGCTTTCAGCGCAGGTTTTATCATGCTGGAGCCTGCGCCCGGACTGATTCCCACAAAAGTCACCGATTCTTTTATGTCCTGCTCACCGTATATGGTTACAAACGGAAGTCCGAACCGTTCCTTTACCAGTCCCGCCAGTTCCCTCACTGTCACAGGCTGTTCTAAATAACCGGTCTTTCCGATTCCATAGGCAGTCTCTGTAAAGCCTTCCGTGGTGTCTGTCTTAACAGTTCCTTCTATTTCCAGAACCTCCGTTTGCGTTAATCCCAGTATGCCCGCAGCTGCATCCGCCATACATCCGGGAGCCGCATCAAAATTGGTATGCATGGCATAACAGCAGATATCATTCTGTATCAGCTTTATCAGCCTCTCAGCAATAAAATCACTGTCATTAATCCGGTTTAAAGGCTTAAAAATTATGGGATGATGGGTTAAAAGAAGATCAGCCCCCCACTCCACTGCTTCTTCTATTGCTCTCTCATCCCCATCCAGGGCGATATACACCTTTTTTATCTCTTTTTTGCTCCGTCCCACAAGAAGTCCCACGTTATCCCAGTCACAGGCACAGGCGGCAGGTGCCAGTTTTTCCAGTATTTCAATCAGTTTGCTGCATTGCATCTTGTGCCTCCTTATTCCACTTCAGTTCCAGTTCCAGTTCTCCGATTCTGCTTTCTGCGTTTATTGTTCCGCTTGATTTTAAACCTTTTAAAATCTGGCGAAGCGTTATCTGTTCTTTCTTTAAGTATTCCTTTAAAACAGGATCTCCTGACTTCAGTAAATCCCTGCCGTATCGATACTCCAGTTCCGGATTCAGATCGCTTAAAACAGAAGCTTCTCTGGTAACCCCCATGACGGAATAATATTTTCCGTCCTCTTTTATCATAGTCTCTCTCCCGATAGAAAATTCATGCTCTATCAGAAACTTACGTACTTTATAAAGTTCAGAATGAGGTGACAGAACCCAGTATGAGATACTGTCCCATAAATGCCGCCCCTCTTCCAATATATGTATGATCAGTTCTCCGCCCATGCCGGCAATGACAACGCAGTCTGCCTGATTTTTCTCTAACTTTAAAAGTCCGTCGCTTAAACGGACTTCAACCAAATCTTCCAAGCCCGCCTCTTTTATGTGAGTCTGGGCCCTTAAAAGAGGCCCTTTTCTCACATCCATGGCAATGGCTGATTTTGCAATGCCTTCCTGCACTAAGTGAATCGGGATATAGCCATGATCAGTTCCTACATCAGCCACATGGCTGCCTTCTGGAACAAATGAAGCGATCACTCCCAAACGTTTTGATAATTTCATAGTAAACTCCGTTTTGTTTCTTAATCGTCCAGATAATCTTTCAGCTTTTTGCTTCTGCTGGGATGGCGCAGTTTTCGCAAAGCCTTCGCTTCAATTTGTCTGATCCGTTCTCTTGTAACATTAAACTCTTTTCCCACCTCTTCGAGAGTCCTGGGGCGCCCGTCGTTTAAACCAAACCGTAGTTTTAACACTTTCTGTTCCCGCTCTGTTAAGGTATCAAGCACCTCCATGAGCTGTTCATGAAGCATGGTAAACGTAGCCGCGTCTGCAGGGACCGCCACCTGATCATCCTGAATAAAATCGCCTAAATGGCTGTCCTCTTCCTCACCGATCGGCGTTTCCAGAGAAACCGGCTCCTGGGAAACTTTCATTATCTCCCGCACCCGCTCTACCTGCATATCTGCCCTTGCTGCAATCTCTTCCGGCACAGGTTCCCTGCCCAGTTCCTGCAAAAGCTGTCTGGATACACGAACCAGACGGTTAATGGTTTCCACCATATGAACAGGAATCCGGATTGTACGGGCCTGGTCTGCAATGGCACGGGTAATCGCCTGTCTGATCCACCAGGTCGCATAAGTGCTGAACTTATATCCTTTTCTGTAATCAAACTTTTCAACCGCCTTAATTAACCCTAAGTTTCCTTCCTGTATCAGATCCAGGAACTGCATTCCCCGGCCGACATATCGCTTGGCAATGCTGACTACAAGGCGGAGATTGGCTTCTGTTAATCTCTGCTTGGATTCTTCATCCCCCAGCTCAATTTTTTTAGCGAGCTCAATCTCATCCTCGCTGGAAAGAAGAGGGACTTTACCGATTTCCTTTAAATACATGCGGACAGGATCTTCTACACTGACACCTTCAGGAACAGATAAATCGATACTTTCCATATCGATTTCTTCCTCTTCCTCGATGTCCTCTTCCAGAAAAAGATCTTCGTCTAAATCCAGTTCTTCCCCGCTGATGGAAAGCACGTCCACCTTGCTGTTCTCCAGAAAATCATAGATCTGATCCAAACGGTCGGAATCTAAATTTTCTCCTGTAAAGAAATCAAGTATTTCCTGATTTTCCAGAACATTTCTCTTCTTTCTCGCTAATAAGAGGAGCTGATTTAACTTCTCCTCAAATGCTGCTGACTCTTCCTGCCTGCTGCCAGCCTGTTCCTCTTCTGTCTTTCCTGAACCCACCATCTTATCTGCTGTCTTCTTAACATTCTCGTCCATGTTTTTCCATCCTTCCACAGCCTGCCTATAGTGTACACCCTAATCCAGCGAAATATTCAAATCCCTCAGCGCAGCCTGTTCCTTTATAATTCTTTGCAGTTCTTCTATCCCTGCTGCATGACGGCTGGCATGATCCAGACTGTTTTTTTTCACTTTCATTATTGTTTCCGAAAACGCTTTTTTCTGTTCTTCATTATCAAGAGACTCTTTTAAGCTCGCATGGAAAAGACCTGCGACAGTCCGGTATTGATCCTCATCATCGATGAAATGATTTAAAATCTCGGCCGGATTCAGTGTTCCGGCAGCGTGTCCGTCAAAAACCATCTGTGCCACCTTATGATACAGTTCTTCTATAAAATCATCAGGAGTAATGACTCCTTTAATCTTATCAAATAGTACAGGATTTTCAATCAGCCAGGTTAACAAAAGCCTTTGAGACTGCATAACACCATCTTCTTTTTCTTTTTTGCGCTGATTCTTTCCGTTTTCCTCTTCTTCTCCCCTCACGGAAGACCGGACCGGCCCCAGTGCAGCACCCAGCCGGTTCACCAGGCGCTTTAAATCCTGGTAATTAATGAAAAATTCTCTGGATACAGCCTCTAAATAGTTTTCCCTCTCAAGCGCTTCAGGAAATTCCAGAAGTTTCCTTGCCGTCTGATTGTAAAACTCTGTTTTCTGCTCCGGATCATCCATCTTATAATTTTTTTTCAAAACTTCAATTTCAAAGAGAAAACTGTTTCGCGCCTCTTCAATTCTCTTTCTGAATTCATCGGCTCCAAGATTCTTTATAAATTCATCCGGATCCTTATAGGGCTCCATGTTTAGAACGCGAATGGACATCCCCACTTCCCGTAAAATGGGAATCGCCCTCAGTGCCGCTTTCTGTCCGGCTCCGTCACTGTCATAGGTAAGGATTACTTTATCCGTATACCGTTTTAAAAGCTGGGCATGCTGGGTGGTAAATGCCGTTCCTAATGAAGCTACCGCATTGGTAAAACCGGCCTGGTGCATGGCGATCACATCCATATACCCTTCACAGATCAATATGTATTTTTCCCGTGACAGTCTGGCATAGTTCAGTCCGTATAAGTTTCTGCTTTTATCAAACAGCTTTGTCTCCGGAGAATTTAAATATTTCGGTTCCCCGGCTCCCATGACTCTCCCGCCGAAACCGATGACCCGGTTATTCACATCCATAATGGGAAACATCACCCGGTTCCAGAACTTATCATGGCTTCCCTTTTCTTCAATTGTCACAAGTCCTGACTGCTTTAAAATAGTATCGTCATACCCTTTGCCTCTTAAGTAGCGGTATAGATCGTCACTGGTTTTATTGGAATATCCAAGCCCGAAGCGGACTATGGTTTCATCACTCAGCTGTCTGTCCCTTAAATACCGGTAACCGGCTTCTCCCTGAGGATTCTTCAGCTGGTAATAAAAATAGCTGGCAGCCAGCTTGTTCATCTCCAGAAGAGAGGCCTTTAAATCTTCCTGCTCCCTCGCCTCTTTGCTGTATTCTTCAACCGGCAGTTTTACTCCCGCACGGTCTGCCAGCATCTTAAAGGCTTCTGAAAAGGAATAATTCTCATATTCCATAATAAAAGTAATAACATTGCCGCCTGCACCGCACCCGAAGCAGTAATACATCTGTTTGGCCGGTGAAACGGAAAAGGAGGGAGACTTTTCGTTATGAAACGGGCATAAGCCAAAATAATTACTGCCCTTTTTCTGCAGTTTCACGTATCCTGATACGATATCCACAATGTCATTCCTCATCCGGACTTCTTCAATTATATCTTCCGAATATCGCATAAAGCCTTCTTCCTCCTTTCACAAAGATTCTTGATAGAAATGCTTATTTGTCAAATTGCTTTCCATGCCTTTGGTACAAACAGTTCTTCAAACCGGTCAATGGCATAGCTGTCACTCATTCCGGCAATATAATCACAGACTGCCCGCTCTTTGCTTGCATCCTTTTTTTCCATCAGAAACCTGTATTCTTCCGGGAGCCTGTCCGGATGTTCCATATAATACTCAAAAAGCATGGCGATCATCTTCTGGGCTTTTCCTTCTTCTGCTTTGGGAATCTCATTCTTATAAACATGCTGAAACATCCAGGTTCTTAATCCCTGCATGGCGGCTTCCATATCAGGAGACATGATGATATCATTCTTCTCATAGCTGTTGTGAATGATATCATGAATGAGATTATTCAGCCTTTCCCTTACACTATGTCCTAAAATATCTGTATAGCAGGCAGGAAGGTCCTCTTCCACAAACATCTTTGCCCGGATTGCATCATCAATGTCGTGGTTAATGTAGGCTATTTTATCAGACAGCCGGACAATCGCACCTTCTAAAGTTGCCGGATGTCCGCTGGTCCGGTGATTCAAAATTCCATCTCTCACTTCCCATGTAAGATTTAAACCCATTCCGTCTTTTTCCAGGATTTCAACAACCCGCACGCTCTGCCTGTAATGGGCAAATCCCTGGGAACAGATCTCATTGAGAACTGCTTCCCCAGAATGGCCAAACGGCGTATGTCCCAGATCATGACCCAGAGCAATCGCCTCTGTCAGATCTTCATTCATACGAAGTGATTTGGCTATGGTTCTTGCGATCTGGGAAACTTCCAGCGTATGTGTGAGCCTTGTCCGGTAATGGTCACCTTCCGGTGCCAGAAACACCTGGGTCTTGTGTTTCAGTCTTCGAAATGCTTTACAGTGAATGATTCTGTCACGATCCCGCTGATATGCGGTGCGGATATCACAGGGTTCTTCTTCCCGTACTCTGCCTCTGGTGTTCTTGCTAAAAGCAGCATAAGGACTTAAATAAGCTTCCTCCCACTGTTCTGTGGATTCTCTGATATTCATTCGATCACATCCTTCGCAAAGTTATGGTACATTATATCATATTTTCAGTAATTTTAACACCCTATATTAAATTATTTGCATTACACATTACCTGGTGCCGCTGATATGCTTCCTGTACTCACTGGGAAGACATCCATACCTCTTTTTAAACGCTTTGGCGAAAGCCCTGCTGTCTGGAAATCCATGTTTCATGGCAATTTCTCCAATTTCATGATCGGTTCCCATCAGTTCACGTACCGCATACTTGACACGCAGGTCAATTAAAAAGGTGCGGTAATTGACCTGTGCATACTTCAAAAAGATCCTTGATAAGTAAGTGGGACTAAATCCAAAGCGCAATGCCACCGAATCCAGTTTTAAATCCTGATCATAATTCTCTCTCATGTACTGGGTTACATCTGAGAGCTTATCAAGCTGCTTTTTCTGGCGGATAACCTCCTTATCCATATTTTCCGTTTTAAACTCCGTAACCAGCAGATATAAAAGCTGGTAAAACTGGCTTTTTACCTGAAAACTATAACCGTATTCCTGTTTTTCATATACGAAAAAAAGAGAAGTCACAAGATCCTTCAGCTTTCGGTTTGCCTCTTCTCCTTTTTTTTCAAAATTTACATAGGAATCTTCCCCCATGTAATCTTCAAAGGTTTCTCCTGGAATCTGCACAACAATGGTAATATTGGGATTAGGGCACTCGATAGAATGAACTTCATTGGAATTGACAAGTACAAATTCATCTCTGGTCAGCTTTAAATGAGTGTTATTAATGTAAAAATCAATTTCTCCTTCCAGTACCAGAAAAATCTCCACAGAATGGTGCCAGTGCTTTGTCACTTTATAGTTTCCTTCCCTGCCTTCAAAAATAAACAGCCGGAAGGGAAGGTCATTATTGGGAATGACCAGTTCATGCCTGATTTCCATTTCACACCTCCAAAATGTACTGTATCCATTATAGAACATTTCTGCCTGTTGTCCAATGGATTTTCTTTCGTTTTAAACAGGAAGGCTGTCGCTGACACATAAAACGCCATATCCAAGTTCAGGGTTGGGATACTGGGTAATACCGGGAAGCTTTCTTGTGCCGCGGATCAGATAAGCTTTTATTTTTTCCCCAAAAAGGAACGGATCTCTGCCATCTACGATTCCCCATTGCATCAGAAGGGCTGCGCTTCCTGTTACGAAAGGCGTGGCAAAGGAGGTTCCTGTAACAGGATCGTACCCGCCTCCGGCATATGCCGCAATAATCCCTACTCCAGGTGCTGCCAGGTCAGGCTTTACCTGATTTGTTCTTCTTGTGTAACCTCTTCCTGAAAAATCAGCATAGGACTGATACGTATCATCATAGGCTCCTACCGAAATAACCTTTGTTGCTGTAGACGGAATGGTCAGTGTGGTTTCAGGCGTTGCCCGCAAAAAGCGGGTGGACTGATTTAACACGCCGGAAGACGGAAGCCAAAGATCGTATTTTCCTTCCACAATCTGTCTTGGTGTCAGCCGGAATTTCCAGATCCCGCTGTCAATATACGTTTCAGCAGGAAGAAAGTCTAAGTAAATCTCCTGTGCCACACTGTATGGACCCGGTTTCCCATAATACAAAAGAATCTGGGTGTTTCCGTACCTGATGGTCTGAGGTCCCAGTCTGCTGCTGATGGGACCAATTACTTCCCCGGACGGGGTGATAATGCTGATATCAAACAGATCTGCATAGGACTTCCAGAGCTGAACACTGAAGCTCTGCTGAAAGGCTCCCACGCTGAGTTCGATCTCCTGGGGACTTGCCATGGTTAAGGTACCGGATATATGTCCCCCGCCAACCCCCTCATTGCCCGTACCAACCACAATTACGGATTTTCCATAATTGGAGATATCATCGAGAAATGTTTCCAGCAGACTGGTTCCGTCATGGGATCCATAGGTATTGCCAAAGCTTAAGTTAATGGCAATTGGCATCTGTAATTCAACAGCTTCCTTCACAGCAAAATTAACTGCCCGCATAAGTTCTGTTGTTCTTGGAAACCCGCCTTCCTGAGGCACTCCAAGTTTCACCACTAAAAGAGGACTTTCATACGCAACGCCTCTGTACTGCCCCCGGTTCTCCCTTCCGTTTCCTGCCGCAATTGAGGCTACTGCAGTACCGTGGCCGCTGATATCAACAGACGGAACCAGCTTATTCGCCTCAATTCTGCTTCCTGTTGCCAGCGCTGCATCAATCTCCTCTTTCGTAAATACCCGGTTAAGCGTCTGATCCCATAACTTTAAAATCCGGGTTGTTCCGTCTGCATTACGGAAATCATCATGATAGTAATCAATCCCTGAATCAATGACAGCTACAATAACGCCTTGCCCAGTCAGATTATTGGTCCCCTGTTGGACAAGATTGACACAAGAGGCCGCTTTTGCCTGATTCACGGCAAAAAACAGCCTCTTTGGTTTCTCCACATATTCAATCTGCGGCAGATCGCTTAACTGATCAATGTAAGACTCCGGTACATTTAAGATCGCATACTCATTTATCATCTGCTCCACCCGGATTCCCACCTGGGTAAGTCCGCTGATATCCCCGGAATGCTTTACAATTACATCCCACGTCTGTTCCTCTGGATTATATCCTACATTTAAATTACCTGATTTTTCCCGCTCCTCCGGAGTGGAACTGAGAGCGAGATTCAGCAGGTTCTCCAATTTCTGATCCTGCATATGTCATCCTATGGTTTTTTTACATTCTACGCAGGATGAGTCATTCTCATTCCTTTACACTGTCTGCCTCACATACCCGGACCTCATGATAAAAGAACTGAAGGATATCCTCATAGGATTTTCCTTCCTTAGCCATCGCCTGAGCTCCGTTCTGGCTCATTCCTACTCCATGGCCAAAGCCGCCTCCATAAATATGGAACGTGGTGATGTTCTTATCATCAACACCCTGATTTTCTATGGCAATATAGGCACTGGGAAGAGAATCGAAATTTTTCATCTGGGTTCCGTCTTTTTTGGTAATTGTCATATATTTATTGCCAAGCTTTGCTCTGACCTGCCCCTCACCGCTTATGGTCATGACTCCTTCTGAACCTTCGACTCTTAGTTTTTTTACAATACCGCCCACACCCCGTTCAACCACTGTAATATTTAAGATAGAGCCTACTTCTGTTATTTCTTCCTCCAGCTGCCTGTTAGTAACAGTGGTCTCCCACCGGTACATGGGGAAAGAGGAATCATAAGCCGGATAATCTTTATTCTTTATAAATTCTTCGAAATCAGAATTGGTGGACAGATTTAACACTGTTCCTCCATCCTGAAGCAGTCCTCCATCTAAATAGGGGTATTGGGATGGATCTCCTCCCCATACGCTTCCATCAGTTGTGTGTCCGCAGGAAGTGGAAAAATAAAACGCTTCTATGGGCGTATCTCCGTAAAAGAGCAGCTTGCCATAGGTTTCCCGAACCGCATCCTCTGTCTTTACAGCCGCAGGGAGGTTGTTGTATACCTGAAAACGTGTGCTGTCATCCACATGAGCACCATATTTGCTGTAGGTATTGCTCTGGATCTGTCGGTATGCATAGGTTCTTGCGCACACGGCCTGGGCTTTTAATGCTTCTTTTTCATAGCTGTCGGGCATCTCACTTGGCACAACTTTTGTTAAGTAATCCTCCAGATACAGTTCATTAATCAGAAGCAGTCCGTCTGTATCCTTCCTGATCTCAATCGTTCCGTTATAAGAAGGAGTCCCATAGGAACGGTTTATGGAATTCACCTCTATGGAACCGCCCTTTTCAAGGGGGGCTGCTACAATTCTTCCGCTTTTTAACCTTTCATCCGAAGGTTCTATAATCACCTCCGCCCCTGCCGGTATCTGAACTGTCTCTTTGTCATAGGTCAGTGTTAAGCCTGTCTTGGAAGACAGTGTCACCGAAGGATGAAAAATCGACTGAAAGTTCGTGTTCATAAGGAGTACCCGAATGGTCTTTGCATCGAATTCACGGACAAGTAAAGCGGCGCAGATCTTTCCATGGGCTACAACAAAATCCTGTATATCATACCCGACTAAAATATCAGAAACGGTCCGTTCTTCAAATTGTCCATATAAACGGTATACTTTAAAATCCTTATCAAACTTCAGTTTACCATAATTTTCAATTTCTATGGAAGTATCGGTAATAGCAAGTACCTTTCCTGAGATTCTCTTTTTCTTAAGCGTAACTTTCTGAAGATTTCCTCTCTTAAGACTTAAATCTGCCAGATTGTTAACAAGGTCCTGTGCCTGCCCCAAAGAGGCATCCAGAGGAAACGTTCTGACTGCAGAACCAAAATGCACCTGAAATGTCTCATTATCGCCGGCGGTCAGCCAGACGTTTTTGTATGTAACAGAATCGCTTACGATTTCTTTTAAGGAAATGATCTCGCTGCCTTTTACCAGTATCTTCACTTCCCAGTCTATATAGGAATCCAGACTGATTCCTTCAAATCCAAATGTTCCTTCGCTGGTATAGGCAGTCCACGAGGAAGAAGGCCTTATGTTCGAAGGGGTTCCATAAAGAAGAACATCCATTGTTTTTATCTGATTTTCTTTATCAAGCGCCTTCGTTAAATCTTCAAACAGATACCACCATTCATCAGCGGTTATATGTTTATTCTTATTCTTCTTTCCTGCATGAATACTCTTTCCAGAACCAGGGACCAGCGCTTCTGCAAGGCTTTCTGCCTCCTGATAGGTCAAAAGGCCCTGGGCAGTCTCCTCATTTGCAGGCATAAGGTCTGTATCAAGATAGCCATTGGCATATAAATAATCCATATATTTCACATACCAGACGTTCTGATCCTGTTTGGAGAAATATTGCTGTTTCTGATTCTCCGGCATTTTTTCCAAGCTTTCTCTGTCTGTAAGAAGGAGAGCTGCTGACTTACATGCCAGCCCCCTTGAAATCCCCTCCGGCTCCGGCTCATTCATCAATATAATGATAATAAGAAATATAACCAGAAGAGGAATACCGACGACAAACCCGATCAATGACTTTTTATTCATGCGCTCCTCTTATCTCATATATGTTTTTTTCTCTTCTTCAATCCGGTCCAAATTTAAATAGTCTTCTGTTTTCAAAGAGAGTTCTTTCTTTGACAGCGACCGGTTTACCATTCTGGTAATCACACTGTAGATCACTGCAAATGTGGGCACTGCAATGATCATTCCAACAAATCCGAACAATCCTCCAAAAAGAAGAATGGAAAACAGAACCCAGAAGCTTGGCAGCCCTGTAGAATCACCAAGAATCTTAGGACCCAGAATATTCCCGTCAAACTGCTGAAGCAGCAAAATGAAAATCAGGAAATAGAGACACTTTACCGGACTGACCAAGAGTATTAAAAATGCGCTTGGAACCGCTCCGATAAAGGGACCAAAAAACGGTATTACATTGGTGACACCCACAATTACGCTTACTAACAGTACATACGGCATCTTCATGGCATTGAGCAGTACAAAGCACATGATTCCGATAATTAAGGAATCCAGAAGCTTGCCGGTAATGAATCCTCCAAAAACCCGGTGTACAAAGCGAACTTCTTCAATGGCCTGATTCGCTGTTTTTAAAGAAAAAATACTGTAAATAATCTTTTTCCCCTGAGCGGAGAGAGTCTCTTTGATATTAAGAATATATACCATTACAATAACACCAATTAAAATATTCTTAAATACCATTACAACACTTAAAAGACCGCTGGATAAGCTGCCGATTAAGGAAGACATATTGGGAACAAGATCCGTAGTCATCCAGTTCTGGAGCCGGCTTGCGACCTGATCGTAATAAGGGATTATGAATTTCTCAAACGATGGGTTATCCTGAAACATCTTTTGAAGTCCCAGTGCAATGTTGTTGATATTCTCCCCGAAATTATCCTGTATTCCCATAATGCTTGTATATATTTCAGGTATGATCATTGAGAAAAGTCCTATGACAATCACAAACAAAAAGATCAGACTGACCATGGTGGCCACTGCCCTTGAAATGGAACGGACTGTTTTTTTGCTGTGAAACACTGCATTCAGAAGGCGTGCCGAAATATCTCTTGATTTGTTATAAACCGGCAATAAAAGATATGCCAGCACTGCGCCATAAATGACAGGCATTAATATTTCAACAATCAGACGTATGGTACCTTTTACCGCTTCAAACCTGGAAAGAAAAAAGGCAAATGCAATGCTGAGTGCAATTACTGCAAGGGCAGTTACACCCCAGCAGACGTAACTGCGATATTTAAAATCCTTCATGTTCATCTCCTATGTGGTTCCTGTTATTAAATGTCATATCATACTTTACCATATTTTACCATAAAGTTAAAGCAGCGATTTCTCGCTGCTTTTTTCTTTTGTAACCCCAAAATGCCGGTTCTTACTTATTGACGCCTAGCTAAGCTAGGTGGGCAACCTCACTCAGGCATCTGCCTTCCACTACTATGGAGGCCTGACATCCGCCTGAAAATATTGGAATCCCTAATGTCATAATGTAGGTTCAAAAAAGGTAAGATTATCGTACATCTCAGGAATTACATTCACTATTTTCTATGGCTTCAGTATACAACAATTCCAAAGAATTTTCAAGTTCCTTTTCCTGTCAGTTTTTTTAATGCTGATCAGAAAACAATATTCTTACCGCCAAGGAGTCTTCCATGTTCCACGTATAAATCCAGACGATTTAACAGGGAATCACAGGATTCTTCCTGAATAATCAGTTCAACCGCTTCAGCAGTTACCAGGGAAAGAACAGATAAAAGTGATTTCGCATTCACGATACAGTCTCCATCCACCAATTCCATCTTTTCTTTGCACTTACCGGCTATGGTTACAAATTCCAATATGGAATCCATGCCCCAGAAACCGATTCTCACCTTTTTCATCTGCTGTAATCCTCCTGATTTTTCTTGCGTCTAATACAGTCCGTTCTCTAAATTTCCCAGACTGTATACCTGATATTCTTTTTCAAAAATATAGCCAAGCTTTTCCGCCAGTCCGGCGGCAGGGATGTTGTCCGCATCCCAGCTTGGAAAAATCTTCTGTTTTAAACAGGATAAGATTAAACCTGCACTGCATGCCAGAGCAAGTCCCCGGCGCTTATACTCCTTATGAGTCGCAACTTTCACCACGAGCTTCTCTTCACTGATCTCATACGCTAAACAGCCGGATACCAGCCTTTCACCGTCCAGTGCTGCAAAACCAAATCCGTAATGAATAAAATCTTCCCTGCTTTCAAAATTAGAACAGATTTCCCTGCTCCACTCCGAATCCATCGCTTTCTCATAAAGCCCGGTATCAATTTTTCTAATCCGGATTCCCTCAGGAATGGATTTCAGATAATTAGTCAGCGCCTCTTGTGAAAAATAATTTTCATCTGTTCTCATAGCATAACGGGACATAATCCGGCAGCTGCCTGAGAACGTCTCTTCCAGCCATTCAGCCCAGCGTTCGTCAGATGGAGTAATAAAATCCTGGCTGCAGTTTTTAATCAGAATCTCTTTCAGTTCAAGTGCCTGCTCTCCCTTGGGACAAATCCCAGTCAGATACACAAAATTACCCGAATGAATCAAACAAAAGGACGGATTATCCCGTTGCGGGACCCAGACTTTTCCCATTCGCCCTTCTGCAGTGACTAAGGGGATCAAATCTCCTCTCATGCTGCAAAGTTCTCTGACAATCTGTCTCTCATCTCTTTCCAATTCAATCACAATAATTCTCCTTCCGCTCGTGCTTCGTCTGCCAAATTCCGATATCAAAAGGACTGTTTCCTGTTAAAAACCTAGTATAGCACACTAGAAAAGATTCTGCAAATCAAAAATTGATTCTGCCAGAAAATCTGCGCCTGCATCCAAAAGCTCCTGTCTGCTTCCATATCCATACAATACCCCGACAGATTCCATTCCAGACTCTTTCGCTCCGAAAATATCATGTTTTCTGTCGCCGATCATCACTGTTTTCGATAAATCACTGATTGCGCAGGTGTCCAGCACATAGCGGATTACATCCGCTTTTTTCACACGGATCTCTTCAAAATCCGCTCCTCCCATAAATTCAAAATAGGAATCCAGTTCAAAATGCTTTAAAATTTTTCTTACAAACAGCTCAGGCTTTGAAGAGGCAACGTAAAGCTTTCTGCCTGACTGAACAAGTGATTTTAAAACTTCTGCAGTTCCCTCGTATACTTTGTTCTCAAATATTCCCTTCGAGGAAAAATATTCCCGGAAGATCCCAACTGCCTTTTGGGCATCGGATTCTGAAAACCCATAGTATTCCATAAAGCTTTCTTTTAACGGCGGTCCGATAAAACAGCATAATTCATCGAGACTTTCCACCTCAATCCCAAACGCATTGAGAGCGTGGCGGACCGATTTTGTAATACCTTCTTTTGGATCGGTCAGAGTTCCATCCAAATCAAAAAGCAAATAATCTTTTTTCATAACATCTCCTCTGCTGACTTAAAAAACAGAGACGAAAAGGTTCCCCTTTTTCGTCTCTGCGGCAATTACTTCAATTGATTAACAACCTTCTGAATTGCTTCCAAAGCATCATCAGGAAGCTTGTCATATCCTTCTTTTGCAACTGACATATTGGCAACAAATTTCACACGGTCTTCCATGCGGGCCTTTAACTGTGCTGCATATTCGGGGTCGTTGAGATCCGGAACAAACCCTTCCCACTCAAAGATATCGATGTCTGTAAATGGTCCCCACTGTTTGAATTCTGCCTTCTTATCAACAATTGCTTCCAGAATTCCAAGTGTATCCTTAGGCTGAACCTTCTTGCCCATAAAATCACCTGTATTAATAATATAGCAGTCTACGTTCTTTTGTTCAACTAATTTTTTGAATTTTTCATAATCGTTGACAAGAGGATATGTTCTGAATGGATTTGCATAAGGAACAACTACCAGTGCGTTAGGATCTGCTCCCGGAGCAAGTCTTTCTGCAGAGGATCTCTTGGTTGCAAGAGTTGCGCCCATAACAGATGCAAGTGATGCTCCTTTTAATTTAACTACTGGCGGAATGGTAGGATCCTTCATAATCCAGAAAATTGCATTAACAGGAGATTCAATTTTATCCACACGGTTGGGTGACCACAATTTTGACTTGATTGCACGGCCGTTACCGTTCCTGATGTCTTCTGTAACAAGCTGAATCTTTCCATCCTCATCTAATGTACAGGAGCAGTTCTGAGCAGTCAGTAAGTATTTGTTATCCTCACAGCCGGTAGGATAATCCTGTGTCTTATCAAAATACGTAGGCTCAATTGCTACTGATGAGCAGGTGTCGGTATTGATGATAAAGGCATCATCATGAAGTACGGTAACACCATATTTGCCGCCGTGTTTTGCATGTGTAATGGTGGATTTACCGGATCCGGATAAACCAAATACAGATGCAACATATTTGGAACCATCAGAGAGAGTATACTCTTTCTGGCCGCCGTGGCAGGAAGCATAGCCGTTGCGGTTAGCAAGTGCCCATACCATGGTAAGCGTACCTTTCTTATGCTCTCCAAAATATCTCATACCGAGAATTGCAGCGCAGTTTTGTTCTGTGTTAAAGTAGCATAAACATTTAGGATCGCTTAAACAGGACAGATCAACACCAGGACGGTCGGAGCCGTTCCACTGCGGATCAGAGAAGATATAGATATCAGGCTCTTTTCCATCACCTACCGGTTTGGAAGCCTTATACATTTTAACATACTGATCAGACATATACTGGAAATTCAGCATCCAGTTATATAAGATATTTTCCTCGCCTTCCGGAATGAGAAGATGCGCCTTCACCATGTATTCGGGATCAAGACCAGCGAAAACCTCTGCATGATACATGGTTTTCCATCGTGTTTCATAAACTGCATCCATAACAACTTTGTCAAGAGCCCCACAGTTTACTCCTGGTTCACCGGCAATTCTTCTGGCAGTTGCATAACGTCCGGTGATCGCACCATCATTAAACAAAAGTACTTTAGCGTCCTTATCCAGACCGAATTCTTCTCCTCTATAAACGGGCATATCCGTAACTATGGTTCCAGGTGAGTTTTTTGCTAATTCATATGCCTCACGAAGCGTATTAACTTTAATAACGTTATTCCCATAGAAGGGTGCTTCAATAATTGAACGTGTTGTTGCAAATCCAGGTTTGCCTTTTCCAATTTCATTAATTGGGTAATAAGCTTTTGTTGACATATAAAAATCCTCCTTATAAAATCGAAATTTGATACCATTATCTCATTTTGTTAAGAAAAAGTCAATATTTTCTATTGCATTTTTCACAAAAATTGTTTATATTTAATGTGCATTATGCATCATGTATACAATAGCTAGAAAGAAGGTCAAATATGATACACATTTCAAAAGATGGCACCGGTGATTTCGATAGCATACAGAAAGCACTTGACTCATTGCCAAAGAATAATACTGACGAACAGGTCCTTTATATTCACAAAGGAGTCTATGAGGAACAGATTACAATTACAGCTCCTCACGTAACCTTTCTTGGCGAGGATAAAAACAATACCATTCTCTCCTATGGTTTATATGCACGCATGCTTATGGAAGACGGCATGAAACGCGGTACTTTCCGAACCTATTCCTGTTTCATCGATACTTATGATTTTACAGCGAAAAATATTACTTTTGAAAACAGTGCAGGGAAAGGAACTGATGTGGGGCAGGCCCTGGCTGTTTATGCAGACGGCGACCGTCTCTCATTTGAAAACTGCCGTTTTCTGGGCAATCAGGATACCCTCTTTACAGGACCGCTGCCGCCAAAGGAGATTGAACCCAACGGATTCATCGGGCCAAAGCAGAACGCCCCACGGATCAATGGCAGGCACTACTATAAAGACTGCTATCTGGAGGGAGATATTGATTTCATCTTCGGAGGAGCCACTGCCTATTTTGAGAACTGCACATTTTTTTCTAAATATACCGGAAATGAAATCAGCAGCTATGTAACAGCAGCATCAACTCCGGAAGGCCAGGAATATGGTTATGTAATGGAAAACTGCCGTTTTGAGGGCAACTGTCCTCCTGATAACGCTTATTTAGGAAGACCGTGGAGAGAATTTGCCAGGACCGTTTTAATTAATTGCTACATCGGCGACCACATCTGTAAGGAAGGCTGGCATGACTGGAACAAGGAAGCTGCCCATAAGAATGCCTTTTATGCAGAATACGGAAGCTTCGGACCCAAGGGAAGCATGGAGAGCCGGCCTGACTGGATATACAGACTAAAGGAATCGGATCTTTCAAAATATACAAAAAAAGCTGTCTTATCAGGAACTGACGGCTGGAAGCTTTAAAAAAATGGGATTCTGTTCCTTATCTTAGAACAGAATCCCGTTTTCATTCTATTTGACTTTTTAGTTTTCTTTGATTTTAACAATTACTTTCTTAATGGGAGCTGGTTCACCGGCTGCAGCCTTGGGCTTATGACCATCCCAGGGATTAAAAATCATATATTCTCCAGACTTTACTACCGCCTTTAAGCCTGGATTTTCATTGTCGTAAAATACAACATCTTTTTCATCGTTATATGGTACCTTTACATTCAGTTCATCAATTCTTGCATAGGTCATAATCTCAGAACCGCAAATCACATACTGAATATCTGTATAATTATGGTGAGCTTCATACTTCGCCTCTTCCCATGGAATTGTTGTATATTCTACTACATTGGCAAATACATTCTTGCCGTCAATCTCATATTTACCTGGCTCCAGTTTCTCCAGATCAGTATTCTTAAGAAAATCCACTGCCTTGGCATACCGGCCTTCCACACCAAGGTTTCTGTAAAAATCAAGGTTTTTTGCTGTGTCAAAAATCATATGAATACTCTCCTTTTATGTATCAGTATAGTTTATCAAACTATAGTATACACCTAAAGAAGAATATTTAACAATGTTTTTATTTAAAAAATTCATGGTTTCCGTGCTGGAACAAATAAGTCAAATGAGAATCGAACCAGCTTATGGCTCCGCTTCTCGATCCACTTCGATTCATAAAATACAAAGCTCCGTTTGAATAGTCTTCACCTTCCAGTGCCCGCTTCACACATTCAATGGTATCGCTGGTAACTTTTACCGAATTAATGCTTCCATTGGATACCGGGGAAAACTGGGAGGGCGAATAAACAACTCCTTTCACCGTACTTGGAAATTTACCGCTTTTTACACGGTTTAAAATCACATTTGCTACAAGAATCTTTCCTTCATCATCGCAGATTCCAGCTTCTGCCTGCACAATCTTTAACAAGACACCATAGTCTTCATCCGACAGAGACGTGGCATGAACTGCTTTTTCCTCTTCTGCCTTTCTGGCCGCTTCTTCTTCCGCTATTTTTGCTTTTTGTGCTTCCTCTGCGGCTTTTTGCGCCTGCCTTTTTGCTTCCTCCTCCAGTGCAATCTGTTCATTCATGCGCTGGACTCTGGTAAAGGATTCTTCTTCCAGTTCCTGCTTTTGTATGACTTCTTTTTCCAACAGATTTCCAGCGAGCTGCTGTGCCTGCATCTTGGGATCGGTAAGGTTAATTTGTACTTTTGCTTGTGAAGCTGTTTCCTCTTCTTCAACGTTCTCATCATCTGTAGCGTCTTCTAATGCCCGTGTTTCTGCAAATGCCGTTAATGCATTTTTTCCGCTGCTTCCAAAACCTGTGGAAGTAAAAGCAATCACTGTAATTACTGCGGCACCTGCCATAAAAACTGCCGAGGAACGATACATTCGCTTTGTAACCTTTACGGACATTCCTCTGAAGAACTGACTAATCTGCTGAAGGATAGAGCGTAGTGTAAGCATAAATACTCCTCTTTCTCTAATCTCATTTGCCTGGGCTGCGGACAGAACCGTACCCGTTTCTTTGTGTCGTCCGTAATTATAGAAGAATCCCGTTAAAAAAGTCAATGGCTGTTTAACATTTTTGTGATAATTTAACTTGTTAATTTTTTTATGTTTTTATTTTTTTGTAAGATATATACTATTTTTACTTGTACATATGTGATTTTTTTGTATTAAATATGTGTTAATATTTTACAATAGTATTACATTTCTGTTAATTATTAACCCAGAAGTATTCAGCCTGTCCGGCCTGTTTTTTGTTTTATGTAAACTAATCTGCCATAAATGATGAAAATTTACCCTGAATAAAGGCGGCCAGTTTCTGGGGAGCAATGACAATCTGCTGCCCTCTTATCCCTGCACTGACTACAATTTCAGAGTAATTTTCCGCTGATGCATCAATCCAGGTTGGAAAGTGCTTTTTCATTCCAACAGGAGAACAGCCGCCTCTGATGTATCCGGTCACAGACTGTAAATCCTTTACTGAAATCATTTCTACCTTTTTATCCCCTGTGAGCTTTGCTGTCTTTTTTAAATCCACCTCCCCGTCCACAGGAATACAGCAGACAAAATATCCCGTTTTTTCTCCTTTTAATACAAGAGTTTTAAATACACTACCATGATCGACACCAAGCATATCGGCTGCATGGCTGCCTGATAAGTCCTGCTCATCAACGGTATATTCCCTGGTGTCATATTCAATCCCTGCTTTATCAAGCATTCGCATCGCGTTTGTTTTTATCATATCACTCACTCTTAACCTTTCATTTGGGCAAAAGGGGCAGATTTGTATTCTGCCCCTTTTCCCCTAGTTCATATCTTTTATCTTCTTTTCTATGTCTCCCATAGCAGCTTCCCCGAACATAGCCAGCCCTCTTAACGGCATATCCTTCAGCATGGCGCGCATCATGATGTTTAAGTCATCCTCTCCGTCGAACTTCTTATTAAAACGATCTACCATTTCCTGAAAGGATTTACGTCCGGCTTCCTTTTCCAAAACTTCCTGAACAGTTGAATTCAAAGAGATTTTATCCATTTGGGGCGTTATGGGGAATTCACCTTCAAAAAGCATCTTAAATTGTTCCCTGGAACAAGAAAACCTTCCATTTTTCACAACATCAGTCACTTTGTATTCCGGACTTCTCATAATGACTTTTCCTTTTACTTTCAGATCCGCCTTTAAGCGCATATCTCTGCTGGAAGCCGCCACATAAAGCTGATAGTTTCCATCCTCGATAGTCCATCCGTGTTCTTCTATATCATAATAAGAAAAACTTCTTTTGTCCAGCATAAGCTTAACTGTCTTAGTCTCCTGAGGATTTAAAAATACTTTCTGAAATCCCTTTAATTCCTTCGGCGCCCTCATCACAGATGAACACTCTTTACCAATGTAGAGCTGAACCACCTCACTTCCAGCTCTCTTTCCCTTGTTTGATACAGTAACCTTCACGCTGCCTGTGCCTGAATCGTCATCCCATTCAACCTGCATTCCTTCGTATGAAAAATCTGTATAAGATAATCCATATCCAAATGGGTACAGCACCGGTATATCTGCCCAGTCATAATAACGATATCCTACCAATATGCTTTCTCTGTATTCTACGTCCTTAGCTTCCTTTGCAAAGTTATTGTAGCAGGGTGTGTCCTCAAGTGACATGGGAAAAGTTTCTGCCAGGCGTCCGGAAGGATTTACCTCACCAGTCAAAACTTTGGCACTGGCACTTCCGGCTGCCTCACCGCCTAAATACGAAAGAACGATTCCCTTAACGTCATCTTTCCACGGCATTAACACAGGCGAACCGCATTGCAGCACTACAGTTACATTAGGATTCACCTTAGCAACCGCCTCAATCAGTGCATTATGGTTTTTCGGCATATCCAGATGACTCCTGTCAAATCCTTCGCTTTCATAGGAATCGGGGAGACCGGCAAAAATTACCGCCCCATCTGCTTTTGCCGCACACTCTGTGGCTTCATCAATAATTTCCTGCCGTATTTCATCTGAACAAAGTTCGTATCCCTGGGCGTATTCACATTTTATTCCCATATTTCTAAGAGCTTCCAGTGCGCCCTCAACACGATGAGGATTGATCTTAGAGCTTCCTGCTCCCTGATAACGGGGTTTTTCAGCAAACGCACCAATAACGGCATACGAAACATCTTTATTTAGTGGCAGCATACCATCATTTTTCAGTAAAACGATGGATTCCGCCCCAATCTTCTGTGCCAGATTGTGATGTTGGTCCTTGTCATAATTTTTCTTTTTTACCTCCTGCGCTTTTAAAATTACAGTTAATATCCTTGTTACTGCGCGATCCAAAACTGCTTCTTTCATTTTTCCTTCTCTGACTGCTTCCACGATTTTTTTATCATTATATCCGCCGGAGGAAGGCATTTCCAATTCTAATCCTGCTTCCAGAGCTTTCGTCCGTTCGTTCATCGCTCCCCAGTCAGTCATAACCAGTCCCTGAAATCCCCACTCACCACGTAGGACATCATTTAAAAGCCATTGATTTTCACAGGAATAAACATTATTAATCCGGTTATATGAGCACATAAGAGTCCAGGGCTGTGCCTGTTTTACAGCAATCTCAAATGCAGTT
Source organism: Lacrimispora sp. 38-1 (assembly GCF_049890855.1). NCBI lineage: Bacteria > Bacillati > Bacillota > Clostridia > Lachnospirales > Lachnospiraceae > Lacrimispora > Lacrimispora sp. 38-1. Next base: position 199,121 of record NZ_JBANEW010000058.1, on the reverse strand, counting down.
AAATATATTTCCCGGAGTGCCCGTTCATCAACAACTGAATTGCTGACCAGTCTGGCCTTTTCCTGATTATTGGCGGCAAAATGCTTCAGCGAAGTACCTATTCCCTGGCTCTGCACACCATTAATCCAGGCTGCCGACATCTCTCCTGCAAGAAAGGGGTCCTCACTGAAATATTCAAAATTTCTTCCGCAAAGAGGCGAACGTTTGATATTTGTACCCGGTCCCAGGACCACAGATACCTGTTCCTGAACGCATTCCTCTCCGATTGCTTTTCCCATGTCAAAGAGATTTTCCCTGTCCCATCCGCTGGCTGTGGTAGCGGCTGTTGGAAAACAGGTCGCCCTCACACTCTGATTCAGGCCCAGATGATCTGCCTCACCGGACTGCTTTCGCAGTCCGTGAGGTCCGTCTGTAACCATAATTTTCGGAATACCAAGGCGTTCAATTCCTTTCAAATGCCAAAAATCCTTTCCTGAGCATAAGGAGACTTTCTCTTCCAGGGTCATTTGGGAAATGATACTTTTTATTTTGTCTTTCATTATATACTCTCTTTCTTCTCATCCAGCTCAGAACGGATTTGTGCATACTTTTCATTGGTGATCTCATAGAATGCCATCGAAACCAGCGAAGCCACATACCCAAGCACCGGCATTCCGAATCTTAAAAAAACAATCATGTCAAGAACCTGTGGCGTTTGCTCCTGGTTTGCCGTAAAACCGACTAAACCGAGGAAAAAACTGGCGATAAAACCTCCGATTGCCATACCGAATTTATTGATAAATGTCAGTGAGGAAGACATCAGACCATCCGAACGCTGGCCAAATTTCCATTCACCAAAATCAGAACATTCCGGCAGCATTGCCCATCCTAAGTTACTTGGAATACGTGAAACGAATCCGAAAACTGCCATCATACTCATGAGTATGGTAACCGATGCCGTAGGACGCAGCCACATAACCACCAGAGGAAATATGGAAAACAGGCTACCCAGCCAGTATAAACGATTTTTACCTACTATTTTAGAAATTGCAGGCAGCAGAGGAATCAGGATGATTCCTGCGAATAAAATCGCAGAAGCAACTTTAGGTACCAGATCTACACGATTTAACACATATTTAAAATAATACATATTGACTGCACTGTATGTGGCATTAGCCAGTACGTCCGTACCAAAAGCAATCATCAGCATCAGCATCGGTTTATTTTTTATTAAAAGCTTTAGATCATTTGCCATATTTAGCCGGACTCTTTCCTTTTGCATGTCACAAACATCGTATTTTTTTCCGCCCCATGCACAAACCCAGAATGAAACGGTTGTCATAATGCCGACTAAAGCTCCATAAATTGCCCAGCCCTGTTTACCGCCTCCAAATGCTTCCACTAACGGCAGCGCCATAATTGTAACAACAAACTGTGCCACAGTTCCCATCCCCTGTTTCCACGATACAATTACAGTCCGCTGATATGGATCCTGAGACATGACAGGAGTCATGGAATGATAAGGAATATTAACTACAGTAGACACCAGCGAATATGTAATATAGATAACATACACATATACGATCTTCATATTAGGAGACATCTCCGGTGCCGTAAACAGCAAAAAGATAAATAATCCTAGTAATGGAGCTCCCCCTATGATCCATGGTCTGTATTTCCCCATCTTTGAATGAGTATGATCACCTATCATCCCCATGATTGGATCTGTAAATGCATCAATAAATCTGGATATCAGCATAAGACCGGAAACCACCATTGTGTTGATTCCAAAAATATCCGTATAAAAGAATGTCAGATAAGACATAACCAGAAAAAATGCCAGATTGGATCCCAAGCCCCCAAAAGAATATTTAAAAACATCTAAAAATTTTGCTTTTGAATATTTATTCTCCATACGATTTCTTCTCCTTTTCTAAATAAACTGCCCCAAGTTGTTAATGCATCAATCTTTTCATAAAATCCAGGTCCATTCTGGCATCCTTTTCAAATGGTACAACATCGCAGGTATCCTGATAAAACTCCAGCAGCCTTTCCTTCATTTCTGCAATCAAAGTCCGGTACTCTTCACAATCGATCTGATTCCTTATCTCATCCGGATCATTTCTCAGATCATAAAATTCGTCTTTCTCATAGAGCCTTCGGATGTATTTATAATCTTTTGTTCTGCACATGACAGATTTTCCATTGTACATGTCATCCGATGCCTGCAGCGACTGCCTTGGAAAATATAATCCTTCCGGTCCAGGTGCAATCTGTCCACCGGTTTCCTTACAGTGATCCTCTCCTTTCCGAAAACCGCCCTCACAAAAAACGGCATCCCTCAATACATCCTGCTGCTGCATAATATAGGAAATGAGTGATTTACCAAAGTGCGTATGTTCTGCAGGCAGCCCTGCCAGTTCTTCAGCAGTTGCATAAAAATCAATTAACTCTGTCATCTCCCGGCTGACACCATGACGTTTTTGCATATTTTTTGGAAGTTTTACAATAAACGGAACATTTGTCAGACAGTCCTCGAACGAATTCTGTACTTTTTCCACCAGGTTATAATCGCCGGTATAATCCCCGTGATCACTGAAAAAGAATAAAGCAGTTTCGTCATAAATTCCTTTTTCCTTCAGTGCAAAAATAATCTGACCTGTGAGTTCATCAACCTTACTGCACATTCCCAGATAAACTGCGCGCAATTCATCATATTCCTCCTCCTTCCAATCCTTCATATTCTGAAGCCTGGACAGTTCCTTTTGCAGCCTGGACTTTCCTTCAAATCCCTGAGGCGGTAAAATCCTCTTCTTTAGTTTTTTCCTGTCGATTCTGCTAAAATATGGCTCACTGATCTGATAGACAGGATGCGGGAGCATCAGAGGAAGAAATAAACAAAATGGTTTTTCTCCCTCATAATTTCGTATGAACTCAGCCGCACCCTCTGTCCATATCTGATCTATGTCTTTATTATCCGGCAATTTTCCACGGTAAAAGGAATAGAAGTTCTTTCCTCCTGGTTCTCCCCTCCAATTTTCATATGGAAGTTTATCCGGCTGTCTTCCATCATCCAGAGTAAAATATGTGTCGCAATAGGGTTTATAATACTCCGGGTTCTGAGCAGGAAGCAGATCGTTTCTCTGGTTCATCCAGATATGATAATTGTGGTCTTTCAGCCTTTTTAATAAGACCGGCTCATGATCATGCATCATATGATTCATCGTACGATGGCCGGCAACATGTGGATACCAGCCACTCATGAAGCTGCATCTCGACGGTGTACATACCGGGTTCTGGCAGAATGCGTGTGCAAAGGACACCCCCTCCTTCGCCAGTTCATCCAGATTAGGGGTAACCGATGCCGGATTTCCAAGATGGAACATGGAATCTGCCCGCATCTGATCCGGATTGATAATTACAATGTTAGGACGTTTTTCCATTTTACTTCTCCTATTTTAATCCCAGCCTTGTATAAAGTTCATCTGGTGCGTCGTTTTTTTCCATATACTCCCGGATATAACCTTTCATTCTGTTTCGCACCGTCTCATCCCCTATAGACTGTAACTGACCCGGATCTTCTTTCAGATCAAAAAGCAGAGATCCAAATGATGTAGTATCGCCCATATTATCTTTCTTTTTAATTTTCATAACTTTGCAGTTTTTGGTAAATGAAAATGGCCCTGCCAGCTCCATATCTTTAAACTCAACTGGATGAAACATATTTCTCATATGAGTCGGCATCAGAGTATACTCATAAACCGGCTCATCCGGATTCTCTGCCGCATGCATATACACGTATCTTCCATCTGTTACATTCACCTGACTTCCATGGTAACCAAATACCGCATATTTCCGGACAGGTTCATCAGAATCCATCACACTGCATAAGGGTTTCCCCTCCATATCCGCTGGCACTTCCAATCCAAAAAACTCCAATAATGTCGGTGCCAGGTCAATGGTCTGTACAATAGCATTTCTCCTTATTCCTGCACACTCCTTTCTTCTGGGATCATAGATATACAATGGTATATGCCCAATCTCCTGATAAATCGGCATACTGGTTTTCCCCCACCAGCCATGCTCGCCCAACAGGAAACCGTGGTCTGTGTTAACAATCAGCATCGTATCCTTCCACAGATTGTAATGGTCCATTAAATCCAGAACTTTACCGAGGTAACGGTCACATTTTGAAAGAAGGGCGGCATACTCATACCGTACATGACTAACTGTATCTTCATCTTCCGCAACCGGAGCATACGGAGGCCAATCCGCTTCACAAGAAGCATCCCCATGAAATGAATGAGGATACAACGCTTTATCCTCTTTCAGAGAGTAGAAAGGCTCATGGGGATCAAAGGTCTCTATCTGAAGAAACCAGTTATCTTCTCCATGATTCGTTTTGATAAACTCCAGACCATGTCTGAATGTAACAGCCTGTGATGTCTTCTCCTCTTTATCCATGCATCTGCGGTTAATACCATCATGTATCATCATATTTTTATAAGGCGGGTAAGAAAGCATTACCTCCTTATTTTTAAAAACGGTTTTTACCTCGTCTTCATATGATAAATCCGCCTTCCATAAATCCCCTTCCTGCCCCCTGGAAATCTCCCAGGATGAGTAACGATTGTGATATGTACAGCCTCCGTCTTCCCAGTAATGCTGATGATCACTAATCAGATGAGTATAAATCCCCCTGTTCTTCAATCGTTCAGGCATGGAATCATCATATGGTTCCATAGGACCCCAGCTTCGGTGAAAAAAGTTGATTCTTCCGGTATGAAGCTCTCTTCTTGCTGGCATGCAGGGCATGCTGCCCACACAGCAGTTATCAAACTGGACACTTTTTTCCGCCAATCTCTTAAAATTAGGAGTAATTGTCCAGTCACATCCATATGACTCCAGCATATCCCTTCTCAGCGAATCATACATAACCATGATTGCTTTCATAATAATACCTCCTTGAAAACGTTTTCAAAAATATGATCAAAAAAGCGCTTATATAAGCTGCTTTATTGATTCCCTCTCAATGTATTCTGTTACAAATTCCTTTGAAATTATTTCGTTATTTTCATGATTGATCATATTCAGCACCAAATCCGCCGCTTCTCTTCCCATATCAATAGCAGGTACATAAAAAGCAGAAATTTTCGGATACATAAGCGCACCATCTCCCTTTTTATGCTCTACAGACAAAATTGATATATCATCCGGGATAGAAAGGCGGAGTTCAACACAAATTCCCATGATCAGCTGAAGCAGCTCAACACTTGCCAAACAGACTGCTGTACATGTTCCCTTCTTCACATAGCTTTTTATCTGCGCAGCAATCATTTCCCGGGATTTTGCAATACTTTTTAGGGCTGACGGAATGATCTTTAATTGGGGCAACTCCGTTTTTAATTGCGCAGTAATATTTTCTATATAGGTCTGATGTAAATGCATATAATAAAGCAACACGCAGCGATGCCCCTTTTTATACAATTCCTTCATCATATCAATGGTGTAATTTTCAAATTGAGCATATATATTCATACCTCTTTGATGAAGCTTTTTCCCTATATATATAACCGGGTATTGCTGGTCGATAAGCCGTTTTAATGCCAGTTCAGACGCCTGCTTATTAATCAGCCCTGTAAGAATTAAGCCATCAATCTTTCTTTGCCCTGCACTTTCTAAAAATCTGGGCCCGCTTTCTTCCTGGCTTTCGTATATTTCCGATTCACTTATAATTACCATATTATAATTATACTGAGGTAAAATCTGTTCAATCCCCTTTAGTAGTTCCAGATTATAAGACGTTTCAAATATAGAGTGTGAGGAAAAGGGAAAATATACCCCTATCATATTAGATTTTTGCTTGACAAGACCGCGTCCAAATTGATTGGGCTCATAATGATAGTAATTAAGTGCCTCTTTTACTGCAGCAACCTTTTCATCACTAACATTGGCACTGTTATTTAAAATTCTTGATACTGTCGAAATAGAAACACCTGCGCGTTTGGCAACATCTCGTATAGATTGCATAAAAATACCTCTTGAAAACGTTTTCTATTTGTTTCTAATTATAATATCAAATTGCTTTTCCATTTACAATAAGCACTCTATCTAAAATTCAAGACTGTTTATTGGATATTTTGTACAAATATAAATCTCCTAAAGTGACCCTATTCAACCTATTTCACATGGCTATTTTAACCCTTTACATTCCAATATGGTTACTGATATAATACATATATATAATATTTTATTATATCATAATAAAAAGTTATACAGCGAAAGGATTTTTAACATGGATCAGAATCTTTCCCAATATAAGATTTTTTATGAAGTGGCAAAAGCAGGTAATATTTCCAAAGCGGCAAAAGAACTTTTTATCAGCCAGCCGGCGATTAGTAAATCTATCAGCAAGCTGGAAGATAATTTAGACGTGGCATTGTTTACCCGTAATTCCAGAGGTGTCCAGCTTACGGAGGAAGGAAAACTTCTGTTTCATCACACAAAAACTGCCTTTGAAGCGTTAAACAGAGGAGAACTGGAACTGAAAAGGGTGAAAGATTTTAATATCGGACACTTAAGAATCGGCGTCAGCAATACGCTGTGCAAATACATTCTCCTTCCTTATTTAAAGGGGTTTATTGAGAAATATCCTCATATTAAAATCACCATTGAGAGTCAGTCTACCTCCCACACGGTAGCGATGCTGGAACAGCAGCAGATCGACCTGGGACTGATCGCAGAGCCTTCCAACCGCCGCCCTCTTTTATTCAATCCGGTCATGGAGATCCAGGACATCTTTGTAACTACAAATGCATACCTGGAAAATTTATATTTGAGAGAAGGTAAGAAAGCAGATTTATTTCAGACAGGCAACATTCTCCTATTGGATAAAAATAATATGACAAGGAAGTATATTGACGAATATTTAAACGAAAATCAGATCATTCCCAATCAGCTTCTGGAAGTTACCACCATGGATTTACTGATAGAATTCGCTAAAATCGGACTTGGCATCGGCTGTGTGATTAAAGAATTTGTTCAGGATGAACTTGATAAAAAGGAACTGATCGAGATTCCCATGATTTCCGGCATTAAGAAACGCACCGTTGGATTTGCCTATAACCCGGCCACTGTATCCACAGCAATGGAAATTTTCTTTGAAGCAATGCAAAAGGCAGGAATCAGAGGCTAAATATACCACAAAAAAGGCTGATACAAAAGAGAAAGATTTTAATCTGCTCTCTCTTTTTATCAGCCCTTTATATGCTACACTAAGGTAAAATTAGTTATCGATCAGCTTTCCGCCGTTATTCCAGCTGTAAAGCTTACGAAGATCTGCTCCAACTTTCTCTAATTCATGGGAAGCTTCTGCATTTCTCATAGCTCTGAAATGTGCACCGCCAACCTGATTCTCAAGCAGCCAGTCCTTTGCAAAGGTTCCATCCTGAATATCAGTCAGTACTTTCTTCATCGCTTTCTTTGTTTCATCGGTAATGATCTTGGGTCCGGTAATGTAGTCGCCATACTCAGCTGTATTAGAGATGGAATATCTCATTCCTGCAAAGCCGCTTTCAAAGATCAGATCGACAATCAGTTTCATCTCATGTACACACTCAAAGTATGCGTTCTCCGGTGCATAGCCTGCTTCAACCAATGTTTCAAAACCGGCTTTCATCAGTGCGCATACACCGCCGCACAATACAGCCTGCTCACCGAAAAGATCAGTCTCTGTCTCAACCTTAAAGGTTGTCTCCAAAACTCCTGCTCTTGCGCCGCCTAAAGCAAGTGCGTAAGCCAGAGCCTTGTCCATCGCCTTACCGGTATAATCCTGATGAACTGCCACAAGACAGGGAGTTCCTCTTCCAACCAGATATTCATTACGAACAGTATGTCCAGGAGCTTTCGGTGCAATCATGGTAACATCAACATTCTTAGGAGGAACAATCTGTCCGAAGTGGATTGCAAAACCATGAGCGAACATCAGCATATCCCCCTCCTTTAAGTTGGGTTCCACTGACTCCTTATACATAGCAGCCTGTTTCTCATCGTTAATCAGAATCATGATGATATCTGCTTTTTTTGCTGCCTCAGCTGCAGTATAAACGGATAAACCCTGAGCCTCTGCTTTTGCCCAGGAACTGCTTCCTTCGTAAAGTCCAACGATGACATCACATCCGGACTCCTTTAAATTAAGCGCATGGGCATGGCCCTGGCTTCCGTATCCAATCACTGCAATGGTCTTACCTTCTAATAAAGATAAGTTGCAGTCTTCCTGGTAGTAAATCTTTGCCATCTTTCTTTCCTCCTCATATACTGACTCATAATATATTTTGTTAAAGGAACTATGCCGACGACTCACTGTCCGCCTTTGGCAATACCTCTAGCTAACAAATTCAGACTGCCTATGGCAGATAGCGGATATCGTCGGATCCCCTTGAAAGTCCGGTCAGACCGGTCCTTGCCAACTCTAAAATCTCATAATCGCCAAGGAGGTTAATCAGCGCATCCAGCTTTGACTGGTCGCCTGTCAGCATGACGGTTAAAGAATCTCTTCCAACATCGACGATGGTAGCTCTGAAAATATCTGCAATGGCACTGATCGCCTGACGCTCACTGGCGTTGGCGCGGACCTTTACAAGAATGAGCTCACGGTAAACAGAATGCCCAGGCTTTAATTCTTTAATATCCCTGACATCTTCCAGCTTTCTCAGCTGCTTTTCAATCTGATCCAGAATTTCCTGTTCGCCCACAGAAACCACTGTCATCCTCGAATATCTCTCATCCGCAGTTACTCCTACCGTAAGGCTCTCAATGTTATAGCCACGGCGGCTGAACAGTCCGGCTACACGGCTTAAAACGCCGGCAGTGTTATCAACCAACAATGATAATACGATTCTTTCCATTCACATCCCTGCCTTTTTGTATAATATTTAAATGATAACAATGTAACTGTTATTTGTCAACTAAATAATAGGAATGTGTATTATAATCTGAAGTTATACCTATAGACAGATCTGATCATTTTCTTCCATATCAACAACCGGATTCACGTGAACCATGCAATGCTTCACATCAGGAAAGTGTTCTTCTATGCAAAGATGCACCTTCTCTGCAATTTCATGTGATCTTACCAGCTCCAGCTTTCCTTCTGCTGCTATTTCTATATCCACATATACCTTTGCTCCAAACATTCTCGTCCTGATGTCATCAATCCGTTTCACACCCATAATTGACATTGCAAATTCCCTCATCTTCTGCACGGTTTCTTCATCACAGGATTTATCTATCATTTTATCCATGGAATCACGGAATATATCAATTGCCGCCTTTCCGATAAAAATACAGATTACGATACTGGCCAGAGGATCCAGAACAGGGACTCCCATTCTTGCTCCTGCAATGCCCACCATGGCACCCACAGATGACAACGCATCCGAGCGATGGTGCCAGGCATCTGCCATCACTGCTCCTGAATTTATCTTTTTGGCTGCTGCCCTGGTATACCAGTACATCCATTCCTTAACAACAATGGATAAAATTGCTGCGAAAAAAGCAACCATGCCGGGGATGGGGGCTGATTTCCCATTCTGTCCCATGATTGTCTTTATCCCCGTCATACCGATTGCAGCTCCAGTTGCCATCAGCAATGATGCAAGTATGACAGAGGCCACACATTCCATGCGGTCATGACCGTACGGATGCTCCTTATCCGATTTCTTATCTGCCAGATGTACTCCGATCATAACAATAAATGTGCTGAAAACATCTGAGGCGGAATGAACTGCATCCGAAACCATGGCACCGGAATGGCCAAGGATTCCCGCTGTCATTTTAAAGGCAGAAAGCAGCAGATTTATTCCAATGCTGACCGCCGATACATGCATGGCAATGCTTTTTCCATCTTTTTCTTTCTTCTTTCCGATTATACGCCTCATAAACTTCTACCCCCGTGAAATAAGATTACCCCATGTCACCTGCATTCACTCCATAGAATTGTAGATAAATAAAAATGCACCTGTGGAACAATTAGAGTTAACTACTGTCCCACAGATGCATGAAAGTCATCTGCTGCTGCACGAGGCAACCCGGCTTACAGCTTTAAAAGCTGATGCCTGCTCAGTTTGTACTGTAGAGTTATGTGCAGTGCAAAGAGTTTTTTTATTTATTACCAAAACAGAGCGATCCAGTCAATCTGCATTTTCCGCTGACCTGGCTTCTGTAATAGGATATGAACGGTCTTCTGTAAAAGTTACAATGTTACGTATAATCAATGATGCAATATTCATAGGCATTGATTACAACGGTACTGCCGTACTGATCTTCTCTCTTAAAAGCATTGCCATAGTTGGCATGAATATGGCCATGGAAAAAATATTTAGGAGAATACTTGTCCATCAAAGCCTTAAAACAGGAAAATCCGCGATGGGGAAGATCCGGCAGGTCGTTAAGTTCAAAAGCAGGCGCATGGGTTACCAGTATGTCAAACCCCTTATTTTTCTTTAACTTCCACCACATGCGCTTAATCCTCTGCTCCATTTTCTTTTCTGTAAACTGATCGGATGAACCCGGAATATATTCCATGGAACCACCCAGCCCCAAAATTCTGATTCCATTGAAGGTAACAATCTCATCTTCAATGCAGATACACCCCTCCGGAGGGCAGGTCTGATACTGACAATCATGGTTACCCCGTACATAAAAAACCGGTGCATGGGAACATGTGGCAAAAAAAGTCAGATAATTCGCTCTTAAATCCCCACAGGAAATGATTAAATCAATATCTTTCAGTTTCTCCGGTGTATAGTATTCGTAGAGTGACTTGGACTCATGATCCGCCAGTACCAGAATTTTCACGCTGCAGTTCCTCCGTATCCATGTTCTCGTATATTGTCTGACCCTGAAGACGGACCAATGACCGGGCTTCCTCTGTTAATTCCTCAAAATCAGGAATCTGCCCCACAACATTTTCCGTAAGCCAGTTCATCGTGGTAATCTCCTCCGGTGTAAGGCTTAAATCTTCTTCACACTGAATCGTTCCATCCTGAGAATAGATAGTTCCTACAAACGGCTGGAAGCTTCCTGCCCGAATGGAATTTTTCAAAAATGTGATCAGTCTGTTTGTACCATGAGGCAGATTCTGGGAGCAGATCACATCAATGACATCCGCAGACATGCCCCACCAGTAGTTAATCGCCTGCTTTCCTTTCATTTCCTTCCGGTCAACGGATCCGTGGCAGGTGAGATTTACGATTTTTTCATAGAACTTCCCCCAATGCCAGATGGGAGTAGCCAGATTTTTAAGTCTTCCATCAGGAGCTTTCTGATAAAGTCCGTATTCTCTTGTAGGCGCCTGAGGCGTGATCATATCGTCTCCGGAAATGAAGCGGATGCCTTCCCTTTCAAGCTCTGCCTGAGCATCCCGTCCGTTAATCCTGGACCACTCTAAATAGACCTTTGCATATGGATTAATCATTCTTGCCCCTAATGCAAATGCATTGATATTGGCAATGGTGCCGTATATGGGATAATCAGCAATATAGCCCAGTTTGTCATCCCGCGACATGGAAGCAGCCAGAGCACCCATTAGAAATTTTGATTCATACATTCTTCCATAATAAGTACAGACAGAAGAATAGGACATATTGACAGAGCAGTTGAAAACCTTGATTTCCGGATGGTCGATTGCTGCCTTCACACTTAAGTTGATCATCTGGGAGGCTGTGGTAAATATCATGTTGCACCCGCTTTCAATTGCCGCATCGATTGCCTTAGCCGTCTCCTCTTCTGAATCTGCATGGAAGAAGACCATAGTCTCTGTCTTTCCATCAAACGCCTGCTCCAGATACATCCTGCCCAGCTCATGACCATAAGTCCAGCTGGAAGTTTCCGCTGTTTTTGCATGTATAAACGCTATTTTTAACATGGAGGGGTCAATCACCGGATTAGGAAGCAGCCAGTTAATCAGCTTCATCGTGGTATTATCCGATCCTTCACTGGCCTCTTCCGGCTGTTCTACCAGCGCAATCTTATTGCCTCTGGAAGAAAGAAGAAGTTCATCCTTAATTTTAACCAGATCCTTCTTAATCTGCTTTTCCACCCGATCTTTGACCGACTTGTATCCCAACAGTTCCACATAGACTAAAAATGCATCGGAACAGGTCATGTCATAGTCATCACCGCCGAACGTATGAAATGCTTTGGAAAAACGGTCGTAGGCAGACTTAAACACCAGTCTGTCATCTTCGCTCCACTGTTCATCCGGAATTTTATTCATCGCCTTTAAAAGCCTGTCATAACTGCCTTCCTTGCTGAACCAGATATCGCAGTTAAAGGAAACCTGATAAAAGTCAAGGAATTCATAATAAAGACGGTTATTTAAATCATCGGTACGTCTGGGAATCATCCGGATCACCGAGGCAGCGATACTGAATGCCCCCACATATTTTAATACACTGACCCTTTTATTTCCTTCCTGAACATAGTACTGATTCATAAACTCATAGACAACAATCGGGTCATGAATTCCTTCCTGAATCTGATGGTCATACAGATAGGCCCATTTCGCTCCAAATTCGGATTTTTCCGACAAAAGCGGCATAAAATTACTGGCAAATGCATTGGTGCGCCCCTCTGTTTTGGTGCCTACCACCTTTTCAAGAGGAATGTCCATAATCCCTAAATTGACTTCAGAAACGATATCCGAATAAGATAAGATATCATCTAAAACAGGCAGATACGGATACTCTCCTCTTGATACGGATGCCTGGTACTGCCTTCGCCCTTTTCTTAATGCCCCTACATAATCATATAGTGCCATCCGCAGTTTCCTCCCATTATTTTATACCCCTATTTTACCATCCAATCAGCGTTCTGTACAGACAGGCAATGATCCCCTCTTTCAGACCTTTAAATTACGCACTTTAAAATCACGTTCCAGTTCGCGTTTCTGGTCTTTCTTTGCGATATCGTCTCTTTTATCGTAGAGTTTTTTACCTCTTGCCAGACCGATCTCCACCTTAACCAGACTGCCTTTAAAATATACGGAAAGTGGTACCAGTGTATACCCCTTTTGGGCGATTTTTTCATCCAGTTTTTGAATTTCTGCTTTGTGAAGGAGAAGCTTTCTCGCACGTAAGGGATCTTTGTTAAAAATATTTCCTTTTTCATAAGGGCTGATGTTCATGCCATATACATAAACCTCACCTCTGTCAACTCTTACAAAAGATTCCTTTACACTGCATTTGCCCATTCGCATGGACTTTACCTCTGTGCCAAAAAGCTCGATACCGGCTTCATATTTTTCATCAATAAAATAATCATGATACGCCTTTTTGTTATTGGCGATTAATTTAAAACTTTCTCCCATATAATAAATCTCCCTTATTAAAACTTTACACAATCATACTACAATTCTATTTAAAATAAATAATACTACTGGAATACTCTTCTCCATCCCATTCCGTATACGATAATTTTTTGCCAGAAGGACTCCAATCAGTACCTGTCATTTCAGTATTCTCAGCAATCTTTATCGATTTTCCAGTAAGTATATCATATACATACAAACTTCTTACTGTTGAATTATTTTTATCCTCTTTCATGCCGTAAGCAATCATTCTCTGATCAGGTGACCAGGATACTCCATACAATTCTACACTCTCTGCAATCGTAATTTTATCATCATGCTCAAGACTATAAATAATCATCGAACCACCGGAACCATTATTCTGTAAGATTATCATTTGCTTATTATCAGGAGACGGTAAGATTTCATATACTTGTTCCAGATTAAGACTGGTCTTTTCCTTCGTAACCAGGTTTAATTTCATTAAAGTAAAATCTGATTGTGTATTATAATAAATATCATCACCCAGTTTTTCAACCAGATATATCCCTTCATCTTTTAATTCATCAATCAAACTCATGTTTCCGGTTCTGTCAGCCAGATATACGCCACCGCTATATGCTGCACCGATAACAGTTTCGTTATCAGCCCAGTGCGCACTTTTTGCTCCGCCAATCGGTTCTCCCATAAGCACAATGCTCTCATGATTCTCCATAATCATAATGAAGTAAGCAGGATCCCCCAGAACATATTCATCATATATCAGATAATTCTTATCCCTGGAGAATACAGCTCCCCCCAGCAATACATCTTTTTGTTCCTTGACCAGCTGATATTCTTTTGAGTTAATATCCAGTAAATACAGGCTTTTGGGATACTGGTCTGATAATTCTGATAAGCTCATCTTGCCCAGTGACTCATTATCTTTTGAAACAATTGCAGTATCATCATCCAACCAATCGCTAATCGTTACCTGTTCCAAGCGCTCAATTTTATCAACTAATATCTCTGGTTCACTTTCTTCCTGCTTGGATTCATCAATCATTGTTATGGTTTTCTCAGGCTCTTGAACCGTGATCTTATTCCTGTTCTTTTCACACCCAGTCATGGTTAATACCAATGCTGCCATGATAAATGCATTAATTAAATATTTCTTTTTCATATCAAGTCCCTCCCATGACCTGTGTTATTCCCCGTCAAAATCTCTTCCCAGAACAAAGTCGATGGTACGAAGCAGTTTATCCGTACCCGATACAATTACCCGAATGGGCTGACCAAGTTTAAAGGTTTTCCTGGTCATTTCACCCACCAGTTCATAATGTTCCTCATCAAAATGATAATAATCATCCTGAAGATCATTGACGTGGATCAGACCTTCAACAGTATTGGGAAGTTCTACATAAAGCCCCCAGTTTGTTACTCCTGAGATGACTCCGTCAAATTCCTGCCCAATGTACCTGGACATATATTCACATTTTTTAAGCTTTATGGTTTCCCGCTCCGCTTCATCCGCCCTTCTCTCAAGAGAAGAAGACTGAACCGCTACCTGCATAAGAAGCTTATCGTAATGGCTGACCCGTTTCTCACTGAGTCCTGCCCTTAAATTCTCCTTTATGATACGATGGATCTGTAAATCCGGATATCTTCGAATCGGGGAAGTGAAGTGGGTATAATATTTTGCAGCCAGACCAAAATGTCCGGTGTTTCCTACCGTATACTTCGCCTGCTTCATGGAACGAAGGGCAAGGCGGCTGATTAACGCTTCTTCCGGAGTGTCCTCTGCGTTGGCCAGCAGCTTCTGAACTTCCTTGGGATATACCTCTCCGTTATGAAACCGGATGGAATATCCGAAATTGTTGATCAGTGTTGCCAGACTTTTCATCTTCTCCGGATCCGGATTGTCATGAGTCCGGTAAAGGAACGGGATTTCCTGCCAGAAATAATCCTCTGCAACGGTTTCATTGGCCATAAGCATAAAATCTTCAATGATCTTAGTGGCAGCATTCCGGTCATAAGGTTTTATTTCCAGAGGCTTGCCCCGTTCATCAAGAATCACCTTGGTTTCAGGGAAATCAAAGTCAATGGAACCTCTTTTTTTCCTTTTCTCTCTTAAAATATCTGCCAGTTCCTTCATCTGTTCAAACATGGGAACAAAGGCTTCATACTCTTTCATCACTGCTTCATCATGGTTGGTGATAATTGCATTAACTGCCGTATAGGTCATTCTGCGGTCCACATTAATTACCGTTTCTGCGATTCTGTGTCCGGTAACCGTGCCGTTTTCATCTATCTCCATGATACAGCTCAGTGCCAGACGGTCCTCTCCCTGGTTTAAGGAGCAGATGCCGTTTGACAGCTTGTGGGGAAGCATGGGAATTACCCGGTCTACCAGATAGACACTGGTTCCTCTTTTTAAAGCTTCTTCGTCAAGCGGGCTGTGCTCTGTCACATAATTGGTTACATCTGCAATGTGGACTCCCAGGGTATAACTGCCATCCTTCTTTGATATGGTGATGGCATCATCAAGATCCTTCGCATCTTCTCCATCTATGGTGACAGTCTGTAAATCTCTTAAATCCAGACGCCCCTGCATGTCTTTTCCGGAAATGGAATCCGCAACAGACTCCACCTGTTTCATCACGCTGTCAGGAAATTCCTCCGGGAGTCCGTAAGCGCGCACAATGGAGAGGATATCGGTTCCCGGGTCGTTGACATGTCCGAGAATCTCCCTGATCACACCCTCCGGCTTTTTCCCTTCTCCTCCAAAGTCAGTGATCTTCACCACAACTTTATGTCCGTTTACAGCCCCCATGTCTTTGCCCTGGGGAATGAAAACATCCTTTGATATCTTCTGGTTATCGGGTATCACGAAACCAAAATTCTTATTTTTCTGATAAAATCCGATTATTTCTTCATTTGCATGCTGGAGCACCTTAATAACCCGGCCTTCTGCTCTCTTCCCGCCGGAGCTTTCCGTCTCTGCGGATATCAGAACGGTATCTCCATGAAGGGCGCCGCCTGTCTTATCCTCTGGTATAAAGATATCTTTCTCAAATCCTTCTACGGATACGAAACCAAAACCCTTCTGGTGTCCGAAAAAAACGCCTGCTATGGAACCCACATCGGGTTTTCCATATTTACCTTTCTGGGATACTCCGATTTTTCCTTCTGCCAGCAGTGCATCAAGCACCTGCTTTAATTCGTCTCTCTGATGTTTGGGTACTCCGAATAACATGGCGAGTTCCTTTAATTTCATCGGTTTATAAGACGGATCTGAAAACAGTTCCATAAACATTGCCTTCCGCTGCATTAACTGTTCTTCTGTCATTATCTTCCTCTCTTTTCACGTTTTTTACTAAACGATTTCATTTATGTTTTTATTATCTGCACTTCACCCAATGGTATAACAGATTTTTTCCTTAATGCGAAAAAAACACTCTTGCTGCTATACCACAAGAGTGTTTAATCGCTACAGTATATTCAGATTCAGTACCAATGACAGGATAAAAAACAGGATTGCTCCGTACTTTGTAAACTTTTCCAGTTTTCCTTCCATGGAACGACCTTTGTTCCTGCCCCAGTAAGTATCCGCCATACCACCGATAGAACCAAGACCCTGACTCTTTCCTTCCTGCAACAGGATAATCGCTGATAAAGCAACGCATATAATAACAAACACGATTGATAATATAATCCGGATCATTTTCCCACCTCCTTAAGTCAAACACCGATTATCATACCATAAATTTTCAGTAAATACAATATTTTTTTCTATTTTCAACACTGCCGCCTGTAGAATTCTTCAATCCTGAGCAGTTCATTGTATTTGGCTGTACATTCACCCCTGCAGGGCGCACCGCATTTTATATAGTCAGCACCAGCTGCCACAGCCATATCTCCAAGAAACGCTTCCTCCGTTTCCTTATCACTGTTTGAAACGATCACTTTGCTCCCCAGTTTTTTTGCTTCCTGAACCATTTCCAGTGCAGCCGTCACAGTTCCGGCTTTCTTTAACTGAATTTCCACTCCATTTGAGGCAAAGAAATCATCCGAGGCAATCACGAAACGATGCTGAAACATTTGATGCATCCGGTTTCTGCCTTCCAGATCCTGCTTCCAAAGTCCTTCTGTCACAATGCCAAGAGGAAATCCGTCCGCCAGCCTTAAGTAATAAGATATCATATCTTTTTGGTTCCTGTGTACCAGAATCCCATTTTTTAAACTTTCCTTATTAAAGTGATAAATCCCTTCTTCCTTTACATAGAGATGATCTGCGTTTCCACAAATTGCTGCAGTTACGTCCGTATCAGGATCATACCCGGAAAGTCTGACGGCATCCATTATATAATGAAGAGCTTCTTCTGAACTTTTCATGTCGGCTGCAAAACCTCCGCTCTCCCCGACAGACGTATCAAATCCGCTTAAAGTTAAAAGATGCTTTAATGTCTGGTAAACTTCTGCCCCCATTCGCAGTCCCTCTGCGAAAGAACTTCTGTTTAATGGGACTATCATGATTTCTTTAAAATCGATTCCTTTTAGCCAGTCTCCTCCATCGACCATACTCATTACGGGAACCGGCATCACAGGCGCAGTTGTACCGCCTAAATAGCGGTAAAGCGGCATTCCGAGTCCGGCTCCTGCAGCCCTCGCGACCGCCATGGACAGTGCTAACACTCCGGCCTTTCCTCTGCCGTTTTCCTTATGGTCAGCATCGTCATGGTCTCTTTGCTCTGTCAACAGGCGGTCAATGTATTTCTGTTCTGCTGCGTCTTCAAATAAAATGGCTTCCGATAACCATTCTCTTATATAATCTGCTTCTTCCTCTCCGTTCATTTCATCAAAAACAGAAACTGCCGCCTTTCCCTGGGCACCGTTTTCCAGGATTACTTCTGCTTCCACTGCCGGATTTCCTCCTGAATCAAAAAGCATTCTACCTCTTATCCGTTTAATATCAAGATCATCAAGCATCTGTTCCGCCTCCCTGTTTTTCATCATTCCTCTACAGTAAGGATTGACGGGATTTTCCGGTTCCATGCAGGCAAATAAAAAAAGATGCCGGAAGCGTTTTGCTTTCTCTGACATCTTTTTTTATTTCACTCTTTTTATGCTCTTAACTCGATACCAAGTGCCTGTAAACCGTTGAGTATCTTTTTCATAACTCCCGAAACTTCCTGCTCTTCCAGAGTATGGTCTGCTGCCCGGAATGTAATAGAATAGGCAACTGATTTAAAGCCAGCCAGAATCTGTGCGCCCTCATAGATATCAAACAGCTCATAGTTTTCTAAAATCTTTCCTCCCCGCTGTTCGATCACTTCCTCAATCTGACCAACAAGGATGTTTTTCGGCACTACCATGCTGATATCCCTGGTCACTGCCGGATACCTGGCAATTCCGGTATATTTACGGTCGAAACTTGTAAATGGTATCATGGACGGCATGTCGATCACTGCCACATAAGCTCTGTCTCCGATCTTGTAGTTATCAGCAACCTCGGGATGAATCTCTCCCAGATATCCGATATTTACTCCATCATAAATAATGTCTGCCTGTCTTCCCGGATGGAGGAATGTCTTTCCCGCCTTCGGATCATAGTGCGGTTTTAAATTCATGCCGGCTTTATCAAAGAATTCCTCAATAACACCCTTCATATCAAAGAAGTCTCCGTCTCCGTAAAAGCCCAGAGTAAACTGCATTCTTTCATCCGGAAGTTCTGTAAGAGGAAGACTCTTTGGTAAGTAAATGTTAGCCAGCTCATAAAGACGAACATTCTTATTCCGCCTGTTGTAATTGGTAGAAAGTGAATTCAGCATACCATGAAGAGGAGTCGTTCTCATAACACTGAAATCTTCACCCAGAGGGTTTAAAATATTCACAGTTACACGCAGAGGACTGTCCGGTGGAAGAAGAAGACGGTCAAACACCTTCGGACTTTCAAAGGAATAAGTCATTCCCTGGGAAAATCCACAGAATTCAGCTACTTCTCTTGCAAGCTCCTCTACTCTTAACTTATAGGAGAGCTTACCAGTAGTCGCTTCACCGGTCGGAAGGGAAACCGGAATCTTATCATAGCCGTAGAATCTGGCTGTTTCCTCAGCCATGTCCGCCATACATTCCAGATCCTGACGGAATGTGGGAACTATGATCTCTCCTGTTTTTTCATCATATTCCAGTTCCAGACGCTTATAATACTCAAGCATTGTCTCCGGAGCAATATCTGTGCCAAGAAGCCGGTTCATTCTCTCCGGTTCAAAGGCAATCCTCTTACTCTCTTTTTTTACCGGATAGATATCGATCATACCGCCGACTACCTCTCCTGCCCCCAGCTCCTCAATCAACTGGCATGCGCGGTCAATGGCAGCCTTCGCATTGTTGGGATCAAGGCCCTTTTCAAATTTACCTGAGGCATCGGTTCTTAAGCCCACTTTTTTAGAGGAAAGGCGGATATTGGTTCCGTCAAAGCAGGCACTTTCAAATACCATGGTCCGGGCTTCATCCGTAATTTTAGAATTCTCACCTCCCATGATACCGGCAATGCCCACTGCTTTCTCTCCGTCACGAATCATGAGTACGGTACTGTCCAGTTTTCTTTCCTGACCGTCTAAGGTCTTAAACATCTCTCCATCCTCTGCACATCTGACAACGATTTCATGACCTGCCAGCTGCTCATAATCAAAGGCATGCATTGGCTGACCGTATTCTTCCATTACGTAATTGGTAATGTCAACAATATTATTGATTGGTCTGATTCCGCAGGCAGCAAGTCTTCTCTGCATCCAGACAGGAGAAGGAGCAATCTTTATATTCTTTACCATCCTTGCACAATACCGGGAGCAAAGGCGGCTGTCTTCTACTGTTACTTTTAAATAGTCATGAACATCCTCGCTGCTGCCAGTGGCAGTTACTACCGGAGGAACAAAGTTTTTGTTAAATGTTGCAGCTGCCTCTCTGGCAATTCCGATTACACTGTAGCAGTCCACACGGTTTGAAGTTACTTCATATTCAAAAACAGAATCATGAAGACCGAGGAGTTCTACTGCATCGGTTCCTGGGACGGAAGTCTCGGGAAGAATATAGATTCCGCTTTCAGGAGCATCGGGATACATCTCCCTTGTAAATCCCAATTCTTCAATGGAGCACATCATTCCGCAGGATTCAATTCCTCTTAACTTGCCCTTTTTTATTTTAATACCGTCTTCCGGAAGGGGTCCGCCGTCATGTCCTCCGGCCACCTTTCCTCCATCTAAAACAACAGGAACCTTATCCCCTGTTTTAACATTTGATGCGCCGGTTACGATCTGAACGGTCTCAGAGCCCACATTTACCTGACAGACAATCAGTTTATCCGCATCGGGATGGCGTTCTATGGATAAGATATGACCAACTACGATCTTCTCCAAATTTTTGTCCAGGCATTCATAGCCCTCAACCTTCGTTCCTGTCAGTGTCATGGCATCTGTATATTCCTGAGGTGTTACATCCAAATCCGGTACATATGCTTTAACCCATGATAATGGTGTATTCATCAATCTATCTCCCTTCCTGTTTCTAGAACTGCTTTAAGAATCTGATGTCATTTTCATATAATAATCTCATGTCATCGATCTCGTATTTTAACAAAGCAATTCTCTCCAAACCTACTCCGAATGCGAATCCGGAATATTCGTTAGAATCAATTCCGCTCATGGCAAGTACATTGGGGTGCACCATTCCGCAGCCTAAAATCTCAATCCAGCCAGATCCCTTACAGAAACGGCAGCCCTTTCCTCCGCACTTAAAGCAGGTAACATCCATTTCCGCACTTGGTTCCGTGAACGGGAAATGATGGGGGCGGAACTTCACCTTTGTCTCAGGACCGAACAGCTCTCTTGCAAACTCAGCCAGAGTACCTTTTAAGTCGGCAAATGTTATATTTTTATCGATTACCAGCCCTTCAATCTGATGGAAGGAAGGGGAATGAGTTGCATCCACTTCATCGGAACGGAATACTCTGCCTGGTGCCAGCATACGGATTGGAAGTTTTCCCTTCTCCATGGTCCGGACCTGAACAGGTGAAGTCTGGCTTCTTAAAACGATGTTGTCACTGATATAAAAAGTATCCTGCTCATCTCTTGCCGGGTGATTCTTCGGAATGTTCAGTTTTTCAAAGTTATAGTGATCATACTCCACTTCCGGGCCTTCAATTACTTCATAACCCATGCCCACAAAGATTCTTTCCACCTCTTCCAAGGCGATGGTATTGGGGTGGGTATGACCTACTCTGTTTCTCTTTGCAGGCAGAGTGACATCAATCACTTCTTTTTTTAACTGCTCTTCCCTTGCCTTTTTCATCAGTCCCGCCATGGCAGCATCTAATTTTCCCTCAATTGCTTCACGGGCTTCATTGACCATCTGCCCGATTTTGGGTCTGTCTTCAGGAGTAACGTCCTTCATGCTTTTTAATACACTGGTGAGTTCTCCCTTTTTTCCAAGATAAGCGACTTTAATGTCGTTCAGTCTTTCCAGCGCATCGGAAGCTTCAATCTGCTTTAATGCTTCTTGTTTGATTTTCTCTAATTGATCTTTCATCATGCTCTCCTTCTTTGATTCATTCCCTGATACATTAAAAAAAGCTCCATCCCTGTAAAGGGACGAAGCTGTGTTCGCGGTACCACCCTGATTCCTGCTTTGTAAGCAGGCACTCGGCATACGTAACGTGTACGGACGTCATGACCTACCCGCCTGACAGACTAATAAATCCACAGGTTTCAGCCATGCTGCTTCAGTGGGAAATTCGATCTCTTAATTGAACTTAAAAGGGCTTTCAGCCGGTGACCCCTTCTCTCTGATAGAAATTAAGATTCTACTTGCACTTTCATAGCATTTCATATTTTAATGTAATATTGTCACTATTATAATAAGATAAAGTTAAAATGTCAAGATATCATTAAAATTTCCTGTTATTTTAACTTAAAGCCGGAAACAACCGTCTTAAGCTCCTCCGCAATCCGTTCCTGCTTCTCAGACATTTTAGACATATCCTGTACAACATCATACGCTTTTTCGATTGTGGTAAGAACCATGCTGCTGTTGCCCGCAGTAGTCTGAACAGATTCGGAAACATTCTGTATGGCATCACGGACTTCCTGCATTACCTGACTGATGTTGGTAGCCATCTCCTCCACTTCATTGGAGATTTCCTCGATGGTAACTGCATCCCTGCCATATTGCTGTCCTACATTAACGAAACTGTTGTAATCCGGAGTAACGGTGTCTCTTAAGAAAAGCAGCATAGACTGTGAACCATCTAACATCATGGAAAATGCGTTCTGGACATCAGAAATGGTGCCTTCAATTTCCTTAACAATCTCAGAAGTATCTTTCGCAAGCTTCCCGATTTCTCTGGCCACAACTGCAAAACCTCTGCCCTGTTCTCCGGCTCTCACCGCTTCTATAGAGGCATTGAGTGACAATAAGTTAATCTGGGAAGCCGTATTGGAAATAAGCCGTGCCATATCGCCAATCCGCTCCACTACCTTAGCGTGCTGGACTGCCATCTGAAGGTCCTGCTCTCTTTCCTGGGAAATGACAAGGGCATTATCATATGCCTCCTGGCTTTTTTTCTCTATGTCTTTTGCCCGTTCCATAATCTCACCGGCCATCTTACTGCTCTTTTCCGTTTCGCTGGCAAGTATTCCAACGGATGAGTTCACCTCTGCAAGAGATGCGTTCAGTTCTTCTGTCGCCGCACTGGAAGACATCATTGCCTTATCCACATCTCCCATATAAGTCTTTACATCGCGAAATTGAACCAGCAGACCGGTGGATACTTTATTTAAACGAATGCTCGCATCTGTAATATCTCCTGCATGATCGGAAATCTGCTCAATGACCCCCTTATTGCTCCGGAACATATTATTTAACGAGCTGCTCATCTGTCCCAGTTCATCTTTACGCCTGGTTTTTAGCGGCTGAACCGTGAAATCTCCGGCTGCAAGAGAACCTGCAAACTTACGGACTTTCTTAAGGCCTGATGTAATACTTCCCACCTGGAGTAAAACAGCAAGAATACATAAAATCAGAGCTGCCGCACTCAGCCTGACCAGTTTCTCGTTTAAAGCAACGATGGGTTCTGCCAGTTCAGACTGAGGCATCTTGATCATGATGATCCAGCCGACTCCCGGCACTGTATCGTAATAGAGGTTATAAGTTTCCCCACCCTCCGTATAAGTCGTCTTTCCTTTATCGTTTGCCACCATCTGCGCTGCTGCAGCCGAAAGTGAGGCGTTCTCATCCTGGGTCATATTGACCCCTTTGCTGACCTTATCTGCATCTGCGCCGCAAAGATAAACACCATCTGCAGAAATGAGTACTGCAGTTCCGTTCCTTCCGACTTTAATTGATTTAATCAGCTCGTCAATATCGCTGAGCTGCATATCAACCGTTACGGCTCCAATAAAACGATTGGTGCTGTCATAAACAGGAGCCGTGCAGCTGGCCATCATTACATTGAGAGTCGGATCAAAATAAGGATCTGTAATAACTGCAGTTTTAGCTCCTCCTGACACGGATTTGTAGTACGCCTGATTAAAATAGTCATAGCTTTGATTGCTGTATTCGTTCGTTAAGGTTACCTTATCGCCGTCTTTATACCAGTAAGGTCCTACATACTTTTGCTGGGGGTCATATACATTGGGTTCAAACCAGATTCCGCTGCCAAGGATTAAATCATTGCCGGATATGATATCTGCAATTGCCTTGCCGTATGTATCAAGATCCGTGGACTGATAAGAGGCTCCCACTGTATGAGAAATATTCATTGCTGTAGTTTCTACTGCATTCAGGTAATTATCAATACTGTTAACATTCGCTTTCAGTTCCGACTCCATAGTGGAATTGCTCTGCTGCTCAATCAGTTCACTGCTTGTAGATTCGCTTAACCTGGCTAACAATGCCAGCGCCAGCATCACAACGGGCAAAATCCCTAACAGCATCTTTACTCCAATGCTTCTGATTCCAATTATTTTTTTCATACTTTTATCTCCTGTAATTCGGACTTCGACCTTCTACTGTATGTATCGGCATTTTAATTAAAAATATCATAACATACCAAGGTAAAATTTACTAATAATCTATGCTAATATTCTGTATGCCTGATTCCGCTTTTCCTATTGCAATTTCACTTAAGTACATTTAAACTGGATATCAGAACTTTTATACCTATTCAAACTCCTTTCCTCCCTGCACTTTTTACATAATATTAACAGTTTTTAATTATACTATTGGTATTCAGATTATGCAATATATGAATTTTACATATTTTAATCGTGTATTCTACAAATTTTATTATCATAAAATATAGTACGAGAGGTGACTATAATGGATCAAGACTATATCAACAAAAGAATCACAGAATTACGTTTAAAAAAGGGAGTGGCGGAACATAAGATGAGCCTGGAGCTGGGACACAGCAGAAGTTACGTGCAAAGCATCTCCAGCGGCAGGAGTCTCCCCTCAATGGCGGAATTTCTGGCAATCTGTGAATACTTAAGCGTAACACCAAAAGACTTTTTTGATAATGATAATCCCAACCCGCCCTTAGTGAAAGATACAATAGACAAGCTGAAAACTTTACCGGAAAATGATCTCCTGCTGATATTGACCATGATCAACCGGCTTCAGTCAAAATAGACGGGATAAAACCATTAAAACAACGAATTAATTCATTGTCCCCGTGCGTAAGTACGGGGATTTTGAAGTACAGCGGGACAATCTTTCTATAAACTCATACTGCCTGCTTAGGGGCGCTGTTAAAATCACTGATTTCCTGCAGGGACACTATGGAAGGAATTGCCTCCAATGCTCTTGCATATAACTCATCAAGATCTCCTCTGTTTAACATTCCAAAAAAATAACCGTATAAATCCTCAAAAGACTGTTCTTTTATCATAAGATCTCCTTCCTTTCCCCGGCCGGATCATTACAGGCCTTGTAAATAGTAATACTATTGCGGATTTTGCCAAGGCAGCGGCTCCAATCCAGTCTCTTCTCAAACGGGCAGCTAAACATAACCATCAGCAGTTTTTTACCCACTGGATAAATAATCAGCATATTAAAGAGGTTGTCATCGAGAGCGGTGCTGATAAATTCCATCCAGGCAAAAGGAACGTCACGATCTAACTCTGTCCCATCCTCCAGGCAGACACTCATAGGCTGAAAACGCTTTAATACAAGATAAAATTCCTGTATAACATCTTCAAGCTGTTCCGGCTTAATCTCCCTTTCCACCATGCTGAAGGAAAAATTGACGGTTCCATCTTTATTTGTTTTTATAATTTCAGGCCGCTGTTCAGAAAAATATTTTTTCTTAACATCTTCCGGTTTCATATCCATGAATGCAGAAGGAAGAAAAATCCCTACTTCGTTATCAAACATCTTTGTTTCACAAAACTGAAGGAGTTCTCCTTCCACATAAATTCCTGTTTCTAAGCTGGTAAACCTGTTAATCCGTTCAAGATGCCTGTCATCAATTAGTTTCTCGTCGTCACACATGATTCTTCCTCTCTGCTTCGTTCAATCTTTATCTAACATGTATTGCCTGATTTTCTCCTCTCCATGTTCAGCAAAATAAGACAGATCCTGACAGTATGCGTAAACACCCATTTTCTCTTCTCCTGCGGCAGATGCTCTTGACATAACTAAAAGCAGCAATACAATCACTTCAATAACAAGAAGCAATCTTTTAATCAATGATCCTTTTTTACTGACAGTCTTATTGGATTTATAAGTAAATCTTGGTATTAAGACCAGTCTCTCCTGCAGGATTCTGCATTTTACAATCCCTGGTTCACGGGAGGCAAAGTCAAACAGCATATTCTGACTTTTTTTAAGATAATATAAGCGATTCCAAAAATGGAGATCTCCATACAAAATATCTGTTTCCAGTTCATAATTTTTAATTTCTTCTGTTCCATCCTCCTTGCGGATGGAACAGCTTGCCCTGTATTGATAATAGCTTTCATTGTTTCTTTTATTCTGCACCATCAGCCCTCCTTTCGTTCCGAGAACTATATTACTTATATTTTACATTCTACATATAACTGAAATAATTTCAACCGAAGTGCTAAAATTGTACACATTGAGCTCCAAAATTTGCACGCCAAACAGGTTGAAATGGAATTATATTTAAAACAGCAAGATTTATTAAACTCTGATTGTTAAATTTTGTTATACTTAAAATGATGAATTTGCATCAGCAGAAAGGAGGCAAAGTGTAATGAAAAATAGAAACATCCGCAATACGGTAATCGTAATCGATTACATTGAGGAACATTTAACCGAGAAAACCGATCTGGATGCCATTGCAAATGCGGTACATTATTCAAAGCACCATCTTCACCGCATATTTGCTGACACTACCGGACTTACCATTCATGAGTATGTGCAGCGGCGAAAATTAACAGAGGCGGCAAAACTGCTGGTTTTTTCAAATAAGCCGGTTTTAGATATTGCTCTGATTGCCGGTTATGAAAGCCAGCAGGCATTTACAAATATTTTTACTGCCATGTATAAACAGCCTCCCGGTAAATTCAGGGACAACGAAAAATTCTATCCATTACAGTCAAAGTTCGAATTTAAGGGAGGGTATGATATGCTTAATCAAAATGAAAGCATTGAATGGAATATTGATTATGCAGCAGAAACAGATATTGCCTGCTGGATGGATCTGGTCCGGCTCGTAATTGATGGTTTTCCCTGTCTTAATGAAAAGGAATACATTGAGGAACTAAAACAACGAATCAGAACCAGACAGGCGTTAATATTAAAGGATAATGGAACGGCAATCGGAGCAATGCTTTTTTCCGGAAAAACCGGAAGCATTGATTTTATGGGCACCCATCCGCTTTACCAGAAAAAAGGAATTCCCAAAGCTTTTCTTAACAGAGTCATGGAAGAATTTTTCGAGGATAAGGACATCAGCATAACGACCTACAGAGAAGGCGACAAGGCAGATACCGGCCATCGTAAGATCATTAAAGAGTTAGGCTTTGCGGAAGCTGAACTGCTGACTGAGTTCGGTTATCCCACACAGCGTTTTATTTTACAAAGGGAGAAAGCAAATGAATAATCAATCTGATATACTCTATCTTGAAGAGATCAATCGTAAAGTAAATGATGCTTTGGAAAAAGCAGATGCTGATGTCAGACGCCTGGATGAGAATTACATGGAATTTAAACGGTATATGGTACAAAACCGCGGAGAAATCGACCCCCACGAGATGTTTCAAAATGAAATGGAACTTAATAGAATGGACAATTCCACTGCATTTTCAGCGAGCATACGGGATAAGCTTCTGAAATTAAAAGATTCTCCCTATTTTGCCCGAATAGATTTTGAGGAAAATAACAGTTTCATACCGGCAAAGTACTACATTGGCCGCTTTTCACTCCGTTACGGTAATGAACTGCTGATATTCGACTGGCGGGCTCCAGTTTCCAGTATGTTCTACGATTATGAAATCGGTCCTGCAGGATTTGATGCCCCTTCCGGGAGGATAGAGGGGCAGTTGACAGAAAAACGGCAGTTCAAAATAAAGAATGGAAAGCTGGAATATGCGCTCCAAAGTTCTCTTACCATTCAGGATGATATTCTTCAGCAGGAATTGAGCCATACTTCAGACGAAAAAATGAAATCCATTATAACTACCATTCAAAAGGAACAAAACCAGATTATCAGAAACGAAAACTCCCGCACTCTCATTATACAAGGCGTTGCCGGATCTGGAAAAACATCGATCGCTCTCCACCGGATTGCATTTTTACTATATCGTTTTAAAGACAGACTATCTGCAGATCATGTAGCCATACTGTCACCTAACAGGGTTTTCGGAAATTATATCTCCGAGGTGCTTCCGGAGCTTGGGGAAGAACCGGTCTGCGAACTGGGATTTACCGATATTGCCAGAGAACAACTTGGGGATTTAATTGGTTTTGAAGCAGATAGAGATCCTTCAGAATCAAATGACAGCGCATGGATGGAGCGGGTAAGGTTTAAGTCTGCACTGTCTTTTGTCAAACAAATGGAGGATTTTATCACGATTGCACCAGGAATTATTTTTGAACCAGCTGATTATACTTACGGCCCGTTCAATGCAGATGCCGATACCATAAAAAAACGTTTTGATGCTTTTGGTAAATTTCCTGTCAGGCAGCGTTTAAAAATGATAGCTTCTGATATTTATGACCGTTTCCAAAGCGATAACTATATGGGAGATGATATTCCCAGAAGCAGTACCATTCTTAAAGCTTTAAATAAAATGTTAAAGGTCAGGAATACCCTTTCACTTTATAAGGAATTTTATAAATACATTAATAAAACAGAGTTATTCATTATACCCTCAAAAAATACATTGGAATGGGCGGATGTTTTCCCTTTTCTATATTTATATAACTTCTATGAAGGATTACAGGAAAACAGGCTCATCAGACATCTGGTGATTGATGAAATGCAGGATTATACACCAATTCAATATGCAGTTATTAACCTCCTGTTTCATTGCCCCAAAACTATTTTAGGTGATTTTGGACAATTTATAAATCCCTGCCATGCACACACATTAGACGATCTGTTAAGCCTGTATGATGGTTCTGATTTCATCGAACTGACAAAAAGTTACCGGTCTACCTATGAGATTATATCTTTTGCAAAGCAGATTAAAAATGCCGGAACAATAAAAGCCATAGAGCGGCATGGCACTCCCCCTGCCCTGATCAGATGCCGGAATAAAAATGAGGAACTTTTAAATATCAGAAACAGAATTGAAGCTTTTCTACAATCGTCATATTCGTCTCTTGCTATTATCACAAAGACTTCCCCTGATGCAAAACTGCTTTACGACCAGCTATCCGGCGATTATGAGATACACTTCATTTCGACAGACAGCACACAGTTTACAAGTGGCATAACGGTCACCTCCATACAGATGTCAAAAGGACTGGAGTTTGATGAAGTCATAATTCCTTATGCAGACAGCGTTAGTTATTCTGCGGAACACGACAGGAACTTACTTTATATCGCCTGTACAAGGGCAATGCACCGGCTGACACTCTTTTACACAGGTGAATTATCTCCCTTGTTATGTCCAGACAGATCAGACAAACTATAATGAGAAAACGAGACTGCCATAAATACGCAGTCTCGTTTTCAGGTACTTTTTATTGCTCTTTCATACCCATCTTATTATTTTTCAGCACTCCATACAAAAGCATAATGGATAGCAGCAGATGGCTTATGGCCAGTACAACACAAACCCTGATGTTGACAAACCAGAATATTCCGCCTGCAATTACTTCTGCTAACCATAGCTGCCTGCTTTTCAACCGGTAACGTCTTGTCTCCTCTTCATCCAGAAGTTTATTCCGGTCAGGGACCGGTGCATAGATATAGATCAGAATTCCTGAAATAAGAAACCCTGCAACTGGTAAAAAAAGAGCCGCCGTCCCAACTATGTACTTCTCAAGCAGACAGACAATCAGAATAAGGATTGCTGACACTACGGTACAGACTCCGTTGGTTTTCGCATGATACCCGCCGCAATAGGACCTTAAAGGTATGTAGCTGGCGAGGAACACAAACACAGGCATAGGGGCTCGCATGATCACTGCTATGATGACAGCCACGACTATGTTAATAATCTGGTTAATTAAGACTTCATAAGCATAAAGATACAACGCGCGCTGATCATCTTTTAAAAGATTTTTTCTAATCTGCCAGCTGACTATGTTTTCCGAAATCCGTTGTAACATTAAAACTTCCTGAGACTCTTCGCCTCTTCAGGAACCTCCGGCTGATGATGAGCCCAGAAACAGGTTACATTAATCGTATAAGCTGCAACCAGCAATGCACATGTGTTCATCACGTTCACCATTGACACTTTTCCCTTTAAAGCATTTAACATTTTTCTCATCTTAAACCACTCCTTTTTTTTCTTTCATCTTATAACAGTATTTTAGATAATTCAAGTCAAGTGCCAAAATTATACACGTTGAGTGCCAAAATTTGCATATTGCTCTTCTTTAAACGCAGAAATTGTTAAAGTTGTAACAAATAGTTCATCTTTCTGATCGAGATGTAATGAACCTCCATACTTCTCAGCCAAAGACGTAACAATCCCTACCCCCAGACCATGATGCTTTGAATCTTCTTTTGTTGACAGCAGTCTGTCCCCTTCTTTTTTCGCTTTCACTCTAAAACTGTTCTCAATACGGAAAATAAGAAAATAGTTCGTTCCCATAAATAGTTTTATATGTACTTTCCGCTTTTGCGCCTCACACTTCGCCGCTGCTTCCAGTGCATTGTCAAGCAGATTACCAAACATAGAAATCATATCCGAATCTGATATAAAATCCAGATTCAGGTTCTTTTCAATAAATATAGATAACTGAACTTCAAGTTCTTTTGCCTTTGTAACACGTTCTGATAAAATGGCATTAAATACAGGGTTACTGCTATAGATAACTATATTGATCTCATCTTGTATTTTACCCTTTAGCTCATCTATAATTTCAACAATTCTTTGATTTTCCCCATTTAAAGCCAGCAACCGAAAACTATTAAAATATGAATGAACATCATGCATAAAGCAGCGGTAATGATCATTTATTTTTAGTATATTTTGAAAGTGATCGTTTTCCATCTCTCTTTTAACAGAATAGAGTTCTGCATATTTTATTTTATTCATCATATCAGTGTATTTCTCAAGAATGATAAATATTGCGGCATTGGAGAGATATAACAATACTGCTCCCCCGCACATAAAAATTTGTAAAACAATCGTTTTCGGAAAATCCATATATAAAAAACTACTTGAAATCGCCAGGGAGAGAATGGGTACAATCAGTAAGTACCACGAAAATACATTATTGTTTCTAATATTAATTTTTTTAATATACTTTTCAATATAAAGTAAAAATAAAAAACCTACAATATATTCTAATATCAGGAAATAAATTCCTCCTGCTGTAAACCATGGCGGTATATAAATGGGAAGATTGTTAGAAAGGAACCGGTATACAAGTTCAAAAAGAACTTCCTTGCCTCCCACAAAAGCAAAATAAATAATCGTATATGCGATGCCGTTTGTAAAGGAAACCTTAAACAAAAGCAGTGCATATATATAACAAAAAAGAGGTACTGTTATAAAATTCAGACTCATACTGCCAATAGCATTCTCAAAAAAAATCAGTAATGTTATAACTATGCTTATAATATAACGTTTCCTGCCAAAAGTTTTAAAAGGATATATCGCAGCAAAAAACCTGCACATCATATAAACATCTGCACCGCAGAATAAAAGCCTGCTTATCGAAAACAAATCATTTCCCATATCAATTGCCATCCTTGTATTTTGATAACATAAATTCTTCCTTCAGCATATGAAACTCCTGTGCCTTGCTTCTGGTTATCTGAAACATGGTATCAACATCTTTTAGCCTCAGTATCTTACTGGTACAGTAGACTAAATATTTAAAATTAATAATATAGCTGTCATGAGGATAGCCGAAACCATACTTTTTTAAATGTTCGTAGATAGTCTCCAGCTTTTCCGGCACCCGGATTTCGGGGACTTCACTGCTGTCGATATCTTTTATTCCATAAATTCTGATAGAACTTTCGGAAATATGGACTCTGGTATTTTTCTTATACTTTTCAATGTATACAATATCATCTGCTCTGAGAAACAGCCGTTCCCGGTTTACATTTGCTGAAAGGAGTGGTGCCTGTCCCAATTCAATCATTTTATCAAGAGAATCCCTTATGTACCGGTCCATAACCTCATCGGTCATGTTCTTCATGATATACCGATACGGCTGAACCTCAAAACTGCGGGGTGATGGTTCCGCAAATCCCGTATAAAAAACCAGAATAACATTATTATCCAGCTGGCGGATCCTGACTGCTGTTTCTTCTCCGTTCATTTCATTCATCTGAACATCCAGGAATATGATAGAAAACCTGATATTTTTTATCGCTGACAAAAGGCTGATTCCGGAATCGTATTCATGTATACGGAATTTATCACTTTCCGGCATATTCTTTTCGATCCGTTCTGTTAAACGCGCTCTGTCGCCCATACTGTCATCACAAATAGCAATTTCAAACATTCTCTTTCCCCTCTTACAAAATTTCTTTTTATTAAATATCGTACTTTCTCCCCTATTTTATAAGAAATATGTCAAGAATACAAGAAAAGGTACCAGAAAAATACAAAATTCATATTTTCCCGGTGCCTGATTCATAATTATCATGCCTGCTTATACCGCAAACTGACTGTTATAAAGCTGAGCATAAAATCCATTTTTAGTAAGGAGAGCCTCATGAGTTCCCTGTTCAATAATATGTCCATCCCTCATGACAAGTATGACATCTGCCTCCTTAATTGTAGAAAGACGATGGGCAACAATAAAACTGGTACGCCCTTCCATCATTTTTGCAAACGCTTTCTGTATCTTTAACTCAGTTCTTGTATCAATGGAGGAAGTCGCCTCATCAAGGATGAGAATCGGCGGCAGACACAGCATTACCCTGGCAATGCACAAAAGCTGTTTCTGACCCTGAGACAGATTTCCTCCGTCTTCTGATATGACGGTATCATATCCCTGAGGCATTCGGGAAATAAAACTGTGGGCATGCGCTTCCTTTGCAGCTTTCATAATCTCTTCCTCTGAAGCTTCCGGTTTTCCGTATGCAATATTCTCCCTTATGGTTCCTGTCTTTAACCAGGTCTCCTGCAGCACCATACCATACTCGGATCTTAAGCTTTTTCTGGTTATGAGGCGTACATCATTTCCATCAACCTTTATGGATCCGGCATTTACATCATAAAATCGCATAAGGAGGTTAATCACGGTACTTTTTCCGCAGCCTGTAGGTCCTACGATAGCAATTCTCTGTCCCTGCCCTGCAAATAGATTCATATCTTCAATCAGAGGCACACTAGGATTATAGGAAAAGTCAACGTGTTCCAGTACAACCTCTCCCCTGGCATGGTCCAGTACAATCGCATCACTGTCGTCTGGTATCTCTGTTTCTTCGTCAATCAGTTCAAATACCCTGGCAGCGGAAGCCAGTGCGTTCTGAAGCTCTGTCACCACTCCTGAGATCTCATTAAACGGCTTTGTATACTGATTGGCATAGCTTAAAAAGCTTGACAGCTGCCCGACAGTTAAAAATCCGTTTACTGCTGCAAATGCACCTGCAATTCCTACACATGCATAAACAAGACTGTTCACAAAACGCGTTGCCGGATTGGTGATGGAGGAGAAAAAGGTTGCTTTTAACCCCCATATACGAAGGTCTTCATTGATGACTTCAAATTTTTTCTGTGCCTCATCTTCATAGGCAAACGCTTTCACCACTTTCTGGTTCCCCAGCATCTCTTCCACAAGGGAAGTAAGTTCCCCTCTTGTCTGAGACTGCATCCGGAACATGCTGTAAGTTCTCCTGGCTATGAAACTGGCCACAAACAGGGACAGCGGAGTAACAAGTACAACTAAGGCAGCAATAATGGGATTAATGAAAAACATAAAAAACAATGTTCCAAGTATTGTTAAAACCCCGGTAAAAAGCTGGGTAAACCCCATCAGCAGACCATCGGAAAACTGATCAATATCTGCAATAATTCTACTGATTATATCGCCGTGGGCATGAGAATCAATGTACTTTAAAGGAAGGCTTTCCAGTTTGTTAAATGCCTGGGTTCTGATGTCCTTCACCACCCGGTAAGTGATCTGATTATTAATATGGCTCATAATCCACTGTGCTGCTGCAGTAATCAGAACAACGGCTGCAATCTGTGTCAGGATTATTCCCATGCCTTTAAAATTCACCTCGCCTGCACCCACAATGCAGTCAATTGCCCGTCCAATTAATATAGGAACGTAT
The DNA here is from genome assembly GCF_049890855.1 of Lacrimispora sp. 38-1. Taxonomy (NCBI): domain Bacteria; kingdom Bacillati; phylum Bacillota; class Clostridia; order Lachnospirales; family Lachnospiraceae; genus Lacrimispora; species Lacrimispora sp. 38-1. The sequence goes on along the minus strand of NZ_JBANEW010000058.1, from coordinate 164,874 downwards.
AAAGTGAAAACAACGGTCAAAAATGCGCAGAAGAGGGAAGCCATAACACTCCATTTATACTTTGCAATCTTATTTAAAATTCGTTTGATCGTGGACTTATGCTTTTTTATATTCATATTACTGCACCTCCTTTTCAGAAAGCTGAGAAAGGCAGATCTCCCGGTAAACTTCGCAGGATTCCATCAGATCTCCATGCTTTCCGCACCCTGCCATCTTTCCGTCGTCCAGGACGATGATGCGGTCTGCATTTCTTATGGTGGAAGCTCTCTGGGATACCAGAAATACTGTCATATCTTTCGTTTCTTCCTTAATAGCCTTGCGAAGCCGCGCGTCCGTGGCAAAATCCAAAGCAGAGGCGCTGTCATCTAAAATAAGAATCTGGGGATCTTTTACGATTGCTCTGGCAATGGTAAGACGCTGCCGCTGGCCTCCGGATAAATTCTTTCCTCCTGCCTGTATCAGAAAGTCAAGCCCTTCGCCTTTCTCATCCACAAATTCCTTTGCCTGGGCAATGGTAAGTGCGCGGTAGATCTCTTCATCGGAGGCATCCCGTTTTCCCCACTGCATATTTTCTCTGATGGTGCCTTTAAAAAGAACCGCTCTCTGTGGAACAATGCCAACCATCTTTCTTAACTGGCTGAGAGGATAATTTCTGACATTGATCCCTCCCACTTTCACACTTCCTCCGGAAACATCATAAAATCTTGGAATCAAGTTTACCAGTGTGGTTTTGCCTGAACCGGTTCCTCCGATAATTCCTATGGTTTCGCCTTTCATGACTTGAAATCCAATTCCGGCCAGCGATTCTGCCTTGGCACCCTGATAAAAAAGACTTACTTTATCAAATTCCACTTCAGGCGCATCCGTTTCTTCTTTCACATTATTATGGCTTGTCTCTTTTATTCCTGATTCCATGGAAAATACGGAACTGATCCGGTTGGCACAGGCCAGAGATTTGGATATGGTGATAATTAAATTGGCAAGTTTCACCAGTTCCACAAGGATCTGAGACATGTAATTTACAAGAGCCACCACCTGCCCCTGGGTAATAATGCCCTCTTCAACCCGGTTTGCACCTGTGTTAATAAGAACAATGATTGCAAGGTTGATGATGACATAAGTAAGGGGATTCATCAGGGCGGATATTTTACCCACAAAAACCTGGAGCTTCACCAGCATACCGTTCTCTTCATCAAATCTGCGGACTTCATCATTCTGGCGGTTAAAGGCACGGATGACACGAACTCCGCCTAAGTTCTCTCTTGCAGTCAGAAGAACCCGGTCAAGCTGCTTTTGTACTTTCTTATATAAAGGCATACTAAAGATCATAATACCGAATACTACAACAGAAAGCACAGGTATGGAAACTACAAATATAAGAGCAGCCTTTACATCTATGGTAAATGCCATGATCATTGCACCGAAAACTACAAATGGCGAACGGAGAAACAACCGTAAAAACAAGTTTACCCCTGATTGAACCTGATTCACGTCACTGGTCATTCTTGTAATCAGGGTAGCTGTTCCAATGGTGTCAATCTCCTGATAAGACAGACTGTTAATATGGGCAAACAGATCATTTCTAAGTGAGGTTCCAAATCCTGCTGCAGCCTTTGCTGCAAAGTACTGGGCTGTAATGGAGCATGCAAGACCTATTATGCCTAAAAGCACCAGAATTCCACCCATAGACAGAATATAAGTCAGATCATGGTTTTTGATACCAATGTCTATGACTCTGGCCATAACCAGAGGCACAAGAAGCTCAAAACTGGCCTCCAGAAGCTTAAACAAAGGCCCCAGGATGCTTTCCCGCTTATACTCACTCAAATATTTAAGGAGCTTTTTCATATTCCTTTTCCTCCGTAATCAATACTTTTTCAGAATAATGCCTTGTATTATTATAGCAGTTTGATATAATAATACAAGTACAAAATGAAAATCTTATGAATAGAGGATGTGCCAGATGAATCCGATTAATTCTAAACAGCTTTATTATTTTACTGTCATTTCAGAAACCGGAAGTTTTACAGCAGCTGCAAAAAAGCTGGGAATATCCCAGCCTCCATTAAGCAAGCAGATTATGCTTCTGGAGGAAGAAATGGGCGTTAAGCTCTTAGAACGGGGAGCAAAAAAAGCAGAGCTTACTGAAGCAGGTACTTATTTATATTTTAAGGCAAAAGACATCTTATCCATGATGGATTCTGTGTCCGGGGATTTAAAGCACTTTCCCTCATCTGCCAGAGGAGTGCTGAAACTGGGAACCATCTCTTCATCCGGAACAGTTCTTGTGGACTTTTTAAAAGTCTTCACATCAGCCCACCCAGGCGTCCGCTTTGAGGTGACGGAAGGCAATACTTATGAACTGCTGGAAAAGATGAAGAACGGGCTTGTAGAGTGTTCCATTATACGAACACCGTTTAACCCGGAAGGACTGGAATGCGTTTATGGTAAGAAAGAACCGATTATGGCGGTGGGAATCCCTTCATTTTTTCCGGATCTTTCAAACCAAAAGGTAAGCATTACCGAACTTGCGGGAAAACCACTGATCTATTACCGCAGATTTGATTCAATTATATCCCTGGCCTTTCAAAACAGTGGCATCGAACCGGATATATTCTGCAGGAATGACGATGCAAGGACCTGCCTTCAATGGGCAAAAGCCGGACTGGGGATTGCGCTGGTGCCGGAGTCCATCTGCTGCAGTATGGGACAGGAAAACCTCCTGTTCAAGGAAATTGATTCTCCTGATACAGTCACCCGGATAGCCGCAGTCTATAAAAAAAATGGCTATGTTTCAAACATAGCCAAGGAATTTGTAAACAGTTTTGGTGAACACACCAGTCTGATTTAATCAAAAAGACTCAACTGGGTTATCTGGTAATTTTTCTTATAGGCGTGGATAATATCCGGCATTTTATAAAGAATCCTGTTTCGCTCGCATTCAGCAGTAAATACCTGCCATAATTTCCGCGCCTTTGGACTTGTGCAATGATAATTATTGCCATACCGTTTCATATAATCCTCTGCAAGGTGCTCTCCTGGAAAAAGCTCTCTTAACCGGTCATAATACCATTCTCTCTGATTATTCCGCAGCGTGACACCAAAGGCCGGATAGATAAAGTCAGCACCGGCCTCTTTTGCGCCATTTATAATTGACCGTATGTTATCCTCATGATCCTCCAGAAACGGGAGCACAGGCATCAGAAGAATTCCTGCAAACAGTCCCTGATCCTTTAACGCCGCAATGAGAGACAGCCGGTCAGAAGGTTTAGAAACTCTGGGTTCTATTTTAGCCGCCAGGTCATCATCAGTTGTTGTGACAGTGACCTTTAATAGTACAGGAGAATGATCTGCTATGCTCTTCAGTATATCCATGTCCCGGTGAAGCAGGCTGCTTTTTGTGGCAATGGCTGCACCAAAACCAAAGGCATCAATTAACTCCAGGGCATGTCTGGTAAGCTTTAAGTCTTTTTCTAAAGGATTGTAGGGATCACTCATTGCCCCGGTGCCTACCACCCCGGTTTTAACCTTTCGCCTTAAATCATCCCGAATAATCCGCAGCGCATCCTCTTTGACGCGTACCGTATCAAAATGGTCTATTCCGTAACAGTCGGAACGGCTGTCACAGTAGATACACCCATGGCTGCAGCCCCTGTAAATATTCATGTTATAATCAATTCCAAACCAGTCGGAAGTCTTTGTTTTTGTTACAATTGTTTTTGCCGGGATGAACTCCATAGATCCACCCTCTCTTTCTTTTTTTACTCAAAAGGTAATCCCTTGATATTTTCTTTCCGCCATGTTAATATGCTTATACGAGATAAGAAGGGAAGCGTTCATTATGATTCGTTTGTTATTGCGCTGCAAGCAGATTTATGACAAGTTTACAAAAGATGAAATGACTGTCTATGCAGCACAGGCATCATTTTTTACCATAATTGCTGCTTTTCCGTTTATGATGCTGTTACTGGCAATGATTCAGTTTATCCCGTCTATTACAAAAGCTAACTTACTGCAGCTTTTGGTCACAGTAATCCCCAGCACCTTAGAGATTGACAGCGTTATCGTTACCGTCATTGAAGATCTTTATACCAAGACCCCTGCAGCAATTTTATCCGTAACTGCCATCGCCGCGATCTGGTCTGCTTCCAGAGGGATGCTGAGCATAGAACGGGGATTAAACCGGGTTTTCGGACAGGAGAAACCCAGGGGTTATTTAATGACCCGTTTCATCTGTGCCTGCTATACGGTTGTATTCATCATCATCTGTCTCCTGACTCTTGTGCTGCTCGTGCTTGGTAGTTCCATACAGTCATTTATGGACCACCATTTTCCCATTCTGGCCGAGATCACACAGTACGTCATCAGTTTCCGCACCATGCTTTTATTTATTCTGACCTTGTGTTTTGCCATGCTCTATACTTATGTACCTGTGAAAAAGCAGCAGTTTGGCAGGCAGCTGCCAGGTGCCATCTTTTCCACCCTGGGATGGATCGGTTTTTCCTTCGCCTTTTCCATGTATTTCAGCAATTTCAGTAATTATTCTGTCATGTACGGAAGCCTGACTGCCATTGTTCTTTTAATGTTATGGCTGTATTCCTGTATCTCCATCCTGTTTTTCGGAGCCGAAATCAATTACTATTTTTCAGAAACCCAGAGAGACTGATCACGATCCCAGAAAGCCAGAGATTCCCTTAAGAATCCCTGGCTTTCTTAAATCAGAGTAATGCTCTTAAGAAAACAGAGGCGTTGACAAATACCTGTCTCCCGTATCCGGAAGAAGTACTACAATTCTTTTTCCTTCAAATTCCGGCCGTTTTGCAGTCTCTTTCGCAGCCCAGACAGCCGCAGCTGAGGATATTCCAACAAGAATTCCTTCCGTCTTTGCAATCTCTTTTCCAGTTTCATAAGCATCATTATTCTCTACAGGTATGATTTCATCGTATATCTCCTGGTTGAGTATTACAGGAACAAACCCGGCTCCGATGCCCTGGATTCCATGTGGTCCTGGCTTTCCGCCTGAAAGAATGGGAGATCCTGCCGGTTCAACTCCATAAATTTTGATGTCAGGATTTTTACTTTTTAAAAATTCTCCCACTCCGGTGATGGTCCCCCCTGTTCCAATCCCTGCAATAAACACATCAACCTTACCGTCTGTATCAGCCCATATTTCAGGACCTGTTGTTTCCCGGTGAATCCCTGGATTGGCTGGATTATCAAACTGCCCCATGATGACGGAACCTTCGATCTCTTTTTGCAGTTCCTGTGCTTTGTCAATTGCACCTTTCATGCCCTTCGTTCCTTCAGTTAGAACTATTTCAGCTCCATAGGCTTTTAAAAGATTCCTTCTTTCCACGCTCATGGTTTCCGGCATGGTAAGAATTGCACGATAACCTTTCATGGCTGCAATGCTGGCAATTCCGATTCCGGTATTACCGGAAGTAGGCTCAATAATGGTAGCACCCGGCTTTATTCTGCCGCTTTTTTCTCCATCTTCAATCATGGCTAACGCTGCCCTGTCTTTTACACTGCCTGCCGGGTTAAAATATTCCAGCTTTGCAATAATGGCTGCCTTAAGTCCGTGCTTTCTTTCATAATTGGAAAGTTCCAGCAATGGAGTATTGCCAATGAGTTCCTGGGCACTTTTCCTGATATTTTCCATAATCAACCTCTTTTCCCATGCGCTTCTGATGCTACGCATGTATCCTGATTACATTTTATCTGCAGGCATGTATTATTATGATAAACCATAGATCTTACGGTACTTCTCTTTTAGATAGTCAATAAAATATTCCGGGGTGAAATCCTCTCCTGTAGCAGCCTTTAAAATCTCACGGCTTGTCTTCATCTTTCCGTACTGATGGATATGGACCCGCAGATATTCTCTGATCACATGAAGCTTTCCATCTCTTAAAAGCTGATCAAAGTCCATTTCTTTTTTCATATGGAAATACAGCTGGGCACCGAATGCATTTCCAAGTGCATAGGATGGGAAATATCCGAACAACCCCTGGGACCAGTGAATATCCTGTAAAATGCCTTCCGAAACATGTTCCGGACGTATCCCTAAATATTCCTCGTATTTATCAGCCCAGATTTCCGGCAGTTTCTTTAAGTCCACGTCTTCTTCCATAATCATCTTCTCCAGCTCATAGCGGATCAGAATATGAAGGCTGTAAGTCAGCTCATCTGCTTCCGTACGGATAAAGCCTGGATCAACTTTGTTAACAGCCTCAACATACTGCTCCAGGGGCACAGATTTTAACCGGTCAGGATAAAGCTCCTTTAATTTATCATAAAGAGGAATCCAGAAATTGGGATTACGGCCAATGATGTTTTCATAAAATCGGGACTGGGACTCGTGCATTCCCATAGAGGTTCCCTGTCCCACCGGCGTCTGGGTAATCTCATCCGGAATGCCCAATTCGTAAATTCCATGACCGCCCTCGTGTATAACAGAAAACATGGAACTGTCCATCTTATCGTGGTAGCTGGTGGTGATGCGGACATCATGATTGTGGAGATTCGTGGTAAAGGGATGGGCGCTCTCTGACAGTACTCCCTTTTTAAAATCAAATCCTATATACTCTGCAAGGAACCGTGCCATCTCTTCCTGTTTTTCTCTGGGATAACCGCCGGTAAGAAACGAATCATCGATCTCTTTTCCATGTTCTTTAATTTCCTTTAGAAGAGGAACGATCTCTTCCTTCAGCCTGTCAAAAAACTCATCCAGAAGTTCTGTCTCAAACCCCTTCTCATATTCAGCAAGAAGGACGTCGTAAAGCTTCTGGCCTTCCTTCTTCCGGTAGGAGGCAAATTTCTTTTTAAAATTAATTACCTTTTCTAATGTTGGCAGAAAAAAATCGTAATCCTCATTCTTCTTTGCCTTAACCCATATTCTCGCCGCTTCCGCTATCAGCTGGGCATTCTCCCTGTATTCCGATTTCGGTATGCAGATCAGTTCTTCTCTGGCTTCCTTCGCTCCCTTAAGTACAGCCTGCTCGGTTTCAGATAAATCAGATGCTTTTTCACATGCAGCTATGGCATCTCCCATTTCATCGCCTGTCATAAAACCGTAATACTCCTCTGAAAGAGTACCAATCACCCTGGCGGTGTAAGATCCTGATTCTTCGGGGGCCAGTGTCTCATTATCCCACTCAAAAAGTACGAGAGCAGTTTGCAGAGCCATTGTCTTTTCCAATATGGAAGACAATGTTTCATAAGTTTTATTCATGATAATTTCTCCTTTACAAAAAATCGGGACATTCTGTATGATTGTCTCCAAACCCAATTAAATAATACCGCAAAGTTTTACTTTCCGGTACCAAAAATGGAAGCCTCTTTTATATCAAGGCTGACCAGCCATTCCCTGATCTTATCTTCTCTGTAAGATGATACGGAAAAATCCTCTAATTGAAAATCAATGGCTATATCCGTTTTCATGGTGGCAAGAATTTTAGACAATACAGCGGCCTTTTCACCGCAAAGTTCTTCCTCACTGGTCTTCGTCATGGCCTTATACGGCGACCTTGATATTCCTAAATCGTTCTTCCAGAAATCCTGAAGATCCTTTAACCTCTTTTTATCTGTTTCTGCTTCATGTATGGCTTCATAAATGCGTTCTACGGTTCCATACTCTCTAAGAAGTACAGGCGCTGCACTGCTGACGCCCTTCACTCCCGGAATATTGTCAGAAGCATCGCCCTGAATTCCTTTTAAATCCGGTATCTGCTCCGGTCTCACACCTTCCTCATGCAAAACTGTATCTGAGGTATATTCAAATACTTTTTCAGGGAGATTAATCTCTTCTTTTCCCATCCCGTAAAAAGAATAATATTTTTTATAAAGCTCGTCCGCCTTCTCCTGGCGGGACTGAACCATCCATGCACGCACATTGTGTTCATCACTGACCAGCTGAAGATAGTCATGATCCTTTGTCAGAACAACCATGGGAATCTGCTCTCTGAATTTCATTACCAGACTTCCTGCATAGTCATCCGCCTCATACTGATCACTGTAAAGCACCTGAAATCCCGCTTCCTCCAGAATGCGTTCCATCAATACAAACTGATCCTTTAACGGTTCAGGTGTTGATCCTCTTGTCCCCTTATACTGGGAATACAGTTCTCTGCGGAAGGTGTCCCGTGTTTTATCAAAAACAAAAGCCATGTGGTCCGGCTGCTGTTTCTTCATAAGTGAAACTACCATCTTCAGCATACCAAATATGGCATTGGTATACGTTCCGTCTTTGGCATGAAGAATCTTATCATAATGTTTCAGCTTTTCCTCTTCTGTCTTAGCAAACATGATTTCCCTGGGTAATACCGCATAATAGCAGGTTGACAGCATGGATGAGCCATCTACAACTACAAATTTATTCTCTGACATCTATAACTCCATTCTTTCCCGCACCTGACGGAATTAAGTAAAATAACTCTGCAAATCTGTTTCATTCTTTGCGCCAAGCCGCTTCATGATTTCTTTCCGCTCCTGAGCAGACAACCCCTTCCAAAGCTTTTGAACGCGGGGATCTGAAAATCCAATATAGGGCAGACCATTTCTATCACATTCATAAGATGATAAGTAGTGATTAAGTGCACTCCATTCCACATAAAAAGCAGTGATACTGCGGCTTAAAGAGCTGACTTTTGCCATATTCGTTCCTCCCGGATAAATTTTGCTGACTTCATGATGCAATGCCGCTCCGATTATTCAGAATCAATCTTCCAAATCTGTACTTCGCCCTGATAATCCAAAAAGCAGCTGTTTAAAATTTCTTCTACCTTACCCCAGTCTCCTCCTGCATTCCCGCATCCGATTCCGTACGGAAATGCAACCTTCTCCAGTTTGCCTCTGACATCCACAAAATCACGGATCTCATTGACAGCCTGTGAAAGCGCTTTATAATCGGTATAAACACCATTCTTCCCATAATTATCCTGACCATAAAGATTGGCAATCAGAAACCACCGGCCATTTAATTCAACCGGCTGTGCCGACACCCTCCCCAATAAACCGGAGGTGATCCCGCCGGACTGTTCCTGCCACTGCTTCGTGATAATCCGGTATGTCTTTTCTACTTCAGGGAACATCTTTTTAATCTGACCTGCGATCCCCCGTCCAAATACTCCCTGACAATTCACCTGATGACAGATAATGTCTGCATCAGAAGTAAAGATATCTCCGCTGTAATACTTTAGCATAATTCTCTCCTCCAAGCTTATCTAATCAGATATCCTTACTCATTATACCCTGATTTTCCAGTTATTCATAGTACATTCCTTAAGTTTTAACATATAATTTCCAAAAACCCGTTGAAGTATAGGGAAATAAGATTTATAATAAACATTAACAGCAAATAAAAAAGGTTAGGTACGGAAGAGAATGGAAAAAGAGATTAAATGCCCCTACATTATATTTAAAATTGCAGGTTCCTTATACTGCATAAACAGCAAATACATATCCACAATTTTACAGCTGCCGGAATACAGCACCATTCCTGCCGCACCTGCTAATGTCACCGGAATGTTTAAACACCGGGACAAAGTCATCAATATGATGGATTTACGCATCACATTCGGTTTAAAGCCTGTTTCCGAAGAATGCAAAGACTTTGAACAGATGATTGATGCCAGGAAGCAGGACCATATCAACTGGGTCAATGAGCTGGAGAGGTATATTAAGGAAGGCGGATCCTTCACTCTTGCCAGAGATTCCCACCAGTGTGCTTTCGGAAGATGGTATGATAATTTCACCACTGACAACATGACAGTTACCAATCATTTGAAAAAAATTGAAGAACCTCACGAGAAGCTTCACAAGGCAGCTGCAGAAGCGGAAGCCTGTAAAAGAGACTGCGAAAACTGCCAGGAGTCAGAATGCTTACAGACCGTTCTAAAACGTGTGAAGGGTGAATCCATGCCAGTCATATTAAAGCTTCTGGATCAGACAAAGGATTTATTCCGCTCCACAATTTATAAGGAGATGGTTCTGATCTTAGATGGCATCCAATGGGGAATTGTAGTCGATGAAATCGTCGCGGTGGAAGATCTGGATGTTATTTCAGAGCGCCACGAAGATCCTATGGTAAACCATTGCTCCTATTTGGGACGTGTCATGGAAAGTGAAAAGCGGGAAGGACTGATCTTTGAGCTTAACCCCGAAACACTCACTGCCAAGTTCAAGGATCTGGAATCCACTTTTTAATGAACGGCAGGTATGCATGGAATGTATAGAAAAGAGCCGGAAAAGTTTTGGCAGAAGCTTTTCCGGCTCTTTTTACAGTCAGAAAACTGGCTCTGACTTTTTTCAGAAATACTTTTTATTGCCCCAAAGGTTACTCTTCTTTAAATCCAGATATTCATTATAGGCTTTTTCCAGAATCTGCTTTTCATTGGAAAACTTCAGAAGATGATACGCTTCATGGAACTTATAGTATCCTGAATCAATAAAATATTCTTCCCGTTGTGGTTTACTGTAATAGCTGTCGGCCATCATGAGATACCAGTATACATCCTTTTCCACCATATCCTGAGGCGTATTAAAAGAATACTGACTCTTACCAATGTACTTGATAATGGACGCACTTACCCCGGTCTCTTCCCTGACTTCCCGAAGTGCCGTCTCTTTATACTCTTCACCCGCTTCTACTGTTCCCTTTGGCAAAACCCAACCTTCATACTTGTTTTTGTAATTCTTATATAAAACCAGAATTTTACCTCGAAAAATAACCACACCGCCACAACTCGTTGCTTCTATCATTGCAATTCCTCCAGAGTGAAACCGTAAATCCATCCGGATCCCGGTTTTGGTGTGTCTCACAGACTGGCTCTAGTATACCTCTTTTTATAATGATATGCAAGTGTGTAATCGCCGAAAGAACAGGCGGTAAACTTCCCTTATCTGGAAAAATACAAATCAAAAAGCGACCTTGCGATAGGCGCGGCGGCCTTGCCTCCGGCTCCTCCCTCTTCCACAATCACGCTGACTGCGATCTTAGGATGATCTGCAGGAGCAAATCCCACAAACCACGCATGCGTCTCTTTGTTCTTATCAAATTCTGCTGATCCCGTCTTTCCTGCCACAGTATAGGCATCTGTCCGGACGGCAGATCCTGTCCCATCCGTGACCACGGCTCTCATCAGTTCCGTCATTCTGGCCGATTCTTCTGCAGTCATGATCGTTCCATAGGCCTGGGGAACAAATTTTTTAATGATGTCTCCGCCTGCATTCTCCACATGATCAATGAGATAAGGCTTCATCAATGTTCCTCCGTTTGCAATGGCCGCAGTAATCATGGCGTTATGAAGAGGAGTGATCTGGGTCTGTCCCTGCCCAATGGCAGTCTGAAGAATCTGCCATGTATCCGCACCTGGCGCCATGGTATAGGAGCTTCTGTTGGAAGGAAAGGGCAGGGAAAAATCTGTATTGAACAGCAGCTGTTCAGATGTGTTCCTTAACCCGTTTAAATCCATCAGAAGACCAAGACTTGAAAAGGCTCCGTTGCAGGAGTTGGCAAATGCCTGGGTGAAATTCTGATGTCCATGGGCAGTTTCATGATAGCATTTTATGGAATAATCTCCATTTTCATAAATTCCGTCACAGTCAAAGACATAATCCTTGTAACTATCCGGATTCTCCCTGATATATTCCAGTGCTGTAACAATCTTAAATGTGGAACCCGGCGGATAAAGTCCCTGGGTTGCACGGTTTAAAAGCTGTCCTGATGTATTCTCCTCTGCAACCAGACTGTTCCAGTCACTTAAAATGGTATTGGGATTATAATCTGGCTTTGACACCATGGCAAGGATCTTACCTGTATCAGGTTCCATTACAATAACTGCCCCATTTCTTTTTCCAAGTGCTTCGTATGCCTTTTTCTGAAGATCCACATCCAGGGTTGTCACAACGTTATCTCCCTGGTTTTTCTTTGAATACAATTCATTAATTACCTGTTCAATGATATTGACATGGCTGGTAAGCAGATAGAAATTAGACTGGGCCTCCAGACCGGTCTTTCCGTTCACCGAGTATCCAACTGCATGGGCAAACATGGAATCATATGGATATACCCTTGTCTCATGCCCTTCCCCATCCACATCAGTCCGTGCAAGTATCTGACCGTTACTGCTCCTGATCTCACCTCTTACTACCCGGTCGGCAAAGCTGTCCAGCCTGGCATTATAGGAATTATTGATCACACTATCACTCTTCACCTGTAGAAAGTATCCATAATAAACCGCCAGACCTATAAAAAGCAGAACAACTCCATAGGTCAGGATTAAGATCTGGTGATTTGCTTTTGGATTTGCATTAGCTTTCATACTCGTCCTCTTCCTCTTCATTGCGTTTGAGAATATAAAGTCCCTGGATGATTCCAAAAATAATAAAAGTGCTTAACACCGAGCTTCCCCCATAACTGACGAGAGGAAGGGTAACGCCGGTAGATGGAATGAATTTTGTAACTCCTCCTACCGTCAAAAAAACCTGGATCGCATAGATCATACCAAGTCCAAAGGCGATAAGTTTGTAAAACACTGCCTGCATGCTGCCAGCCACCATCATAAACTGAAGAAAGCATCCGAGACATATCAGCAGGACACAAAGAGCAAAAATACCTCCCAGTTCTTCTGAAATTGCCGAGAAGATAAAGTCTTTTTCCACGACTGGAATCTTCCTCGGCATACCACGGTAAAGTCCCATACCAAACCAGCCTCCTGTTCCAATTGCAAACAGGGACTGACTGATCTGATATCCTTTCCCGGCAATATCAGACCATGGATTTAACCAGGCTGCGACACGTGTCTTCACATGACTGAACAGCTGGAATGCAAGCACAGACGAAAGAATTCCTCCCGCCGTTCCCCCAATTAAGTACCGCCATCTGCCGGTTGCTATAAAAAGCATAAACACATAGGTAATAAAGAAAATAAGTGCACTTCCTAAATCCTTTGAAAGCACAAGTATCAGAACATGAAGCGCTGAAATACCGCTGACAGCGAGAATTGTCTTAAAACTGACAGAGCGGTAAAACATGGTCGCAATAAAAAATACGTAGCTGATCTTCACGAACTCAGACGGCTGAAAGGAAAATCCGGATATTCCTATGGACAGCTGAGCTCCATAACTTGTGGTTCCGGCAACACATACAATACCAAGAAGCAGAACGCCTCCAAGTCCGTAAACCCACGGAATTTTACTCAGCTGCCATACTCTGTCAATCACAAAGGGGATGATACAGGTAACTGCCGCCGCCACAGCAACAATCACAAACTGCTTTAGCGCCTTGTCAAAAGACAGCCTGGTGAGCATAATAAAGCCCACCGACAGAAGCATGCACATGTTATTAACAAGCAGCCTGGATAAGTTCCTGTAAAACAGCCGGTAGAAAAACAGGTAACCCAAAAAGAACACAACCTGTGCCCCATAGAAAACAAGCATCCGCTCATCCTCCGTCTCCAGCCAGATAATCCCGTACGCCAGAAGATGGATCAGAAACATAAAAATGTTCTGACGCCAGCATATGCTGTTTTTTCTCTTTTCGTCCTGAAAAGAAAAATAGCGAAAATTAAAATATGTGTATAAAGCGACTAACAGTATCATTAAATATCTGGATACATCAATTATCAGATTAATCATAAATCACCTACTCTATACCGCGTTTAAAATGTCCCCTTGTAAATTCTGTCAGAAATGCCCCTGCTTTTTTCCCGTTCAGAAACTCATCTGCAAAAACCTGTAAAATCGATTCTGTCTCTTTGGGACTTTCAGTTGTAAACTGAAGCCTGAAAGAGGCGGGTGATAAGGAAGCTACAGAATCACTCATCCCCAAAAGAGAAAGGGGAGCCGAGTTATAAATGGTATTGTAACAGAATGTACAATGGTTTTTTACAGGAAATTCTTTTCCCATGCGGTCTTTCAAATTTAATACCACCGGCGTCTTATCACACCGCTCCAGCCCCTGATGGATGCACTGTGCAGTCACCATCATAGGAAGGCGCCCGTAGATTAAAAGTTCTCCCGGAATCTCTAGTTTTTCCAATTCCCGGCTGTTTAATTCCACCGGCCAGGTAATCTCATGTGCACCAAGCTCCATAAGCATCTCCTGAGCTCTGTTGTTCATTCCGTACATGCCGAAATCAAAAATCAGGTATCCTTCCATGCCTGCGCTTTTTAAATAGCCCGGCTCTTCCATGGACCGGATTAAGTATCCGTCAAATCCGGCTTCCTTCAGAGATATCTGATGGCGTGCAAAGAACTGCTGCGCTTCCGTGCGGAAAATATGCGGCATGGTAAGGAAACATTGTTTTCCCCTGTCATGGCACGTCTTTACATATTGCTTCCACCGTCCCGGCTCAAAATGGCCCGCATCAATATAAATTCTTTTTACATCGGCATTATGAACCACAGCATCAAAGCAATCCGGTTTTTCCAGGGAAGCAGTCAGTTTCGTGGTTGCTGATACCGGGGTACTTAAAATATCCCGCCGTTTACCTCCAGTATCCGTATTTTTGTATTCCCGTCTGTATTTATGGAGTATCTCTGCTTCCAGTGCTTCCAAACCTCTCCGTCTTAAATCATTAAGCGCCTGTACAGGAAGAAAAATATTCCCATTTATCTCCGCTTCCAGCTTTTCAAATTGAAAGGGGGTATTACCCGTTTTATTTAACTGTTTTAATACCTTTTCTTCTGACATCGGCTGATTCTGAGCTGTCATTACCAGATCTCCTTCAGTCACAATACGATGCTCCTTTAGCTGAAGGATGAGCAAAGCCTTCTCTCCTTCCGTCAGCAGAACTTTTCCTGTAACAGTCTCTTTTAACTGCTTTTCAATATAATCTCGATCCAGCATTTCAAATAACTGACTGTTGCCTTCCCGAAATGAAGGTTTTTCCTTCCAGACAATCATATCCCTGCCGTTATGTTGTCTGTAATATCCCTCTGTCTGTCCGCCTCTGTCAAACAGATCCAGCAGCATTTTTCGATCCCCGTCCTCTACTTTATATCCGCCTCTGCCTTTTTTAAGATAGAGATCTGCATATTTGCGGTAAATACTTACCACTCCTGCGGAATATCTGGGGCTCTTCATTCTGCCCTCGATCTTCATGGAATATACTCCGGCTTCTATGATGTCCGGTATTATATCCAGTGTACTTAAATCCTTTAAGCTTAAACAGTACCGTTCCTCTTTTTTTCCAAGAGTCTTTCCCCCGTCCTTTACGTCAAAGGGAAGGCGGCAGGTCTGGGCACATCTTCCACGGTTTCCGCTCCGGCCCCCGATCAGGCTGCTGAAAAGGCACTGTCCGGAATAGCAATAGCAAAGGGCTCCATGTACAAAACTTTCAATTTCCACATCGACCTGGTCTTTGATCTGCCGGATCTCTTTTAAAGACAATTCCCTTGCAGTCACAATCCGCTCTGCACCAAGCTCTTTTAAAAGTCCGGCTCCACGAACTCCGGTAATGGTCATCTGTGTGCTGGCATGAACAGGGAGGTCCGGAAATTGTTCCCTGACAAAAGAAAGCACTCCCAGATCCTGTACAATTACAGCATCTAATCCCTGTTTATAGTAAGGCAGAAGATATTCAAAAAGCTCCTTCATCTCCTGTTCCTTCATAAGAGTATTGACAGTTAAATAGAGTTTTCTGCCATGAAGATGAACATAATCAATGGCCTCCAGCAGCTTGTCCTCCCCGGGATTTTCCGCAAAGGCTCTGGCTCCAAACCGGCTTCCTCCAATATAAACTGCATCTGCTCCTGCGGCAACTGCTGCCTTCATGCTTTCAAACGAGCCTGCCGGAGCAAGGATCTCAACTGTTTTTTTCACATCTGCCTCCAAATCTTTCCCTGCGAATATTCTGATTGATAAAAAGGAGGAGGTCACGGACAATCCATGAGACACCCCCTCCTGCCTTATTCATTCCTGTCTGAACCGGAAGAATTCTTCAACCCTGCCAGTTCTGTCTTCACCGCCTCCAGTTTCATCTGAGTTGCAACCAGCTCATGTTTTAAACTGTAGGTTTCCTTTTCCATCTCTGCCTTCTGCTGTTCCAGTGTGGCGATCTGTTCTCTCGCTTTAAAATAATCATCTGCCATGTTTAATTCTATCATAACGTTCTGGTATTCAGCGCTCTGCTTTGTGAATCCTTCCCGACGTTTTAAAGTTATGATCATCTCATTGATGTAGCTGGCAAGGCGCTGTATATAACCTTCTTCTTCACTGCCGCCAAGTGCATAAATCTTGCCATCTATCAAAACTTCTGTATAGTGCTTGGAATTCATGTTGTTCTCTCCCTGTTATCATTTGCTCTTTCTTTACTATATCATACTTTACACAGTTAGGAAAGTTCTAAAATTCAGGCAGTTAAGGCTCCATGGGGATTCCAAGATGCCCATAGGCCCGTTCTGTTGCCACTCGTCCTCTGGACGTGCGGTTCAAAAATCCGTTCATCAGAAGATAGGGTTCATACACATCCTCCAGCGTACCCGCATCCTCACCCAGGGCAGCCGCAAGCGTATCAAGCCCTACGGGGCCTCCGGCAAATTTCTCAATTACCGTGGTAAGAATGGCACGGTCGTTGTAATCCAGTCCGAATTTATCCACATCCAGTATATCCAGAGCGAAATCAGCCACTTCCTTCGTAATAACGCCATGATACTTGACCTGGGCAAAATCCCGGACTCTTTTTAAGAGACGGTTCGCCAGTCTGGGGGTCCCTCTGGAGCGCTTGGCAATCTCCGCCGCTCCATCTTCTTCGATTTCCACTCCCAGTACCTCTGCAGAACGGGATACAATGATCTTCAATTCTTCCGGGGTATAAAATTCCAGCTTCTGAACCACACCGAAACGATCCCTGAGAGGTGCAGTCAAAAGTCCGGCTCTGGTAGTAGCTCCCACCAGGGTAAACTTCGGCAGATCCAGCCGTATGGATCTGGCAGCGGACTCCTTACCCAGCATAATGTCAATGGCAAAATCCTCCATGGCAGGATAAAGAACCTCTTCCACCTGCCTGTTTAAACGGTGAATCTCATCAACAAACAGGACATCGCCTTCCTGAAGATTATTTAAAATAGCGGCCATCTCACCTGGCTTTTCTATGGCCGGACCAGAAGTAACTTTCATGTTCACGCCCATCTCATTGGCAATAATTCCGGAAAGAGTGGTCTTTCCAAGTCCCGGAGGGCCATAGAATAATACATGGTCCAGGGATTCTCCCCTGGCTTTGGCCGCTTCAATATATACCTTTAAATTGGTCCGGATCTTCTCCTGTCCGATATATTCATTCAGGCTTCTGGGTCTTAAATTCGGTTCAATCTTTTTATCTTCTTCTGTTAACTCTGTGGTTATTATTCTACGCTCCATCTTTGCCATACCCTGTTAATTTCTATATAAATGCCAAGTGTTTCAAGGACGCCTTTAAAACATCCTCCACAGACATGGTATCAGTTACCTCTACCTGTCGTACCGCGCGTCCGGCTTCCGCAGGAGAATATCCAAGTGCAGTGAGTGCATCGATGGCTTCGCCTGTCACCCCATCCTCTTTTGGCATCAGATTCCCTGCCTCCTTAAAGGATGCAGGAATAACATCTGCCATATCAATCTTATCCTTTAAATCCAGAATGATTCTCTGTGCAGTTTTGGCACCCACACCGGGGGCTTTGGAAATAGTCTTCGCATCCCCTGAAATAACCGCTCTTTTTAAATCATCCGGATCCATGGAAGAAAGGATCCCAAGCGCTCCTTTGGGTCCGATTCCATTCACGCTGATCAGCTGCTTAAACATCTTTAAATCCTGCCGGCTTAAAAAGCCATAGAGACACATGGCATCCTCTCTCACCTGAAAATATGTATATAGCTTAACTTCCCTGCCGACACCCGGAAGCTTCTCAAAAACAGACAGGGGAATAAAAATTTCGTACCCCACGTTCCCGCATTCAATTACAACTGAATCTTCTGTCATCTCGGCGACTGGTCCTTTTACGAAAGAAATCACTCTGCAGTTCTCCTTTTTATGCCTTGCAAATACTTTAGTATAACCATTGCTTTGACCTTAATCATAGCATACTGCCAGTTGATATGCAAGCAATTGATCGAACAAATATTCTGTACTCCGTTGACGAACCAGAAAGCTTTGGATATAATAAAAAGCGAAAAGAAAGGACGAAACCACAGATGATAACGCTTAAGAAACACATTGCATTTGAAGAAACCTATCCCCTTGACCGTCTTGGGAACCGGGAAGATCTTCTTTTTTTCGATATTGAAACAACCGGATTTTCAGGGGAATACTCCACACTCTATTTAATTGGCTGTGTTTATTACAGGGATGGAATGTGGAATCTGGTTCAATGGTTTGCCGACACCCTGGATTCGGAAAAGGAGCTTCTTATTACTTTCTATGAATTTCTTAAAAGTTTCAAAAAGGTAATTCATTTTAACGGGGATGGGTTTGATATTCCCTACCTTTTAAAACGCTGCCATGCCTACAGGCTGGCCTATCATTTCTCTGATACCGAAAGCCTTGACATATACAGAAAAATCCGCCCATACCGGAATCTTTTAAGTCTTTCCAGCATGAAGCAGAAAGCCATCGAAGCATTCTTAGGTGTGGAACGGAAGGATCTTTATTCCGGCGGACAGCTGATTGAAGTTTATAAAGATTACTTACTTTCCAAAGACCAGTATCTCTTTGATCTGCTGATACTGCATAATGAAGATGATTTAAAAGGCATGCCTTTAATTCTTCCCATACTGAACTACCCTGATTTCCTGGAGCACAGCTTTACCCTGACAGACCAGGCGCTTATAAGCAGTCCCGACCTATTCGGGCGGGAGCAGCATCTGCTTAAACTGACACTTATGAACGGCTTTTCTGTTCCTGTGGGATTTACAAAGGCCAATTCCATGGTTACGGCAACGGCTGAGGGACAGGAGCTCACTCTTACCATCGACTTATATGAAGGAGAACTGAAATACTTTTATCCTGATTATAAAAATTATTATTATCTTGTTTATGAAGACAGAGCCATACATAAAAGTGTAGCCGAATATGTGGACAAAGAAGCAAGAGTGAAAGCCACCGCAAAAAACTGCTATATCCGGCAGACCGGTTGTTATCTGCCTCAGTTCTCCCCTTTATGGACGCCCGCTCTTCAAAATCAATGGAAAGATAAAATCACCTATTTTACCTACGATCCGGATTTCTTTCACGATCAGGAAAAGCTGCAGGGTTATATCCGGCATCTTTTTGACCATCTTTCTTCGTCCTGAATCCGCTCATAAAATACCCTGCATTTTCCGGAAATCTCTTGGAGATACGCCTTTTATCTTTTTAAAGGCATCTCCAAAGTAATTCCCGTCTCCGAACCCGCATTCCACTGCAATATCCGTCACGGATTTTCCCGTATTCAGTAACAGTGATGCGGCTTCCCGGATTCGGATATTGGTAAGATACTCCTTAAATCCGAACCCTGTAACAGCTTTGAATTTCCTTGAGAAATATGCCGGGCTCATATGTATCCTTTCTGCGACCTCACCCAGAGTAACCGGCGTTCCATAATTATGGTAGATATATTCCGCCGCTTCTTCTATCGCCTTTTCCGCCACCTCAAACTTCCCTGCATCTGACTTTGCTTCCCTGCATCTGGAGAGAAAAATCAGAAGTTCATACAGATAGTTTCTCTTCATCACAGGCGAATATCCATCCTGGCCGGCGCCTTCATAGACCATTTTCTGAATCAGTTCTTCTGCATAGGGCCTGCTGCCTGAAGGTATGGAAATCCTGGAATTCTGAAATAAAGCGTCCGTCAGACGGCTGCCGCAGCTTTGTATCATATCATTTAAATATTCCGTATCAAAGCTTAAAGTAATCCTTTCATTGACCGGGCTGGAATGATAGGTCGTCCGGTGGATTTCACCAGGAGAGAT
This sequence comes from Lacrimispora sp. 38-1, assembly GCF_049890855.1. Lineage (NCBI taxonomy): Bacteria > Bacillati > Bacillota > Clostridia > Lachnospirales > Lachnospiraceae > Lacrimispora > Lacrimispora sp. 38-1. Next base: position 144,947 of record NZ_JBANEW010000058.1, on the reverse strand, counting down.
GAATATCATATCACCAGGTTCTATATAATATAAGGTATGATTGATAAATATTTTACAATGTCCGGACACCAGATAGAACAGTTCATAGTAAGGGTGCCAATGGCTTCTCACCATATTGAATTCATAAGAACGCCTTGTTCTGCTGATTAAAAATTCCATAATCCTTTTAATAATCCCCTTTTTTTAACAGCTCTCTGATATAGGAAAAGGTTTTTTCCTCTCCCTCATCCTTTAACATCAGAAGGAGCTCTTCTAAAAGCTTTTCCGTCTCAGGTGCAACAATCATATAGGCTTTCCCCTGTACGTAATATTCCCATGGAGATGCATCTGTATATTCTTTCCCCTTATAGGTTTTGGAAGCTGCGATCCGGTCCATAACCATCTCTGCCAGATAGTTGAGCGGCATTTTATAACCAATCAGTCCCTTTGAGGAGTCCATGGAAAAATCAATCCAGTATTCACAGTGATGTTTGTTCCGCCCTTTGTGATGAAGCCATGCCCTGGAAAATCCCTTCTCTTCAATTTCCGCCGCATTGGGACTTCTGTTGCCCTGATAATATAAAACACCGGGTATGAATTCCTCCGGACTGTATTTGGAAAGATCATGGAGCAGCCCCTGCTTTATTAAGCCTACCCGGAAGCAGTTTTTCATGACCCGGATTTTGTGTATGTTAATGGTACATAAATGTCCCCAAAAATTCTTAAATTTCATATTCTGCCCTTCCTGTCCCAACGTAAAATCTTCACCCATTTTATCATATTTACCGATGATTTTACCACATATTTTTCGGTTTCATTTTTTTAAGAGAATTCTTGTTTTTTATAGCGGAAAATGTTTGACACCTTACCCATTTTATGCTATTCTTAGGGAAGTTACAGATATCCTGTAGCAGTACAATTTTTAGTCGTTTTGGAGGTATCATAATGAAAGGTACAGTTAAGTGGTTTAACAACCAAAAGGGTTACGGATTTATTTCCGACGAACAGGGTAACGATGTTTTCGTTCACTACTCAGGTCTCAACATGGATGGTTTCAAATCTTTAGATGAAGGCGCTGCTGTAGAGTTCGATGTTGTAGACGGAGCTAAGGGTCCACAGGCTACAAACGTTATCAAAATATAATCATTGACTCATCAGTGTACCTTTTTTCAATATAGGAAGAAGTTATATTGTTTCACATGATTACGATTGGAGCCATCCTCAGGATGGCTCTTTTTGACGCTTTTTCCCTATCGGTTACTGCGCTTTCTCGTATAAATCTTTTAAGTCTTCCACTGTAAATTCATAATTTTTATTACAGAAATGGCAGTTTACTTCAATGCTCTTTCCTTCTTCGATCATCTCTTCCAGTTCTTTCCTGCCAATGCTGACAAGGGCCTTTTCAACTCTGGCTTTATCGCAGTTACAGTGAAACTTAACCGGAGTCTGTTCTAATATATCAAGTCCAAGTCCGCCCAGAATATAAGTCAGTATCATCTCCGGAGTTTTTCCCTCTTCCAGAAGAGAAGTGACGGAATGGATCTCACCCAGCCTTTTTTCCAACAGTGTAATCATCTCTTCGGATGCTCCCGGGAGAAGCTGAATGATAAAACCCCCTGCCTGTTTCACCGTATTGTCTTTGTTCATCAGAACTCCCAGCGCTACAGAAGACGGAGTCTGTTCCGAATTGGCATAATAATAGGTAAGATCTTCTGCAATCTCTCCTCCAACCAGAATTGTCTGTCCTACATACGGCTCTCTCAAACCAATGTCCTGTATCACACTTAAAACGCCTTCTCCGACAGCTCCGCCCACATCAAGCTTTCCAAACTCATTGGGAGGCAGCATAACGCCTGGATTATACGCATATCCTTTTACATTTCCCTTTGAGTCCGCAGTTACCGTCAGTCCTTCTATGGGGCCGCTGCCCTGGATCTTTATGGTCAGTAAATCCTCTTCACCCTTCATCATGATTCCCATCATACCGCCTGCTGTTAACAGCCTGCCTAACGCGGCAGTTGCCACGGGACTTGTATTATGAGCCTGTCTTGCATACTCCACCAAATCTCTGGTAGTCGCTGCGAAAGCCCGGATCTGATGATCTCCTGCTGTCGCTCTTACAATATAATCAGCCATTTTTCTGCTCCTTTCCATGCTCTCTCGCAATCAGATAGATTCGTTCACTGGTTTCTTTCACCGGATTTGTGGTAAAAGCATCGTATGCGTCTAAAAATTCCAGTCCGGCTTCCTTTAAAGCTTCCCTGATTTCATCGATGGTAAAAGCTCTCTGGTAATGGGTTTCCTTATATTTCCGGTAAAGATCCTCTTTCTCCCGGATAAACAGTGAAAGATCGTATTCATTGATCTTCGTATCCCCATCATAATAATTATCCCAGATGAAGCTGCATTCCTCCCTGTCCTCTGCAATGGTAGAATCACCCATCACCTTCTCATACTTATAAACAGTATTTAAGTCAAAGATAAATACACCGCCTGGATCAAGATAATTATTCACCAGACGGAAAACATCCACCAGATCCCTGTATTCCAGAATATAATTGACACAGTCACAGATACTTAAAACTGCCCTCACAGTACCATAGAGTTCAAACTCCCTCATATCCTGCATAAGATAAAGAATATCCTTACCAGATTCTGCTCTCTTATCCATGGCAATCTGCAGCATGTCTTCGGAGTTGTCCACTCCAATCATATCATATCCGGCATCTGCCAGAAGCTCTGTAAGACTTCCCGTTCCGCAGCCTAAATCCAGAACCAGACCGTCCTCAACCCCATGTTCCTTTAAAAGACCGGTCACATAGCTGCACCAGTCTTCGTATGGAATATTGTCCATAAACAGATCGTAGACTTCCGCAAAATTTGTGTACGCTTCCACTTATGATTTCCTTTCTTTTAAATGCCTTTTTTCCCGAAGTGAAAAACAAAGCAGGTAACCTCAAAGAGGTACCTGCTTTCCTGTCTCATTGTCGTTACGATTACAGGTTCTGTCCGCAGCACTTTTTATATTTCTTGCCGCTGCCGCATGGACATGGATCGTTTCTTCCGATTTTTGCACCCTTAACAATCGTTCCGGAAGCCTTCTGAGTCTTATAGAGTTCCTTCTTCTTTTCCTCTGTCAGGATCTGATCCCACTGCGGAAGGCTGTAAAGCCATTCAGCCTTTGCTTCTACCATATTATAATAAAGCTTTTCCGGGTCGATTTCGATTTTAACTACCGTATTCTCATCCATCGTTTCGACAGGGTTTTCGTAGCCCTTTAAGCTTTCATTGATTCCATCTAAAAATCCGGTCATTGTCTGAACGTCTGTGCCATATCTCTTAGCCAGCTCTTCAACGGTTCCTTCCACCACTTCTTCCGGCTTTGACAGAATATGTTCATAAATACCTTTTTCAACTTTAAAATAGCCGGTCCATAATTCTTCTTTTCCTTTATCATCCAGACCGTCACCGTATGCTAAATTTCTCCAATTTTCTAAAATAGTCATGATTAAAACCATCCTTTTGTCTGTTCTTTCTTGTAATACTCCATCAAACAGTATATAACATATTGATAAATTTTGCAATGCAGCTTTAAAGAAAAATGAAAACTGCCTCCTTCCTGCGAACAATAGGAAAGAGAGGCAGTTTACATTTACAAATTCTTATACATATCCAAGAAGTCCCGGAAGCCATAATGACAATGCGGGTATATACGATACCAGGAGTAGCACTACAAAAATTGCGGCAAAATAAAGCAGCAGTGTCTTTATGACATTTTCAATCTTTGTCTGTCCTACTTTCACTCCTACAAACAGGGTTGTTCCCACCGGAGGAGTTATGGTTCCGATACATAAGTTAAAGATCATCATGATTCCGAAATGTATGGTATTCATTCCCAGCGCCTGGCATACAGGCAGAAAAATGGGAGTAAAGATCAGGCAGGCCGGTGTCATATCCATAAATGTTCCTACCAGAAGGAGAAGAATATTTATGATGAATAAAATAACATAACGATTACTGCTGATTCCAAGCATCGCATCAGAAACTGCACCAGGTATTCCGGTAAATGCCATAACCCAGCTCATGATGCTGGAAACACCGATTAAAAAGATGATGATACCCGTCATCTGGGCGCTTTCCAAAAACAGTTTAGGCAGCTCTGAAAGCTTTAACGATTTATAGAAAAACAGGGAAAGAACCAGGCTGTAAACTACGGATACCACGCTTCCTTCCGTAGCCGTAAATATTCCCCCGATGATTCCTCCGATAACAATTACAATCATGAGAAGACAGGGAATTGCCTGAAGACAGACACGAATTTTTTCCTTTGCAGTGAAACGTTTTGTGCTTTGATATCCTTTTTTCTTAGCCAGAAAATAGATTACTATCATGCAGGCCAGACCCCATAGTATGCCAGGTATATATCCAGCCATAAAAAGAGCCGCAACAGAAGTTCCTCCGCTCACAAGGGAGAACGTGATCATAACGTTGCTGGGCGGTATCAAAAGCCCGGTTGGAGCAGTCGCAATGTTTGCAGCTGCGGAAAAATCTCTGTCGTAGCCTTCCTCTTCCTCAATGGGTCCGATAATTGCTCCCATAGCGGAGGCCGCTGCAGTTCCTGATCCTGAGATTGAACCAAAAAGCATATTTGCTACTGCGTTTGTATGGGCAAGTGAACCAGGTATTCTCCCGGTAAAAAGCTTTGCAAAATTAATAAGGCGGATTGCAATGCCTCCTTTATTCATAATATTACCTGCGAGAATAAAAAAGGGAATAGCCAGAAGGCTGAATATGGAAATACCGGAGAATATTCTCTGTGCTCCCGTTAATACCGCTGCTCCCGTGTTTAAAATAGGCAGAATGGCACATATGGATGAAACGGCAAGTGCAACTGACACCGGCACTCCCAGTAAAAGCAGAATTACCAGAACCACCAGTATGATTAGTCCGCAAAATATGGAAATACTCATTTATGCTTCCTCCTCCTTTACGCTGAAATCCGTATGCAGCATATCCACCGCATTAATCAGACAGAACAACATGATAAGCACGCCTGTAACCGGAACTGCCGCATACACATATCCCATGGGAATCTGTAAAGATGCCGTTGTCTGCATCATTGTAAGTTTTGTTATGGAACTGCCGCCGTACACCATAACCACGCCTGCAAATGCAAATGCCAGCATTTCAATGGCAAATTCCAGATATCTCTTTGCAGTACCCGTTATTTTATCAGCAAGAAACCCGATTCTCATATGATCTCTTTTTCCAAATACGTAGGCAGAAGCAAACAAAGACATCCAGGTGAAGGAATAAGTCAGCAGTTCTTCTGAAATAGTACATGGTCTGTTGAAAAAATATCTGGTAATGATCTGATAGGTTCCAATTACAGTCATAGCTGCAAAAAGAAATATAATGACTGCTCCAAGAACCTTCATGATCCGGTCTTTTACCTGATGCATCACTGACATACTATTGTCCTCCTTTTATTTTTTCATTTTCATCCTGAATATGCTGGTATAAATCTCTGATCTTGGGATTTTCGTCCAGCATTTTTTCATGAAGTGGAAGCACCTTTTCTTTAAAAGCTTCCACATCAACATCGATGAATTCTACTCCCATATCTGTTTTAGCCTTTTCTTTTGCTTCTTTGATGCTTTTATCCCATTCAGCAAGCTCCACTTCTGTGGAACGTTTGGCTGCCTCTTCAAAAACCTCATATTCTTCAGGACTTAAACTGTTTAAAAATTTTAAATTACCCACCAGCATATCCGGTACCATCTGATGTTTGTTATAAGAATAATACTTTGCCACTTCCCCGTGCTTGTTATTGGTAAGTGCCAGCTCATTATTTTCCGCTCCGTCAATTACTCCCTGCTGAATCGCAGTGTATACATCACCAAACCCCATGGGCGCTGCTGCTGCACCGAATGAGTTTACCATTGCCACACTGGCAGGACTTTGCTGAACACGGATTTTCTTACCCTTTAAATCATCCGGCGTACGGATCGGTGTCTTGGCATAGAAATTTCTGGTTCCTGCATTGTACCAGGTGACAACGCGGAACCCCGCTTCATCTGTGGAAGCATAAATATTCTGCATATAGTCCGTATCCTCCATGACAGAGCGGTACACCTCTTCTGAATCAAACAAATACGGCATGCTGAAAACTTCATAGACATCAGCAAATGTCTCTAAATTTGCAGTTCCTGCAACTACAAAATCAATGGCTCCTGTCTGCGTGAGCTCTATGGCTTTCTGGGCAGAGCCAAGAATCTCATTGGGAAATATCTGTACCTCATACTTATCTCCCAGACGCTCTTCCACATACTGTTTAAATGCAAGAAGACCTAAATGCTCCGGATGTGTCTCTGCCTGGGCATGTGAGATTCTGATAATCCTTTTGCCCGAAGTTGCCGTACCACAGCCGCTAAGCCCTGCTGCCAAAGCAGCTGCAAGAATGCCTGCTGCCAGTCTTTTTAAGAATTTCTTCATACAATTACCTTCCTTCCCACCTGTTTTAAGATGTAACAGGCAAAAAAATAAGCCCCAGGTTATATGATTGAGCGAATCAACAAGGGGGCGATGCCTGCCTTAATGCTTTCTCAATTATATAACCTGAAGCTTCTTTTTGTACCGTAGAGGATTGTCTTCCAGGGAGAATATTTTAACATCCTCCTTGGAGTTTTCGCCAGTTTGCATAAATACAATTGCTTATTTTTGTGCATTCTGACTATCCCTGAACTCAGAAGGAAGCACTCCGGTAATTCGTCTGAATACCTTTGCAAAATAATTGGAATCGTAATATCCCACCTGTATGCTCACATCCTTTACACTGGCATTTTTATTCATAAGCAGCTTTTTCGCTTCATTTATTCTGACCTTCGTTAAATAGGTAGTGAAATTCTGGTCAAAACACTGCTTAAAAAGTTTGCAGAAATAGGCATCGGAATAGTGAAGCAGCCGGGCTGCGTCCTGCATGGATATTTCTTTCATATAATTATTTTTTATAAATTCCAGAATACGGGCTGCCACATCGCTCTTGGCATCTCCATCTGCCGGCTCATGAAGGTACGAATCCAGTTCATGAAGCTCAGAACCGTCATCTGCCCCAACTCCATCTCCATTTCCCTTATCCTGAATATCAGCGAGACGCATAGCCTCCTCCATGACAGCAAGAAGTTCTTCTTCTTCGCATGGCTTGAGAAGGTAATCCAGAGCCCGTATAACAATTGCCCGTTTTGCATAGGAAAACTCATCATAAGCAGTGAGAAAGATGATTACACAATCCCTGCTAAGACTCCTGATCCGCTCAGCAGCCTCCACACCGTTTAATTCCGGCATGGCGATATCCAGTATGGCAATCTGACACTTTTCCCGTTCAAATACAGCCAGGGCATCTGCACCATCCACCGCTTCACTGATTTTTATGCTGTCACCGAAATGTCTGGTTAACCTTCTGGCCAGTGCCATTCGCTCGATCTGTTCATCATCTGCCAGTAAAATACGATACATCTGTCTTCCTCCTTATGAATTCTTCTGATACTCCGGTGTAAAGGAAAGCTGTACCGCTGTTCCTTTAAAAGGAGCGCTGTATATGGACAATTCCCCGTCTTTATACATACCGTGGACTCTCCGGTAAATATTTCCAACACCGATTCCCGTCTTTTTTTCCTCTCCGTCTCTTAAAGAGCACCGGATTTCCTCCAGCTTTTCACTGTCAATTCCTTCCCCTGTATCAGCCACTGAAATCACCAGTTTCCCCCCCTTTAGCCAGGAACGGATTAAAATCTTTCCTCCCCTGCTTCTTTTAGAAAGTCCGTGTAAGACTGCATTTTCAACCAGGGGCTGCAAAGAAAAAGAAGGTATCAATATATCAAGTGTCTGAGGGCTGCAGTCAGTAATGTACTGAAACCGCTGCCCAAAACGCATCTGCTGTAAATACATGTAATCCTGAACAACCTTTAATTCCCTCTCCAGCGGCATGACCGAATCTGTTGATTTTAAATTATATCGGAACAGACTGCTGAGCGCTGAGATCATTCTCTCAGTCACTGATGCATCCTCAATCTGGGCCATGCTGGAAATCATATTTAAAGTATTAAAAAGAAAATGGGGATTAATCTGATTTTTAAGCATCTGCAGGCGGACCTCATCTAACTGCTTTTCCATCTCATGCTTTTCCGTCAATGCGCTGATATAGCCCCGGGTCGAAGACTTCATGGCAGAAAAAGCCCGCACCAGTCTTGCGATTTCGTCATCCCCTTCTCTCTTCACATCTTCGCCGGAGAAATCATTTTTCCCAATCCGCGTCGAATCTTTCGCAAGTTCCACCACAGGACGTATAATACTGCGGTTAATAGACCGGTTTAAAAGTTTAACAAAGAGCAGGGAAACACCTCCCCATATCAGGCTTGCCGCCGGAACGATCACCAGTAAATAACGGTTTCTTTCATAGCTTTCATTGCCATGCTTTACAGTCATCTGCTCCAGCTGTCCGGCATGGGCAGTCAGATAGGCCTGTACTCTGTAAATCGTATAAAGCTTTTCCGTATAATCCGGATCCTGTTTCGTAAGCTTATGAAATTCATCCCGGTATACAGCATAATTTTCATACATATTCCGGATGGACCACACCTTTGCATATTGATACCGGCCTGTCTTCTTATAATCGTAAGGCAGCTGGTCCACCGCCTTCTTTGTGTTCCTGCACGCCTTTTCATACACTTCACGGCTGTCTTTCGTATCATCTTTTATATAAGAAGCAAATGCATTCTTTTCATTCTCCATAGCAGACCAGAACGACAGACTCTGTGAGTTGTTTCTTAAAACAGAACTGAATCCTCTCATTCCAAACCCCGCCACCATAAAATTGGCAATGATGGACAGTATGACCACAGCAGCTCCGCTGGCTGTAAGATAATTCACTTTCTTCTGGAGGGATAAAGACCCCCAAAACCAGCGCAGTCTGTTATATTTTTTTTCATTCATTTTATTTAACCTTTCAAACGTGAAATACACGGTAATTGGCATTTTAAATCAGAGTATATCAGTTCTCAGTCTTTTTTTCAAGCGGCTTTCCTTTCCCTTACACATAAAAAACACCCCACATGCGACGCCTTTGCCGCACATGGGGTATTAAAAAGGGGAGGATAAGTATTCACTTATCTTTGGTATAATTCTATTATCACCCATTCAATTATTTTTATTCACATATTTTTTAAATTTTAATGAAGTCCATCCAGCTTAGCCTTTAACCCCTCCAGATATATCACATCCAGTCTTCGTTTTGCCTTAACAGATTTTATATCCTCTTTTTTTAACTGCTCATCCATATCCGCAATCCGCATCTCACATTCTGATATCTGCTCCATCAGCATGGATCTGCTGGGTCTTTTCATGATAACCGGTAAATCAAGTGTCCTTGTGAGGAAACGGGAGATGGCTTCTTCCACCTTTGTCTCATCCTCATACACCCGATTGTAAAAGTCGCAGACTGCAAGGTATAAATTTTCATAAACCTTTAAGTCCCCGCCGTCTTTTCCGGTAACCAGGATAGTTCCATCCTTTATGAAAAAGCTGGCTTTTTCTTTGTCTTCTTTCTCAACGCTATATTTGCTTTCATCTATTTTATCCAGCTTTAATCCTTCCGTAATCAGATCAAACACATACCACTTCAGTTCACTTGTCACCAGACCGTTTAACGATTCCAGTCCGATCTCTTCCTCATGCTCCATACCGTTTCTCCATTCCTTTCCTTTTGCAGTTTTATTTCCTTTAAATAAGGTTTTCTCTGTCGTATCGATTATACAGGAACAAACCCCTGACCTCAACCCTTATTTCCATAAAATTGGACATCTCCATACTCCGGGCAATGGGATGTCCTGAAATTAAATATTGGTGAGTCGTTCAAAAAGAGTATTTATTTCAATTTGGCCGTATCCCCATACGTTATTGGGATATATATTGGCCGGACTGCGTCTTGCTCCTCTTATGAGAAGCCGGTTCACATCATTGCCTGTTATGGTTGTATAATTTCCTCTTGGTACCGCCCATTCAAAAACCATGGCTTCAATTCCAGCCGCCTGTGCCGCCGCACAGCCGCATCCGGTTATGGTGCCATATTGGTTTCCCGGAACTGCACAGGTAAGCTGATATCCTGGTGCTGCTATATCCGGTTTTATAAAACCGGTTCTTGTGTATCCCCTGCCCGATTCCGGTAATATGCTGTCATTTGCCCCATCGTATGCAGTCACTGCCAGCGGGTGGGTAGATGTACCAGGGGCGGTAATTGTTGTATCTGGATTGGAATTTAAGAAAAAGGTATTTTCACTAATTAAATCACCCGAAGGCAGCCAGGCATGAAAAGCAAATGCTTCCTTTTCCAGATTCTGCACTTTTATGATCCAGATACCTGGAATCGGATTCTGAAAACGCATGACAATCAGCGGGTCTCCTGTCTCCTCCTCGAAAATATAATTATTAATCCATATGACACTTTCATTTAAGACGAAGGAAAATCTCCTGCATTCACCAAGAGAAGGAAATACCTGTCCGGTTGTTTCTCTGTTTGGCACTGTAATTTCAACGGAAAGTCTTGCTGGAGCAAACGGCCAGAGTTCTAAGGAAAACAGCTTATCTTCCTCTCCAACCCTCAATTCAAACTCATTTACAAACGGTTCTGTAACCGTATTATTATAATAGTGTCTTCGCTTATTTGCTTCATTTCCCGCCGAAATAATGATTCCTGTCTGGGGCTGCTGGGCAAGAAAATTTGTAATATAGCTGGTTGCTCCCCGGCCATCGTGACTTGACTGATTGGTTCCCATGGCAATGCAGACAACAACAGGGCGGTTCAGTTTCTTGGCAAGTTCCGTTACGTAACCGATTCCAATAATCAAATCAGATTCCTGATAGCATTCTGCATTCTCAGGAACGAAAAATATCCTTTTCAGCGTATTCTTTGCAGGCTTCAGCTTTACAATTACCAGGTCAGCTTCCGGAACGACTCCGCTAAACGACTGCTCCAGGTTTGGTTTACCGGCTAAAACACTGGCGATCGCAGTGCCATGCCCATTGGTGTCTTCAGAAGGAACAACGGATAAGGGATTTTCCGACCGGAGAGCTACGTTAATATGCTCCCTGGTATATTCCGTCCCATATGTAAAGCCGGAAGGCGGACTTCCAGTCTGAATGGTCTGGTCCCATAAGGAAAGGATACGGGTCGTTCCATCGTTGTACCGAAAAGCCTCATGCTGATAATCAATTCCCGTATCAATGACCGCTACTAAAACACCTCTTCCAAACAGTGCAAGATACGGATTTCTCTGAACTGTTCCAATTCCTGATTTTTCAAGACTGACTGTAGAACTGAGTGTCAGTACAGAGGGAAATGCATTATAAGGATAGGTTCCTAAATCACAGGGATCCGGTGGGATACTGGGGATGGGAATATGAGCCAGCGAATGTCTTAAATTCATATAGGTAATATTATCTCCTGTATCATAAGTAGACTTCATCACGTTGCTGATAATTAAATCATAATAATTTTCATCCAGTATTTTTTGCATAAGCAGGCCTCCCTGTCTATCACTTGCGGTACATATGATATATCTTATGCAAAAAGGTCCTTATTATGAGTTATGTTAAGAAGAGACCAATCATAATGGAAATACTCGTGCATAAGATATAGCATATGCCAGAAGAAACGGAATAAAGGAGAGATAAATATGGGGAAAGTACTGGACAATAATTATTATGATATGATAATCAATAATTACATGGTACCTACTTTCGGCTCTGGTGACGATATCACACTCTTAAACGGTTATTTCTCCCTCCTTCATGTATTAAAAAAAAGTAAGGAGCTTTGTGATCTGGGAACGAATCCCTATCATTTCTTCCCATCCGTCTATACACTTACATCCATTATTGGCAAATATCACTCCTCTCCTTTTCAGTCTGTCCAGCAGACACCGGATTTTTTCCTTTCAGGTCAGGGGACTATTATCGGGATTATAGATACAGGAATTGACTATCAGCATCCTGCGTTTTTAAACAGAGATAAAACAACAAAAATTCTGTCAATCTGGGATCAGACCATTCAAAACGGACCCACACCCCAGGGTTTTACTTTTGGCACGGAATATACAAGGGCGGCCATCAACACTGCGCTGAGTTCTGAAACTCCTTCTTCGGTTGTACCCTCACAAGATGTAATCGGGCATGGTACTGCTGTGGCAAGCATCATTGCCGGAAGCCTGAATACCAATCCGCCGTTTCTGGGGATCGTTCCAAATGCAGAACTGGCAGTTGTAAAGCTGAAGGATGCCAAACAGAATTTAAAAATGCTCTTTTCCATTCCTGATGACAGGCTGTGTTATCAGGAAAGCGATATTGTACTGGGACTCCGTTATCTGGTAATTCTTGCCCAAAAGCTGAAACGCCCCCTTGTTATATGTCTTGCTCTGGGAAGCAGCCAGGGCGGTCATGATGGCAGAGGCGTTTTATCCAGATACATTGATGATCTGGTTCAAATACCGGAAATCGGGATCGTTACATCAGCCGGGAACGAGGGTAATAACGGCAGACACTATTTTAACTCTGTGGTTTCCCTTCCTTTTACAAACGATTTTCAACTGAATGTCGGTCAGGGTGAAACTAAATTTCCAATGGAAATATGGTCCGTCACACCAGCACAGCTTTCCATAGAAATCACTTCTCCAAACATGGAGAAAATCCCCCCTGTGGACCCATCCTATAATGAATGCACAAGGTATCAGTTTCAAACCAGTCAGAGCATACTCTGGATTAATAATATATCATTTGAACAGCAAAGCGGGGATCAGCTGATTTTACTGCGTTTTGAAAGTCCCCTTCCGGGAACCTGGAATTTTCATGTCAGTAATACAATAAACGAACGTTTTTCTTTCAATGCCTGGCTACCCTCCGGGGATTTAATTTCTGACAGCACATTTTTTCTCAGTCCGGACCCGGATACCACCATCACATCACCTGGCAACAGTAAAAATGTGTTTACAGTAACCGGTTATAATCAGCAGACAGGTAATATTATAAATGAATCCGGAAGAGGATATACTAGAAGCGGTATGGTAAAGCCTGACGTAGCTGCTGCCGGATACAGCATCCCCTGTGCCGTTTTAGGAGGACAATATGGAACATTAACAGGTACCAGTGCTTCTGCCGCACAGGCTGCCGCTGCAATGGCAATTCTGTTTGAATGGACTCAGGGAAAAGGAAATTTCACTTCATTAACAGGAGAACAGGCAAACTGGCTTCTCATACGAATTGCACAGCGAAACCCTTCCTACCAATATCCAAATAATATCTGGGGTTATGGAATCCTTGATGTTTCCCGCCTCTTAAACCGCCTCTATTCTGGTTTCTAAGGCTGATCTTTCTGTATACAAAAAGAACGATGATTTCAACAGGACGGAGAAATCATTGTTCTTTATTTAAGATGTCTGATTTTTAGAATCCAGGCTTTCTGTCTGTTTATTTCCTTTTAGTACATTAATTGCTTTTATTATAATAAATATGACAACAGCCATAATAAGGAAATTTATTACTGAAGTAATAAAGGCACCATAAGCAAACACCGGCCCCAGTGCCTGAGCGTCTGCAAGCGTCTGAATGGATGTGCCTTCCGGCGCCTTATAAAGCAGCAAAAACTGATTGGAAAAATCCACACCTCCTGTAATCACACCGATCAGGGGAGAGATAACATCTTTCACAAGTGAACTTACAATCCCCTGAAATGCAGCACCAATAATAACGCCGACTGCCAGATCCACTACATTTCCCCGGAGGACAAACTCCTTAAATTCAGACCCAATCCCCTTTTTCTGACTCATATTATCATTCCTCTTTTCTTTCAATTCCTTTTCTGATTCTTAGGATTGGTGAAACCCTGTCATTCTATACCCGGATATCATGTAAGAATTACATTTTCTGCATTCTCTTTTACCCACTCCCTGGCGAAAGCTGAAAATATTCTAACCGTTGGGCGGAGAGTTTTACCGGAAGGCACACAAAAATAGATAATACGGTATACCTCCGGGTCAAGCGCTCTTCTCACATATCCGCCGCAGCCGTAAGAATCCAGAACAAGCTTTGGCAGAATGCTGATTCCGCAGCCTCCGCATACCATGGCTATGGCAGCCTGGTCGCTTAAAAATCCGCTGTGTTCCATCAGTTTACCCTTTGCCTGGCGCAGCATTTTCCCTACGGAATAGCTGGTCCCTTCGCTTGGAATAACAAAGGTTTCTCCTTTTAAATGGGTAAGAGTAATCGTTTCACAGACACATAGCGGGTGGTCCTGCGGCAGAATGACATAATAGGGATCTTTTACCAGCGGGGTTTCATTCTCCTTCCTGCTTGATTCTGCCGTGATCGCACAATCAATTACATCTTTGGAAAACCAGTCTTTCATGATTTCGTAATTAATTGCATCATTCATGTATAAATCCACAAGCGGATACTTCTTTCTGAATTCAATAATCATCTGGGGCATCCACTTGACGGCAACACTTGTGATTACGCCAATGCGGATCTTTCCATGCTGTATATTCTCCTCTCCTGCCAGCTGTCTTATCATATCTTCTTTCTCTGTCAGTTCTTTTGCGGCCGGAAAGATTCTCTCTCCTTCTTCTGTTAAGGATACCCCGTTTCTTCCCCTGTAAAGCAGCTTAATTCCCAGTTCCTCCTCCATGGAGGAAATCATATGGCTGGCTGCAGTCTGTGAATAACTAAGCTGTGCTGCCGCCTTTGATAAATTTCCCGTTTCTGCTGCTCTTACAAACAGAATGTATTTATTTATATCCATTTGATAGATCCTTTCTATTTTCAGCTGCTTTCATTATACATGAATTTCTTTCATGATACTATTGAAATTTCAGCATTATATTAAGAAAATAATTCATGGTAAAATCAAGAAAAACATACCTATAACGGAGGATATAATGAACATAGCAATTCTTGGTGCAGGGGCCATGGGCAGTCTGTATGCCAGTTATCTGGCGCCCTCTCATACAGTTACACTGCTTGACAGCTGCACGTCCCTGGTAGAACATATCAACGCAAAGGGACTGATTAAGGTCAGCCATGACCATACAGAGATACCATTTAAAGTAAAAGCAGCATTAAGCGGAACCAGTCTTGGTTATCAGGATCTGGTTATTGTTTTTGTAAAAGGGATTCATACTTATGAAGCCATGAAAAACAACCAGTCACTTTTAGGACCTGATACCATCGTCATGACGCTTCAAAACGGTGCCGGCAATAACCGGGACATCGCACAGTTTGTCCCAAGAGAACGGATTATCGTTGGCACCAGCAGTCATAACAGTGTCTCCCTGGAAACCGGAAAATTCTATCACTCCGGCTGCGGACCCACCAACATCGGTCCCGATCATCCCTGTGAAAGCTCCCTGCGTGACGTAAAAAAAGCGGCCCGGGCTTTGGAAGAAAGCGGACTTACTGTAAATATCATGGATAATATCCAGTACGTACTCTGGCAGAAACTGGTTATAAACTGCGGCATCAATGCATTAAGCACACTGATGCAGTGCCGGATCGGAGAAATCTATACCAATCCCTATCTGTGGGATTTATGCAAAAGAATTGTTTATGAGTGTGTATTGATTGCAGAAGCAGACGGTACTTATCTTGACAGAAAGGAGGCGCTTCAGGCAGTTTCAAAAGTATGTGAAAATGATGCCAGCGGATTTGCCAGCATGTATCAGGACAGACAGAATAAGCGGCTGACGGAAATTGACAGAATAAACGGAGTTGTCGCCAATCTGGGAAGCGAGTACAAAATCTCCGCCCCCTGCAATGCCATGCTTGTCACCCAGATTCATGCAATTGAGCAGATGTATTCCAGACAATAAACTTTCCATGGGGTACATTGTACCCCATATTAATTGACAAAGAAAACGTTCTGTGCCATAGTTAAAGCATCATTATCCCTGCTATGGAGATCTCACATGAAAAACATTCCCAACTATATTACCGTGGTCCGTCTTATCCTGGCTGTGCTTTTATTTTTTATCACAGATAACTGGACTCTTTTTCTTATGATATATTTTCTCTGCGGAGCAAGTGATGTTCTTGACGGCTTCCTTGCCAGGCAGTTTCACTTACAGACCAGAACAGGTGCCAGACTGGACAGTCTTGCTGACTTCATATTCTTTTTTACTGCCTTTTTCAGAATGCTGCTTTCTTACGGGCTCGTAATACCGGTTCCGGTTATCTGGGGGGCAGTCCTGATTGCACTGATCCGGTTTTTAAACCTGTTTATAACAAGGAAAAAATTCAGACTGCCTGGTATACTCCACACCATCGGAAACAAGCTCTCCGGAATCATCTTCTTTTTTGCGTGTCCAGCAGCTGTTTTCATGGGCATTCTTCCGGTCTGGGTTATTTTCATTCCCCTGCTCTCTGCGCTGGAAGAAACATTTATTATACTGAAAACAGATTCTTATGATCCTGATATCAGGAGTTTCCATGATCTGTTAAAAAAATAGTATTAAAAAAGCCCAAACTCAGTCAGGCTTAATTTTTCCCTCATTATAATGTTTCCGGCAGAGAGATACATATTTATCGTTTGCTCCCATCAGGATCTGCTCTCCGTTTCTCACAACATTTCCGTTTCCATCAATTCTTGCAGTCAGCCCTGCACGGCTGCCGCACCAGCAGACTGTTTTTAATTCCGAGATATCATCGGCCAGTTCCATGAGCCGTTTAGAGCCCGGAAAAAGATGAGAAGTAAAATCCGTTCGTAAACCATAGCAAAAAACCGGAATCTCATACTGATCCACAATATATGCCAGCTTATCAATATCTGCTTCTTCAAGAAACTGTGCTTCATCTATTATTATAACATCATATTTTTTTAGTTGTTCCCAATCATATTTCTCCAATTCAGACCATACAATGCATTCAGCCTCCAGACCAATCCTTGATCTGATTTTATTAATCCCATCCCTGGTTTCAATATCCGGCTTAACCAGTAAAACCTGTTTTCCCTTTTCTATAAAGTTATACCTGGTCATCAGTGCATTTGCTGTCTTTGAACTGCCCATCGCCCCATATCTGAAATATAATTTAGCCATTCCTGTCTCCTTTATCTTAAATGAAGAAGCGTTAAATCCGCCAGTTGCATTTTATCATAGACAGGAGCTAAAGTCCATAAAGAATGAATATGCCGGTTTTTATTCCTGATAACAAATAACAGGAACACCTGCTTCTATATATTCGTATATTGTTTTCGCAAGATAATATGGAGCATTGACACAGCCATGAGTACCGTTTTTCTTATAAATTTCACCTCCGAATGCCCGCCTCCATTTAGCATCATGAATGCCCATATTTCCATAAAATGGCATCCAGAACTGAACACCTGCTGCGTAGCCCGGACCTGTTAAAACCGTGCCTTCCTGCTTATAGTTAATCATGTATGTTCCGGTCACTGTTGCATTTCCTCTGTTTGGATTACCCGTAACCACCGGCCCCTGCACAATCAGCATGCCATCTTTATAAAACCACAAATGCTGTCTGGTTATGTTTATCTCCACATACGTGTTTCCAATTTCGTTACCTGCTCTCGATGCTGCTTTTTGAATATAAGCAGGTTCTCTCATAAGCATCCGGCCGGAACTGATATTTTCAAACAATGCTTCTGTCTCAGCCTCCTGATCGATCTTCCAGCCATATATCCCGCCCTCAACATTTACCAGGTTTCCTAGAGATGTCCTGAAACTCCTTGTTACTCCCACAGTATCATATTTTTTCCCCAATGCCTTTACATAGGCACCCACTTGATATTTATCCAATACAATATCCAGATTTTCATCTATTGTAATCCAATTATGTATCACATTCCCATCCACCACTTCTCTTTTACTTCCGAATAGATAAATGATATGTGTGGAAACATACTTATTTAAATGTCTGAGTGTTTTAAATGTTTTGGGAGAATTCATGGTATATACAGGATCCATATAACAGGAGTCTGCTTCCAGATTAAGTATTGTTTCCCCTCTGGTAAGACTGTCTGTGACAGCTTTCTTTAGTTGTTCCTTTTTTATATGATTGCCGTATATTTCCTTCACCAGCTGATAATGGCCGTCTGAATATTGATAGGAAACATTTTCAGGTTCAATCCTGGCCTGACTAAAGCATTTTAATTTATTTAAAGCTATATTTAGCTTGTTTTCATTGTATAAAAACAGATCCTCTTCATATAATTTCTGTTTTTTAAATAAAGATTCCGGCCAGTGAAATGCCTCCTGATCGTACAGCGCGTCCTTAACATACGTTCTTTTCTTATATTCCAGCCCTGCCTCCTGACCGGTGATCTGATCAGACATACCATCTCGTTCAACCAGAAGGAGTTTATAATCTTCAGCATATTTTTTTAAGCTCTGATCCGCCTGTTTTTCATTTTTTAAGGATACATTCGCTCCATTTATCGTAGTAGAGAAAAAGAAATGGCTGGTAAAATAAAAAGAGATGAGTAAATAAACTAACAGCACAGCAATGACAGCGATTCCCAGGAGTTCTAAAGCCTCCCTCTTCTCGCAGGCACTCATTTTTTCATACCTCATTCCAACTCACCCTCACTTTTAAAATATGTACTGGGATCATATCATTTTATGTTCGGGTCTCCGTTTTTAAAACCGGGCACATTGAATAGCAGTCTTCTAGCGCTGTGAGGTTGCATCTGCATCACAATTACATATTTCTTCTGCAATCGTGCATACTTCATTTTGAGGTGACCACATGAATATTTTATATCTGTTTCAGTTTGTTTTTCGTTGTTTAACCGTTGCTTACGCATTTTTTTATTTATTAAAACAAAAATACAAAATAATGGGTTCATTGATCTTAGTATTGGCATTATCCTTTTTACCTGAATTGTCAGACTGGTTTATGGGAATCGTCATAGATCCGTTCAGTATCATTATTTATCTGATCGTCCTGTATATGGCATTATTTCTTGGCAGCAGTCTGGGTTATTACGACCGCTATTCATGGTGGGACCGGACAATTCATTTACTCTCCGGTGTTGGATTTTTTGGATTTGGCGCAGCAATTATTAAAACAAATGCTGATTCTAAAAAAGCCGTAATCCTGCTGTTTAATTTTTCTTTTTCCGTAACTCTCCACGTAATCTGGGAAGTACTTGAATATATAAGTGATTGCCTTTCACATGGAAATGCCCAGCGGTGGCAGAAAATTCATCCTTCCGTTAATCACGTATCTGAAAGGACGCTTCAGCCGGCTGGTCTTGTTGATACCATGAACGACACCATCTGCTGTATAGTCGGAGCCGCAGCGTCTGCAGCTGTGTGGTGGTTTTTCATATAATTTTAACTTTGTATCCATCTGGTTTAAACTGGATATGAACTATAGCATGATATTTTTAAATGATAGGTATACTAAAATTAGTTCACAATAAAAGGAGGCTTACAATGAGCAGAGATAATTCTAAAAAAAGTACGAGCAACCATAAAAAGGAAGACGGAACTTTTCATTCAAAGCATATTAATCACAATCCCCAGGCAGAAAGCGCCAGAGCTGTATTTGGATTAAAGGAAGATAATTCAAAGAGATAAGAAGCGCAGAATTTTACAGACGGTTTGCAAGGAGGGGTTTTGCATGGCTAATTACACGGGTGTTGTTAAATGGTTTGATAACGAAAGAGGCTACGGCTTCATCTCAACCAACGATGGTCAGGATGTTTTCGTACATCATTCGCAAGTAAAAGAAAAAACTCATAATAAAGATTTACACGAAGGTGAGTCTGTTAATTTTGACATCAGGCAGGATGATAAAGGCTTAAGCGCTTTAAATGTCCAAAAAAACGATTAAAACTGCAAGGAGTTGTCCTATGAAAAGAATTCATTATGAAACATCAGGCATACAGAATACAGAAATTAAAACCCAGCTAAAAAATGCGTTAGATAAAATAGATGGAGTATCCATGGTCAATATCGATGTGGCGAGAGGCTCCATTGAAGTGGGTTATAATCAATCAGCAGACGAAAATTCAATTAAGTCCTGTATTGAAACGGTTGGCTGTGAGATAACGGGGCAGTCAGGCGAAACTTCTTAGACAGAACTTTCCCAGGTACTCCAAAGATTGTGTAAACCTCCAAATTGATATAAGATAGAATTATCAATTTGGAGGTGTTTTATTTACTGTAATCAAAGTAAACTATTTCCCAATCTTTATTAAGTTTCTTTTCCAGTTCTATTTGAACATGAGCAGTGTTTTTGCTGCCTATGACTTTAATCGAGTAAAACGCCTGCCCGTAGCCTCCGGAATAATTAAGACTTCCATTAGGCATATAGCCATAACCTTCAATGTTTCCAACTATATCAGTGACTTCCGGGCTTGCTTCTATGTAGCTTACTGCCATTTTATAAGAGTCGTCATTTTTAAATATTGATGATATTATAAAGAAAAGCGAAGTCGCAAGAATTGCCATCGCCAATATTGCTGAGACAATAATATTAGCTATTGGGAATTTTTTAGACACCCTGTAAACATTTGTACCCGCTATTTGGTCGCCTAGTTTTGTTTTCTTCGCACCGCATACAAGAACGAGAAATTCAATCGGCCATACAAACGTAAGTATATTTCTCAAAAAAAGCCTTGGAACAGATGGTACTTTCGATGTATCCAAATTGCTTCTTACTGTCAATCCCAATACACGCTTTCCCAGGCTTGCCCCATTAATAATATCTTTTAGAAAGTAAACTAAAAATGACATCAACATTAATACGGGAAAAATAGACCATGCTTTGGCAGGGTCGCTTTGAATATGGTTAAACATAAATATTATTGATGGACACACGAAAAACGCAACTATAATAATATGGTCAATTATAAATGCGCCAATCCTAATTCCAGTACCTGCTAATTCAAGCTCTACCTGACTAGCTCCATCATTATTTCTCACTATATCGTCGAAATTATCCACAAATATTTACCTCCAATGATATTAATACCGTTCATTCACCTTAATACTGATAGCAGGTCGTTTTTAATAATTAATTTTACGAGGGTTTTATAATCTTTTCTTCAAACAAAGTATCAAACGTATTTACTGCCCCGCCATGTTCAACGATTTTTCCATCTACAATTTTATCAATGTCAACGCCAGTAAAAGTCAGTTTTTTATTAGTAGGCTTCATTCCCAACCACTCCCCCTTATGCGTACCTTCCATAATAAACTCTGAAATAACATAATCTCCATCACAATATTGGCGAATAATTTTCATAGTGTAGTCAGGATATGTTTTTTTAACATCAATTAGATGTTGTTTCATACCATTTACTCCTATGTGAATACTTTGCTCTCCCACTTTTACTTCACAATCATTGGATACAAATTTAAAAACTTCGTTAATTAGATTCTGTGAAACTACTTTCTCATAAAAATATTTTACTATTTCTTTATTACACACTCTATTTCCTCCCCTAAAGAACCGATACATTACTATCATAAATTGATCTAAACTTAATTACGCCATTCAACAATATCATCTATACTTTTTCTCGGTCTTGCAATAGGATTTTCATCTGCATACCCTACTGCCATTGCAGCAAATAGCTCTCCTTCAACATTTAATGAATCGCACAATTCCTTATATGCAAAATATGTGTCGCAAATCCATAGGCTACCCAACCCAAGTTCGGCAGCTGTCAGCGTCATGTTCTCAATAGCGGCACCGATCGATTGAGCATTACAGATTTCGTAGATACGTTCTTCAGGTTTTAAAGAAGAATAAATATCTAATCCAAGCGAATTGACAATAAAAATGATAACCGGTGCCTGATCCATAATTTTCAAGGTGTATTCTGCACCACTGAGATACTGCGCACTTTCCGGAAGAAGGGGGTGCTCTTTCTCTCTCATTAATCCTTTTTCCATAGCTGCGAGTATATCCTTCTTTGCATTGCCAGTTACTACAATAAATTTCCATGGCTGACGGTTTTTAGATGATGGTGCAAGTATCCCTGACTGTAAAATTTTCTCTATCATGTGTCTGGGGATATCTAATTCTTTATATTTCCGTATACTACGTCTGTTTGTTATGGCTGATAACATTTATCGCTCCCATTTCAGATAAACCATATCAACCAGTTGTTTACCATCTTCAAACATTAGGTGATCGTAGTTATCTACAAAAAAGTTTATTATTCGATGTGATTCTGTAAAGCCACATTTTTTATAAAAAGTTAGTGAAGAGGGTACATCTCCTGTCCCGACAAACATGGTGTTGCAATCAGTGAAAGAAGAAAACAGGAACTCTATCAGGCTTTTTCCATAGCCTTTTCGTTGACATTCAGGCAAAACAGCAATGTTTTTAAGTTCATAAACACCATTACCTTCTTGTGTAATCACACATTCGGCCTTTATCCCATTATCTTCCAAAACGAACATTTCACCACGCTCGAGATACTTATCTATCATATCTTCCTGCTCGTCAGCCAACAATAGTAAGTCTAAATATTCCTTTTTGTTGTCTGTAATTTTTCTTATATTTACTGATTCTGCATAATCACATGCCATTTTATTTTCCTCCATAAATTCTGTTAATATAATTCTATCGCATATTGCATATCACTTACCTATATACTTTTTCCTTTCTCTTTATTCATAATTTATAATGTATCGATAACTTATTTCTTTTGTAAACATGACACTTCATTATCAAACCATGTTACAATGTCATTTCGCATTGACAGAACAGAATTATCCAGCGATATGGGTAGTCCGCGGCAACCGCCATCACAATAACCGATTTCTCTTTTTCTGCCGCAGCCATACCCCTTTGCAATCAGTTCCTGCAAAACTGGGGAAAACGTTTTTATGGTGTCCGTGTATTCTTTCGTCTTTGTTGATTTCACATTAATATGATAGCCATTGTTGAGAGAAGCGTTAATCCCCCATAAATCTTTCCGTTTATAACAATATTTTATATAGATATGAAACCCTTTTATTTCCACAATGCAGGTAAGTCCTTTATCCAGATAACGCTGATGCAGTTGCAAAATGAAATCCCTGACATCTGCGGATAAAGGCTTTATCGTATCCTGCACGATGGTAAGTACACTGGTTTCATCTTTTTTCAATATTCTGTAATCACAGCGTAAAAATATATCCTGGTTGACAAGGGTGCCGTGGTCGTTTTCGGCAATTGCCATGACCTTCAGGCCTGTCAGCATGGTGGGGTTATCCGGATATGTTATTTTTATGGTTTTAATATCTGAAAAGCTTTGTTTTTTATCATTCATGTCAATACCGTCAATGCAAATACCGCAATCTGCAAGAAACCGCAGACATTCAAGGTTTTTAGTAACAGACAGCTTGTCACACAATACAGTATTACCACAAACGAGAGATTGAGAGTTTTCAACAGACATTCCATAGTAACCTATGTTCATTAGTATGACTCTTACATAGTGCAGGAAGGGATAATATACAGAAAGCGTGGTGCGGTTTTCATATTCGTGGGCAACTTTTTTGCTATTATCATA
Organism: Lacrimispora sp. 38-1; assembly: GCF_049890855.1. Classification (NCBI taxonomy): domain Bacteria; kingdom Bacillati; phylum Bacillota; class Clostridia; order Lachnospirales; family Lachnospiraceae; genus Lacrimispora; species Lacrimispora sp. 38-1. Next base: position 121,393 of record NZ_JBANEW010000058.1, on the reverse strand, counting down.
GTCGTTGCCTTTGGCGCATAAGTAATCGTAAAGCCGAACCAAAAAGGTCCTGAACGCCTGCATGCCTGCATGAAAATTTTCATCCATTAAAACATTTTTAAATGCAGGATTAATCGCATATACTTCGTTAGTTTCGGGAACCATAATTTCCTTCAAATAACTTGCCACATCCGGAAGTGTTTTTCTCACGTGTTTTACCTCTCGTTATTGCTTTTCTAATTTTATTTCAAATCTAAGATCATACATTCACTTGAATTTTCAAAACCAAGTTTTTTATATAATTCTCTTCCTAATTCAGTAGCATCTAAACTAATTTCCGTGACTCCTTTTTCTCTCGCCTCCTCTATTAACAAACTTAACATTTGAAATGCAATTCCTTGTCTGCGGTATTGTCTGTTGGTATATACATTCATTAAATGTGCTCTCTTTCCCGTAGGATGTGAAAAAGTAGGCATTATCTCAATGTAACATATCGTTGCACATCCTACCACCTTTTCATCAATTGCTAATATAGTTGTTTGATTAGCATTTTTAAAATACTCTCTGCTAAACTTAATTAACTCCTCATGAAATATGTAATCTTCTGCTAAGTTATTTACAACTTTTAACATCTCCAATCTACTCTGCATAAGTAATTCTATATCATCGTTTGTAGCTTTTATATATGAAATCATATACTCCTCCTCATATGTAACTTTTAAACAACTCTGACTACACTAAAACCTTGTTTATCTGCTTCTTCGTCAAAGTTTTCTCCGTCTATATGAATACAATAAACTTGACTCCTATTTTCTTTAGGCACCAATTCACATAATTTTGTTAAAGAAGTATGCACACTGCCCTTTGAATCATCTATACATGCATCGTGATATACTAAATTCCCATTCTTTAAAAATTTAATGATATCGATATTCGTCTCACAGGTATCTCCACTATAAAAAATGCTATTTCCTATATCAAAATTTAAAATATACGAATAAGTGTTTAGTGTTTTAACATGTTTAGTTATTTTGGAATCTATATTTAAACTCAATGATTCTATTCTCTTCTGATTGGAGTTTAGTATTTTAAAACTTTCATTTTCTTTGAGGCCTAATAATTCTAAAAATAATCTTATTTTTTCTTTTTCATTAAAGTAAACTTTTGTTGTTATTTTATATTTCCAATAACAATATCCAATGAATCCACCTAATGACCCTATATGATCTGAGTGCATATGAGTTATAAGTACATGAACCTCTTTAACTCCATCCATTAAATTTTTCTCTAAAATTTTCTTAAATACCGTTTCTCCACAGTCAATTAATAATAATGTTTCATTTTCTTTAATATATGCTGATGTATTGGATTCTATAGAATGATATCCAGAACCTCTGCCCAAAAAAAACAGCTTATTCATAAATTAATCCTCATTTGTTTTCTAAAATAGGGATACCTTATCTTTAATAGAATTATAAGACTTTAACCGCTCAGCAAGTGTTCCTGTATGAAGTTCAAATAAATGATTGTCAAAATCATAGAAATACAAAGAGCGTCCTTCCCCTTCTATTCTGCTTCTTGGTTCCCGCATTTTTACGCCTAAGTCTTCAATACGCTTTTTATAATCATCATAATCACATTCATTTATTTGAAATGCAATATGATTATATGTATTCTCTGGCAATGGTTCTCCCTGCATAACCACAATCCATAAATTTCCAATAAGAAAAAATCTTTCCTTTGACAAAGAAAATGTCTGATCTCCGCTGTCATAGACTATCTCTGCAGAAAATATCTTTTTAAAAAATAAAGTGGCTTTTTCTATATCCTGCACAATAAATGTAAGGTGGCTGATACCATTAATCATTGCTATTTCCTCCGCCAGATTCTTATTTAACAAGGTTCATTCTCACGGGTTTTCGTGAAAATATTTTTTAAGTGCATTTATATGCATTGGGTAAAAGCTCTCCGGGTCTTTGTAAAGAACTTCTTTAACTGTTTCAACCTGTTCCCAGTGAACGTCTGATGTTTCATTTGTATTAGTGAGTAAATTTCCTTCTGCCTGACAAATGAATGTGTGAAGGATTATGGAATATCCCCCACTCAAATTCTGTGTCACGCAAAACGGCGACATACTTATAGTGCTATAACCATTAATTTCTGAAGAAACAGTATTTTCCTCACCGTAAATCTTTATAATATTTAATCCGGTTTCTTCCCATACCTCTCTGCGTAAAGCAGTGAACATATTTTCATATTCGCGTACTTTCCCTGCAGGAATTTCAATCATTCCATTTTCACTACCGCCGTTTTCTTTATTTCGAGTTTGAATTAAAATATAGGGCTGTCCCTGTTCAACCTTGTAAATAATTGCACCAACTGCCGGTTTTGCAAAAATTTCTATCATAATATATTCTACCTTTCATTTATATAGATAATTATCTTATGATTTTACAGCTATCACATTTAAATTGTCAATATCTTTGATTATTGTATTAACTTAGAATATTCTATGATATAATAAATCATTATTGAATAGAAAGGAGCTGGCTATGAAACATTTTTTCAATCAGGAATGGAGTATTCTTGAAAAAAAGCTCATCATATCAACAGCTTTATTATTAGGGATAATTATTGGTTTTGTATTTGCACCAATAAAAAAAGGAGTTTATTGCGGCAACCATAATGGAAATACCCAGCTTTCTAAAATGCCTGATTAACAGCCTGAAAAATTGACCGCTTCTGATATTATGAAGCGGTTAATTTATATCCTCTGACCGTTTTATTTCATACCAGATATCTTCGCCTATATCTTTCAGATCCTTAACATTTGTACTTAAATATCCATTATAAACATATTTCGAAGATTTATTATCTGTACGTTCCTTCCCTGTAACTCTATCGGTCACGGCCTGAGGAACTAAGAAGCTAACATTAAACGCTGATTCTGAGAAATCACACCTATAATCTCCAGTCACTGATAATAACTGCGAAAATACATAATACCGATATCCTCCATTATCAATCTTGCAGATCTTAGATAACGCCTTATTATTTAATTGATTTTTACTATTGGATATATTGCCGTAAACATAGAGATCTTCATCAAACCAATGCAGTGTTTCATCATCGATTCCATCTATTTTAACTTTTGCAACTATATAAGGTATATAACAATGTTTATCATCAGATTCTTCCTGATAGAGCTCGCAGGATGAGTATTGGAACATACGCCCATTATATTCCATATCATAAGGCAAACATTTCAAATTATAAGTGATAATTTTATCTCCAACTTCAACCACAACATCTTCCTTAGTATCAACGGTAGTCTTCATACAACCGGTTGCACAAATAATTTCAAGGATCAAAACCATTGTCAGAATATACTTTTTCATTGCCTCCCCCTTTATTGACCTATATAATACATACCGTACTCTTTATTTATATTCAAGAAAAAACGCAATAAATCCCGGCATTTACAATCATCTCTTTTTCATTTACTGTAATTACCATAATATTTTTACAGATTATACTCATAATAATATTGTGTTCATCAAAAAACACATCATTATAGACGGAGGTGTCAAGTCATGGATGGCAATGCGGAAATAACAATAGGTTGTTAATGAAGTATTGTTGACTGCTTAAGCCTTAGTTAGAAAAATGTCTCCATATTAATCTTGGGGGCATTTTTCATTATAACCCGTGATAAACATCTATAAAACATAGTAATAAGGGCAAATATCCTCAAATTGACCATCTTTCATGCAAAATCCCCCCGGAATTGTTCCAAGTTGTTTAAAACCAAGCCGTTCATATAAATGCCTTGCATGCTTATTAGTTGAAACCACAGCATTAAATTGCATAATTCTGAATCCACATTGCTTGGCTTTGATAAGACAGTCTGTTACTAACTTTTCCCCAATATGTAGTCCTCTACTTTCAGAGCTTACCGCATAACTAGCATTACAAATATGACAACATCTTCCTACATTGTTCGGGTGAAGAATATATAGACCATATATCTTACCAATTTCGCTATCTTCTGCCACAGAACAACATGTCTGTGATGCAAAAAAGGCACAGCCAGTTTCAAAGGTCAATATATCCTTCTGCGGAAAAGCATTCCCCTCCTCAACAACCTCATTCCATATGGGAATCATAGAATTAACATCATCAACAGTGTATTCTCTTATTTTAATCATTAACCGCAGACGTCCTTTCTGTTTAAAATTGCGTACAATTTTTTATGCTCTTTAGTAGAATATCATCATACTTACTAACTATCAATATTAGGTTTTTAATGTTTATTAATATTGGGCACGTTTTTATACGCACATAGATATAGTATGGTTTTGAGAAGAGATCGAAAAGAATTTATAGTGTTGTATAGTTTGTTGTATAGTACGTTACTAGCAATGCTAATTTAGGCTGTATTTGATTAATATTTATTCATCTATAAACAGCTAATATACATATATCAGCTATAATCGCTTATAAAATTCCACCATTATTCATTCACAGTTTTTTCACAAGACGTACAAAAATTATTTACATCTTCTACAAACTTACTTCACATCTCTTCTATATACTTAATTATAGAAACAAGAATTACTCCAAACTTGTTTTATAAAACTTTTTTTCATAACTCGCCGGTGGAACCCACATTTCACCGGCTCCTCCCTTTTTATCACCTTTTTCTCTGCCATTCCTTTCCAATTCCCTTATATCCTTTAAATTCAGTTGCAAAGATGCTCTTTCTATTATAGAATAGGAAAAGTGCACCTGGCATATGCAGATTTGGAGGAAATTATACATGAAGAAAAATGCAATCGTAGGACAATCCGGCGGACCAACCGCTGTGATTAATGCAAGCCTTTACGGCGTCATAAAAGAAGGGATGGCTCACGACGAGATCGGCCGGGTTTATGGCATGATCAATGGCATAGAAGGCTTCATGTCCGGAAATTATATGGATCTGACCAATGATTTAACATCGGAGGAACTGGAGTTATTAAAGCTGACACCTGCAGCTTATCTCGGCTCCTGCCGTTATAAACTGCCTGATGATTTATCATCTCCATTCTACCCCGCACTGTTTGAGAAATTCCGCGCCATGGATATCGGTTATTTCTTTTATATCGGTGGGAATGATTCTATGGATACAGTAAGCAAGCTTTCCCGTTACGCTTCCCATCACAAAAGCAGCATCCGTTTTATCGGGATTCCAAAGACAATTGACAACGATCTGATTCATACAGACCATACACCGGGTTTTGGAAGTGCAGCCAAATATGTCGCGGACACCGTTCGTGAAATTGTTTTGGATTCCTGTGTCTACCAGCAAAAGTCAGTAACGATTGTGGAACTGATGGGGCGTCATGCAGGCTGGCTTACTGCAGCCAGCGTACTTGCAAGAAAGTTTGAAGGTGATAATCCTGTTCTGATCTATCTGCCTGAAGCCGCATTTGATTTTGAACAGTTTGCTGCTGACGTGGACAAGGCCCTATCCAAAAAGAGCTCTGTCATTGTCTGTATTTCTGAAGGCATTTCTGATGCAAAAGGGAAATTTATCTGTGAGTACACAGACGAAGTCCGTACTGATACATTCGGTCATAAGATGCTGACCGGAAGCGGTAAAATGCTGGAGAATTTCGTCCGTAACCGTTTTGGTGTGAAGGTTCGCTCTATTGAGCTTAATGTGAACCAGCGCTGCAGCGGTATGCTTGCATCGGCAACAGATATTGAAGAGGCCGTCACTGCCGGCAGGCAGGGAATCATAGCTTCCTTAAACGGAGCCACAGGCATGATGATCGCTTTCAGACGTATTTCCGATTCCCCGTATAAAATGGAATGCGTTACTGTTGATGTAAATGAAGTGTGCAATAAGGAGAAACTCTTTCCTTCCCAGTGGATTTGTGATCATGGCACCAATGTGACAGAGGACTTTCTCGCCTATGCTTTACCCTTAATTCAGGGTGAACCAGACAGGATTATAAAGGATGGAAGACCTCTCTATCTGTACAGATTTTAAAAAAGGTTTATTCACAGGAAAAACGGCTGGTCAGCTTAAATCAGCCGTTTTTGTTATTTTTCTCAATTATGTGTTTTTCTATCAGATCTTCACCCTTTTCCCTATACGAATTACATGTTTTATATTTTTTTTACTATTTTTGTTAAACAGGTAATTTTTTTCATGCTTGCCTCATATGCTTATAATAATAGATATTTTTATTTTCTAACGCACTTATGGGAGAAAGTGAACAATGGACGGAGATGTTTTTTTAGACCGCATACCATGCGGCATACTGAAGGTAAAGACAGAAGACAGATTTCCAGTTATTTATTCAAATTCAGCAATAAAAAACTGGTTTCAGTCTCCTTCCTGTCTTGAAGATATGATTTGTGAATCAGAATTTGGAGAATTTTCAGAAAAGATTCGCAATCATATGGAGCTTGGATCCCGGATATTCAGACTGGAATTCAGAGCCAAAACAATGGATGACCACTGCTGGTTCTCCATGGATTTTCATTTTATACAAGAAGAAGAGTTATTCTATTGTTCTGTATCGGATATCACCTGGCTGAAAAGAAACATGGAAAGTCTTAAAGTTCAGGAGGAGCAATACCGACTTGCAAGCCGTCACTCCGGCTGTATTGTATGTATCTATGATATCCCAAACAGAACCCTTTCTCCTTCCTCAGAATTTACCAGAAACTTTCCAGCCCATTTCACCATGCCCCTTTCTCCGGAATATTTAATTGAAAATGGCATCGTACATGAGGAAAGTATGAAAGACTTTCTGGAATTTTATGAAGAAATGGAGCGGGGTACTCCGGAAGGGGAATGTGTTGTCAGACTTAAGACCGGATCCGGAAAATACCACTGGTTCTCAAAGCATTATTCACTGGTATATACGGAAGAAAAAAAGCCCCTGCGCGGTATTATTTCCTATCAGGATATTACGGATCAATATGAAAAAGAGCTGGCATATCAGCGCTGGGCGGAGTATATGCAGGAACAGAAAAAAGACTGCATCGGTTATTACGAGTACAATACAAAATCAGATCTCTTTGAGGAAATAATCGGAGAAATGACCTGTAATGTTCCCGAGGACGCAAAAAAATCCTTTGCTGATATCATGAATTACATTGCAGAGCATGAAATTTATGAGGAAGACAAAGAACTTTACTTAAATTTCTTCAACAAGGAGTACTTACTTTTTCAGTACTACCAGGGCAACCGCTCTCTCCGGCTGGAACATCGCCGTTTAAGGGCTGATGGCAGTGTCTGCTGGACTCTTGGTATGGTACAGATTGTAACAGACCCTTATACAGACACCATCAAAGCTTTTATCCTGATCAAAGATATTGATGCTTCAAAGCGGGAGACACTGACTTTACACGAGCTGTCACGGCAGGACTGTCTGACCGGACTGTTAAACCGATCAGCTGCCATTTACGCAATCCGTCTTATCTTAAACAGCAGCAAGGGGCACCACATCCTTATCATGCTGGATATTGACCAGTTTAAACAGTTAAATGACAGCTATGGACACCAGTTTGGAGATAAGGCACTCCATCGGGCCGCATCAAGACTTAAATCTGCGCTCAGGAGAGAAGATATCTTCGGCCGCTTAGGGGGCGATGAATTTATAATTCTTCTGAAAGATGTCTCTTACAGCATGGATCTGTATTCCCGCTTAGAAAATTTATGCAGTCTGATCGGGAGTGCCCTGGAACCGGAAGTGCATATATCCGGAAGTCTGGGAACTGCCGCCTATCCGGAGGATGGAGTCACGTTTGAAGAATTATACAGAAAAGCGGATATCGCACTTTATCATGCAAAGAAACATGGCCGAAACCAGTATTCCGTTTATGAGCCTGGTATGTCCATGGCAAATAGTGAATAAAATAAATGCCCTGTAATTCTCATACAGGGCATTTTCAATATGCAGAAGAAGGGACTTGAACCCTCAAGGTATTGCTACCACACGGACCTGAACCGTGCGCGTCTGCCAATTCCGCCACTTCTGCTCTTATAATTGCACAAATTGATGAATCAATTCGTACAATTATAATACTATACTTTTCCAAAATAAGCAAGCACTTTTTTATATTTATTAATTACCATGGGACAGAATGTAAGCTGCAGAATTGATACCTGCTATTGCACCATCTGAAACTGCAGTGGCCACCTGGCGAATCTGCTTCTCCCGAATATCTCCGGCTGCATAGACACCTGCTATTTTTGTTTCCATTTTTTCATTTGCAGGTATATAATGGTCCACAAGATCCAGTTCTTTGTATAATTCTGTATTGGGCGTTGTACCAATATAAGTAAATATGCCGCACCCAGGATCTTCAATGCGCTCTTTTTCTCCTGTAACCACATCCGTCAGCTCCAGTGCTTCCACACGGTCTTTACCAAAAACCGCTGTAAGATTTTTTTCCAGCTTTACTTCTGCATTTTCCAGTAATTCCAGCTTTTTTGTAAACTCATAAATCGCCCCAAGCTTATTCTCAAAATGAATAACTGTAAGCTTTCTGGCAAATCCAGCAAGATAGAGTGCTTCTTTTAAAGCGCCGTCTCCACCACCCACCACGTAGATGTTTCTGCCTTCATACAGATTCCCATCTTTCAAAGCTTTTAAACCCATACCTTTTCCCAGAAGTTGTTTCTCCCCCGGTATATTAAGATTTTTGGGAGAGGAGCCATTTGCCAGAATAACTGCTGCTGACTCATAAGTATTCTGATCTGTCACTACCTTTTTCTCTGTTCCATACAGACATACCTGCATTACAGTCTCATACTGTATATGGACTCCGGCATTTAGCGCCTGGGTTTCCAGGCGTTTTGCAAAAGTGGAGCCTGTTTCCTTCTCCATTAAAGCAGAGTAATGGGTTACTGTGGATACTTTCCCTATAATACCTCCAACCTGCTCTTTCTCCAGTACCAGTACCTTAACTCCCCTGCTGGCCGCATAAATTGATGAACTAATACCGGCAGGCCCTCCGCCAATCACAATCAGATCATATCTCATTTTCTTATCCTTTCTTTTGCAATAGTCTTTTTTTATTGCTGCTTCCTTTTCTGATTATGATTATAGCATTCTGTAATGATAAGTTAAAATTATTTATCTTTATCTTACCATTACAGAAATTTATTATTACAATTAAATCGCACAAAAAAAGCAGTTCTTCACGAATGAAAAACTGCCCGTTAATGCGGGAGATGGGACTTGAACCCACACGATCATACAACCACAAGATCCTTAGTCTTGCCTGTCTGCCAATTCCAGCACTCCCGCATGTCATATTATAGGAAACCTTACAGCTATGACAATCAATAAGGTTCGTGCAGAAGAAGGGACTTGAACCCTCAAGGTATTGCTACCACACGGACCTGAACCGTGCGCGTCTGCCAATTCCGCCACTTCTGCATTGCGCTGTCATCTCTTTCAGCGACAATAGCTATTATAGTATACATGCTCTTTTCTGTCAACCTGATTTTCAATTATTTTGAAAATTATTTTTTTGTATATATTTTTTAAATAATATTGACAATTCTTGTTAAAGATGGTAAAATTACTTTCGTTGTGCGGGAGTGCTGGAATTGGCAGACAGGCAAGACTAAGGATCTTGTGGTTGTATGATCGTGTGGGTTCAAGTCCCATCTCCCGCACTTACTCTTAATAACCAAGAGTTTTTTCTTGACATATTTTACTTTTAGAGTATAATAGGTCATATATTCCTCGATAGCTCAGTCGGTAGAGCAAACGGCTGTTAACCGTTGGGTCGTAGGTTCAAGTCCTACTCGGGGAGTTTTTTAATCACACGTTTCGTGTGATTTTTTTATTGTTTAAAATCATCGCATAATATTTCATATTGAATCATATATATAAATGTACATACCTGTTAAGGTAGTACTTAGGTGCTGTCCCCAGCACCCGCATTTCCGGGCGGAAGTCTCAATCTCCTGTAGACTTCCGCCCCTCTGCGTTCTTTTTCAGTTTTTATTAACTGCAAATCTTATATTACATATAATAATATTAATATAAAACGAAAGGGTGTAGAATATGCCCCCATTCCCACCTTACGGCACCCCTCCAGGCGGACCAGTGCCTATGGGCCCTCCGCCATCAGCCGCACCGCCAAAACCTGCCCAGGCCCGATCTGCTACAAAAATGGTGAGCCCTGGTTCAATGCGAAATTGTATCGGGCGCTTTACCTATATATGGATGAGCAACGGACAGGAGTTCTGGTTCTTTCCAATTCAAATATGGCGTAACAGCGTCTCAGGCTTTCGCTGGGACAGAAGATTTGGCTGGTCATATGCAGGAATATCGTTAAACCGGATCGATATGTTCACCTGCTCCTGACAAAGAAAGCTCCCCCGCAGCCAGACCGTTAAACAGTAACAATTCAGAAAGGTGATGTGGTAATATGGATAATTATATATGCCGTTACGATACGTGCATATTACCTAAAAAAGTGGATGTACCAATAGAACTTTACAAGTCGCTGCAAGGGGAATATTTTATCGGATATGCAGATAACTTGTCTTTTGGCAGCAATACCAGCGCCTGGGCCAGATTATATAATCCGTGCTGCTCCCAGGTAAACTTATATGTAAATGTGTGGACTGTTACAGATATATCGGAAGCTCCTTACCGCGCCCAATTTTGGTTTAATGCAACTCCACCTGGTACACCGACTGATTCAGATTTGGTATCGCCTACCAATACTGCCCTTATGCCTTTGCCAGAACCAAAAATAAAGTTGCAATATGCTTCAAATGTTGAAGGGGAGCCTTCCGGAGGCGTAAAAGCATTTGTTCGCAGGGCTCTACCGGAAGCAACCCTGGTAGAGAGTGAAAATGGTAAACTAATATTCCCTCCGGGAGGTTCTTTATTGATATTCCTCTCTACGCCAGAAGCTCCAACATCTTCTGCCTCTGGCAGAATAGCCTTTGGCTGGTGGGAAGAAAGCATTTATGATACGTGTATCGTATGACAGGATTAATACAGAAAGGAAGCAAGAATTATATTTTTACTTCCTTTCTGTTCCGGAATCCCTTATTTAAGAGGAGATAACCTTAAGAATTTATAATAGATCATTTAATAAATCAAAATGTGTGTTCTTTCCAGTTACTCATACTATATGGTGCAATTAAGGGTCAGAATTTTATGCGGGTATTTTTCATCACGAAAAATTTCATCTTTTATCTGCCCGTTAAAAGTAAAGCCCAACTTTTCAGCAAGCATAATTGACTTATCATTCTCAATAAAAATACAAGCATTTATGTCTCTTACTTTCATATCATTTCGAGCAAATGCACATATTGCTTTCAGCGCTTCAACCATATAACCCTTTCCCCAATAATCTGGGTAAAGGTCATACCCAATATCACAAAAGCCCTTGGATTTATTCCAACAATGAAAACCACATGTGCCGATTTTTGTCCCATCACTCTTTCTTACCAGAATCCACCGATGCTGTGCTCTTGGCTCTGATTGTATATAAAAATTAATAATTTCGTCAGCACCTAAGATATCTGCAATTGGCTCAGCGTCGAACAAATATCGATTTACTTCGTTGTTTGAGAATTGTTCTAGTATAAACTCTCTGTCATGCAATGAGATATTTTTCAGAAACAATCTATCAGTTTCAAGTTCTTTAAAAAACATTTTAGTACCTCCATATGATAGAGGGCTAAATATAACTTCCCCTCCAATTAGTTTTGTTTGTCATACTTACCAAGCCCCTTTCTTTAATATTTATTAAACACCGACAAGTGTTATAACCTATTTAATTTAGATTATCTCTTTTATTAATTCAAAGTGGTAATTATTATACCATATTATTCTACCAACTCACAATATTATGTTTTCATTGTACCTTACTGCGTTAAACTAATTTTGAAGGTGAATGCTCATCAAACCGTGCATTACTTATTTCATTTATTTTTTCGATAATATCCAACAACCACTTCTGTGATAATACCTACAGAGATTATAAAAATTATCTTCCAAAATTCTGATTTGATAATATTCCACAGCGTGGCGTTAGTGGATACTTTTTCTCCCATTATCAATCCCGCAATGATAACAATATAACTTATAATATTTATAATTTTAACTTTTATATCAATCACCTAATCCTTAAAACTGCTGGAATAAACATACGTTTTTGAATACCCTCTATTATATAAACGTTTTAGACTTATAATTAGTAACACTATTTTTCATTTTTTACCTTTTGTCGATATAATATTTATGATGATTTATGCCGGTCTAAGAGCCAGTGAATTTATATTAATTGAAAGAAAAAATGTTAATTTACAAGAAACATATATGCTAACAAATATGAGTAGAAATTACGAATCAAAAACAACTCTTTTTAAACGGGTTTTAAAAATAAAAAAACCCCGTAAACACGAGGTTTTCGAGGTTTGAATCTGCGATTAAGCTACTTTGGATTTTGCAAGCTCAGCTAATTTTGCGAAGCCTTCTGCATCATTAACAGCCATATCAGCTAATACTTTTCTGTTTAAATCAACACCAGCCAGCTTTAATCCATGCATAAATACACTGTAGGATACGCCGTTGATACGTGCTGCTGCATTGATACGGGCAATCCATAACTGTCTGAACTGTCTCTTTCTTTCTTTTCTGCCTGCATAAGAACTTGTTAAAGCTCTCATTACGGACTGCTTTGCTACTCTATACTGTTTGGAACGAGCGCCTCTATAGCCTTTAGCCATCTTTAACACTCTGTTATGTCTTTTCTTAGCGTTCATACCGCCTTTAATTCTTGCCATCGGTCTTTCCTCCTTCTCAACTTAGAATTCTATAAATATGGTAAAATCTTTTTCATTACTTTTGCATTGGTTGCATCAGCAACAATATCTTTTCTAAGATTTCTTTTTCTCTTAGTAGACTTCTTAGTTAAGATGTGAGATTTGTAAGCTTTATTTCTTACAAGCTTTCCTGTACCTGTAACTTTGAAACGTTTTGCAGCTGATTTGCTTGTTTTTAATTTAGGCATTGTATTTTCCTCCTTGATAATGTTCTTTTAGCGTTTTGCGGTTAAAAACATAACCATGCTTCTTCCTTCCACTTTCGATGGTTTGTCGATTGTCGCAATATCGGATAACTTCTCAGCGAAATCATCTAAAATATATCTTGACTTTGACATATGCGCCATCTCACGACCTCTGAAACGTAAGGTTACCTTCACTTTATCTCCTTTTTCGAGGAACTTCCTTGCGGCGCCCATCTTTGTATTCAAATCATTTGTATCAATGTTGGGAGATAAACGAACTTCTTTTATTTCGATTACCTTCTGTTTCTTTTTAGCTTCTTTTTCTTTTCTTGCCAGCTCATAACGATACTTACCGTAATCGATGATCTTGCAAACCGGTGGTTTCGCGGTAGGAGCAATTTTAACTAAATCAAGCTCTGCTTCTTTTGCCATCTGCATGGCGTCTTTGGTTGCCATAACTCCAAGCTTTTCTCCGTTTTCACCAATCAACAGAATTTCTTTATCTCTGATCTGTTCATTAATCATTAAATCGCTAATTGTCGTGCACCTCCATTATATTGTGTGTGTATTGGTCGGAATCACATTGCTGCCTTTAGGCATAAAAAAAGTAGATAGACAAACGCTATCCACCACCAAAGTCTCTACACAGTACACCTATGTATCAAAGGCTATGAACCAGGGACACTTACTCGTGCCGTGGTGAGGCGGATACCTACTTTCCTGTCTGTTGTTTCCACAACTTTTATTATAATACTACACAATTTGTGATATGTCAATGTTTTTTCGCTTTAATTTATGGCTGAAATCATTATAACTGCCCTTTGTAATTAATATAGAAGAAAGACAAAGACCTGCCGGACTTCTGCCAGCCTGCCTTTGTCTTTTTTTACTGTTATCTGGTCTTAAATGTAGCGCATTCTGTATGTCCCGCTTCTCTTGCACCATCACCTGCAATGCCGATATGCTCTGCCGAACAGTGACGGCCTTCATTGTATACGCAGTTAACTGCTTCACAGTCCACTTCCAGCCTGCTCTCCGGTGTTTTGAATAAGTTATGGAAGGAACCGTCTTTGTTCTCATCAAAACTGCCGCAGCAGGTATCAATCGTATCTTTGGCCTGGGAGCCTTCCACAATAATTGCAGACTTGCAACAGCAATTATCAGAATTATGCAAACAACTTGTTACATTGCAGTCCAATTTTGTCATATTCATTTCCTCCTGGAATTTTTATTGAGATTTTCTTTCAGGAGGTATTATGCGCCGCGGGAGAGGAAACTATTCTCATGAATCGTTCTTCTCCCACGGAATCATATGATATTATTTGGATTCTTCTGTTACATTGACCTTTTTAATTTCTTTTGTACGGATCTCCTTACAGATATCGTCAATAAAGTCTGCAATCGGCCGCTGTCCTTCATCTCCGTTAAAACGGCTGCGTACGGAAACCACACCGTCTTCCTCCTCTTTCTGTCCCACTACCAGCATATACGGCAGTTTTGAAAGACGGGCCTCGCGGATCTTATAGCCGATTTTTTCAGAACGCTCATCTACTGTTGCAAGAATTCCGTTTGCTTTCAGCTGATCAGCAACTTTAGCTGCATACTCATGATATTTTTCGGAAATCGGAAGTACACGGACCTGCTCCGGACATAACCAGGTCGGGAACGCGCCTTCGTACTTTTCAATCAGCCATGCAAGAGTTCTTTCATAGCAGCCTATGGATGTTCTGTGAATAATATAAGGACGTTTCTTCGTTCCATCCTTATCTACAAAGCTCATGTCAAAACGCTCTGCCAGGAACATATCCAGCTGGATGGTAATCATCGTATCTTCCTTGCCATATACATTCTTAGCCTGGATATCCAGCTTCGGACCATAGAACGCTGCTTCTCCCACTGCTTCCGTATACTCAATTCCAATGTGATCCAGGATCTTACGCATCATGTCCTGTACTTCATCCCACATCTCAGGAGTTCCAAGGTAATGGCTGGCATTGTCAGGATCCCACTTGGACATCCGGTAAGTTACATCTCCTTCCAGACCAAGAGTCGTTAAGCAGTACTTTGCAAGATCCACACAGCCTTTGAACTCTTCCTCAATCTGATCGGGACGAACGATTAAATGGCCTTCGGAAATAGTAAACTGACGTACCCGGGTAAGTCCATGCATCTCTCCCGAATCTTCATTTCTAAACAGAGTTGATGTTTCACCATATCTGCATGGAAGATCGCGGTAAG
Organism: Lacrimispora sp. 38-1; assembly: GCF_049890855.1. Lineage (NCBI taxonomy): Bacteria > Bacillati > Bacillota > Clostridia > Lachnospirales > Lachnospiraceae > Lacrimispora > Lacrimispora sp. 38-1. Next base: position 106,126 of record NZ_JBANEW010000058.1, on the reverse strand, counting down.
ACTTCTGGCTCTGTTTGTACACGTAATACTGGAATGGACATGTCATGGGACGAAGAGCAAATACTTCATCATCCTTTTCTTCATCCCCAAGAACGAACATACCCTCTTTATAATGATCCCAATGATCAGAGATAATATACAAATCCCGCTTTGCCATAAGAGGTGTCTTGGTTCTCATATAACCCCGTCTCTCCTCTTCATCCTCAATCCATCTCTGCATGGTCTGAACGATCTTGGCACCCTTTGGCATTAAAAGGGGGAGACCCTGACCAATCACATCAACAGTGGTAAACAGCTCTAAATCACGGCCAAGCTTGTTGTGATCACGATTTTTGATATTAGCTAAATATTCCAGATATTCATTTAACTCGTCTTTCTTTGAGAATGCTGTTCCGTAAATACGGGCAAGCATGGCATTCTTTTCGCTTCCTCTCCAGTATGCGCCGGAGGATGAAGTCAGTTTAAATGCCTTGATCGGCTTTGTGCTCATAAGGTGGGGTCCTGCGCAAAGATCGGTAAAATCTCCCTGCTTATAAAAAGAGATCTCTTCTCCCTCGGGAAGATCTAAAATCAGTTCCACCTTGTAAGGCTCACCCTTTTCTTCCATAAATTTAACCGCTTCTTCTCTTGGAAGGGTAAAACGCTCAATGGCTTCCCCTTCTTTGATGATCTTTTTCATTTCTCCTTCGATTTTATCAAGATCTTCTCTGGAAAATGAAGGATTGTCAAAATCATAGTAAAATCCATTCTCGATAGAAGGTCCAATGGCAAGTTTGGCCTGGGGATAAAGTCTCTTTACTGCCTGGGCCAGAATATGGCTGGCAGTATGGCGGTAAGCAGCAAGACCTGCCGGATCGCTGACCGTTAAAATGCTTAAACTGCAGTCCTTATTTACTGTAGTCCGTAAATCAACAACCTCTCCATCTATCTCGCCTGCACAGGCATTTCTGGCAAGTCCTTCACTGATATCAGAAGCGATATCAATGACTGACATTGCATGATCATACTCTTTGACCGAACCGTCTTTTAACGTAATCTTCATTGTTCTAATCTCCTTTACCAATTATTTTAAATCATGGATCAAATAAAAAAAGCCCCTTTCCATATGTTTCCATACAGAAAGGGACGATTCCAACTTAATAAATCGCGGTTCCACCCTACTTGAAAGAATGATTCACTCATTCAAACCACTTATACTGATGATAACGGAATCACCGTTCCCGATTAAGGGACGCTCCAAGCTGGTCTTCTCCTGATATTCCGGCAAGGCACTTTCACCGTATGTGCCTCTCTCTGAGCTCTCCTGTCAGGATACTGGTCTTGTCACCGCTTTATCTTAATTGCATTTCTATGCCTAAATTATAACACTCAAAAACGTTTTGTCAAGCGTCACGAAATATTTTCTTATAAAAGGACAATTAGAGCCGTTGTAATTGCCACAATGCTGATTATGATTGACAGGGAATTAACGGCACTTGCCATTTCAATATCGCCTTTTAGTTCGGCTGTGAATGCTGGTGATATGCCCGCAACCGGACCAAGTGTGACTATGGCAAGCGTCTGACGAATCTCCAGACTAAAGGGGGTGAAAAAGTAAAAGCCCACAGCCATTGTGATTGCAATTGCATATCTCATTCCAAGTATCTGGATAATTCTTTTTATTTTTTCTTTTTCCATACGGATTTCAAATCCAATACCAAGCATAAGCAGAGCCAGAAATGCATTGGCTGCTCCTGCAGTGTCTGCAAAGCTGATTATGATACCTGGAAGCTTGATCTTTAGAAGACCTAAAATTGTCATGATCACATAAGAATCGAACGGGACTGAGGAAAAAAGTTTTTTTACAACCTTGTTAAAAGAAGGCTTCTCCTCACCTCCTGCTGCCATGCTGGCAAGAGAATAGGTAAGGCCAGTACACATCACAGAATTGCCTGCATCAAAAAGACTGGTTGCCGCAAAGCCTACAGGGCTTAGGAAGCTCTGCACAAAAGGCATGGTGAAATTTCCCACATTATAGCCGGACATATTGAGCATGGCGAAGGCCTTGCTGTCTCCTGAGCGGGAAATATTGGTTATATATCCGATCCCTATTGTTACAAAATTACACAAAATTCCAATGACACACATGGCAAGCAGGGAACGCTCCATGGTAATTTTGCTGAAATTGGAAACGATGGCAGCCGGAAGAGTGATCTTTATCACCACTCTGGAAATCAGATAAAAATCTTTTGCCTGAAAAAAACCTGCCCGTTTCAGTAAATAGCCCATTATAATTATCGCCACAAAGGCTGCTGCCCTCATTAGTACTGCTGTCATAAAAACTCCTCTTTAAGCCTCCAGGCAAAACTGCCGGCGGTGCTGTAAGGCCCCGCCGGTGGTTCTTTTTTATATTATTTTACCTCAACGCTCCATCCTGCAGGTCCTGTCAGCCTGCCAAGCTGGATACCGGTAATGGTATCATAGCATCTCTGGGTGAGTTCACCGATCTTTCCTCCCCCGATGGACATTCTCTCTTCCTCAAACCGAAGCTCCCCAACAGGTGAAACGACTGCTGCCGTTCCGGTTCCAAAGCACTCTTCCATCTCTCCTGATCTGGCTGCAGCCACCACTTCATCTACAGAGATCTTCCGCTCTTCGACCTTAATTCCCCATTCTCTGCACAGGGAAAGAACAGAATCTCTTGTAACGCCTGGAAGAATGCTGCCGTTTAGTTCAGGAGTGATCACAACACCGTTTATCTTAAAGAAAATATTCATGGCGCCCACTTCTTCAATGTATTTGCGGTGAACACCGTCAAGCCACAGCACCTGGGAATATCCTTCATCATGGGCTTTCACCTGGGAAGCCAGGGAAGCAACATAGTTTCCGCCGGTCTTTGCTTCACCGATTCCGCCTTTCACCGCTCTTACATACTCATCTTCGATCCAGATCTTAACCGGGTCCAGACCGCTTGCGTAATAAGCACCCACAGGAGACAGAATAATCATGAACTTATAAGTATGAGATGGTCTCACTCCCAGAAACGGATCAGTGGCAATCACAAAGGGTCTGATATAAAGAGAGGTTCCAGGCTTTGTGGGAATCCAGTCCTGATCCACGCTTACAACTGTCTTTAACGCCTCTAAAAAGAGTTCTTCCGGAATCTCAGGAATGCAGAGTCTGTCATTGCTTCTGTTGGCTCTCTCAATATTCTTGTCAGGACGGAATAAAAGGATCTTTCCCTCTTCGGTTTTATATGCTTTTAAGCCTTCAAACATCTCCTGACCGTAATGGAACACCATGGAAGAGGGTTCCAGTTCCAGCTTGTGATAAGGCACAACTCTTGGGTCGTACCAACCCTTTCCTTCCTCATAATCCACCTCAAACATATGATCCGTAAATATGGTACCAAATGTCAAAGGATTTTCTTTGCCCGGCTTTTCTTTCGGGCAAGCGGTTCTCTCAATTCTTATAGTCTGCATGTTATACTCTTCCTTTCCCATACCGGCATATCGTCAGCTTTTATAATTTGTTTATCATTATCTTCCAAAAAACTGCTGATGTCAAGAATTTTCAGCCTGTTTTAATCTGCCGAAATGGAATCAAATCCATAACTGCTGGTTATATAACGAGGAAATTCCATTCTTACCGTCTTCATGGGGTTCACCGTCTGGCAGATCACCAGGTCTCCTGCCAGGGTCAGAAGCATTCCGGCATCCTCATCATCCAGGCCGATTTTTTCCTTCAGAAAATCATACATCTGTCTGACCGCTTTTCTCCATGCAGTTTCCACATCGTCTGCGGAAGCAATGGTAATCAGCTTCTCACCGGTCTCTATCATGGGATATGGAACACAGTTTTTGTTCTTCACCACATCAACCCGGACAACTGCCTTTCCTTCTATCTCCAGACCGCAGTCTTCCACCTCTCCGTCACCCATAATGCCATGAAAATCACCAAGAGATAAAAGCGCTCCCTCTGTAAAAACCGGAAGGTAAAGAGTGACTCCTTTTCTGATCTGTGTACAGTCCATATTTCCGCCATGATCCATGGGTGTAATGGTGGAAACACCATCTCCGTCCGGAGCCACACCGATCACTCCGATCATGGGTGTGACGGGCAGTTTCAGCTGCTCACTGTAATGAGCGTATCCATCAGTTACAGGAATCCGCTTCAGTACTTTTTTTTCAAAAAATTCCTTTTCACTACCGCTACCCGGTCCCAGCATAACTACTCCCACAGGCCCCGGTATGATATCCAGTATATCAATCTTTAACATATCTCCAGGCATGGCGCCTTCTATATAAAGTGGTCCTGTAGCCGGATTTCCAGGCTTTCGCACAACATTTTCAAAGGTTGCCTCTTCAGGAAGAAACTGATTGGTAAAGCAGTCATAAGTTTCAAAAGCTACCGTCTCTCCCGCTTTGATCCGTTCGCAGGGAGGATTATCTTTTGACAGTGTATGGGTAATATAATTTCTGGTTATGGTTTTCATTTTTTCAGTCCTTTCTGTGGTCCGGTCTTTTGGCTAAGTTCCGGCCATACAGTAACCAGCATGGTGATAAAACAGGCGCCTCCTCCGATCAAATTGGAAACCGGCTCTGCCATAAGAACCCCATAGGCTCCGTTCCCCAGAATGAAGGGAAGAAGAAGGATGAGAGGAATGACTATTACGACCTTTCTGAAAATGGAAAAAAACACTGCTCTCCTGGCCTTTCCAAGAGCCACGAAAACCGACTGCCCCGCAAACTGAAGAGACATGAGAAAGAATCCGAAATAGTAAATCCGCATGGAAGGGATTCCTGCCTCCAGAAGTTCTCCATCCTGATTGAAAATACGAATAAAAAACTCAGGAAAGCTGTGAACCAGGATCCACATGAAAGTTGTATATACAATAGCCACCACAGATGTGAATTTAATGGCCTGCTTTACTCGTTTGTATTCGCCGGCTCCGTAATTAAAGCCCATAACAGGCTGCGAGCCATTGGTCAGACCGTTGACAGGCATGGAAATTACTTCCCTGACAGAATTAATGACAGTCATAATTCCTACATATAAATCACCACCATAGTGCTGAAGAGAGGAATTATACATAATCTGCACCAGACTGTTGGTCACTGACATGGTAAAACCCGACATCCCAAGAGCTGTAATCGATTTAACCCGGTATCTTTTTAAGCGAAAGGCTGAGTACTTCAGCTTCAGTATAGCCTTTTTCCCTCTTAAAAACAGCACAATCCAAAGGGCCGAGAGGAACTGGGATATAATTGTGGCAAGAGCGGCTCCCCTTACCCCCATGTGAAGGGCAAAAATAAAGATGGGATCCAGCACAATATTGGCTGCCGCCCCAACCAGAACCGTCATCATCCCTATGGTTCCAAATCCCTGGGAATTGATAAAGCTGTTCATCCCAAGTCCGATCATTACAAAAACACTTCCAAGAAGATAGATGCTTAAATACTGATCGGCAAACGGATAAGTCTTATCACTGGCACCAAACAGATACAGCATGGGCTTTTTAAAAATCAGCCCTAAGGCTGTAAGAAGAATTCCAGATACAATGAGAAGAACAAACGAGTTTCCCATAATTTTTTCCGCTTCTTCCTCATTGCCCCGGCCTCTTTCAATGGAACACAGAGGTGCGCCTCCCATTCCGAACAAATTGGCAAAAGCGATTACCATGGAAATAATGGGAAGACATAGTCCCAGCCCGGTCAGAGCCAGTGTTGCATCCTCGGGAATTCTTCCTATGTAAATTCTGTCTATGATATTATAAAGAACATTAATCAGCTGGGCGAGGGTCATGGGTACTGCCAGCTTTAATATATTTCCTACTATATTTCCTTTTGAAAAGTCATTCTTTGTATCTGTCATTGATTCACTGCCTCTCTGCTGTATTATGCTCCCAACAAAGCACTTTTTTAATCATAGCACGGATTTTTCCATTTTGCATCCGGTTTTTTCCAGTCACTTCATAGGAATTCTTCTTTTACAGAAAAAAATGCCGGTTCCATGAAAAGGAACCGGCAGGACTATACGAAGAAAACTTACATAAGAGAATGATATAACCGGATAATGTCTTCCAGACTGGCTTCTTTGGGATTTCCGGGAGCACAGGCATCTGCTGCTGCTGATTTGGCCAAAAATGCAACATCCGCTTCATTTGCGATGCTTTTTAAATCAGCAGGAATTCCTACATCTGCAGAAAGCTTTTTAACTGCAGCCACTGCAGCCTTCCTGTATTCCTCCGGGCTCATGGAATCTGTTCCTTCCACTCCCATGGCTTTTGCTATATCACGATACTTCTCTCCAGTTGCTTCCGCATTAAACTCCATGATCGTAGGAAGCAGGATCGCATTGGCCACTCCATGAGGAGTATCATAGACGGCTCCCAGAGCGTGAGCCATAGAATGTACGATTCCCAGGCCGCAGTTTGAAAATCCCATACCAGTCATATATTGTCCCAATGCCATACCCTCTCTGCCTTCCGGGGTATTGTCAACTGCGCCTCTTAAGCTTTTGCCAATCAGTTCAACCGCTTTTAAATTAAACATGTCTGTAATGGGATTGGCACCTTTTGTGATATATCCTTCGATTGCGTGAGTGAGTGCATCCATACCGGTAGCTGCAGTCAGCCCTTTAGGCATGCTGGACATCATGTCCGGATCAACAATTGCAACAACAGGAATGTCGTGAGGATCTACACATACAAATTTACGTTTTTTCTCCACATCAGTAATTACATAGTTAATCGTCACTTCCGCTGCAGTACCAGCCGTGGTTGGAACAGCTATGATCGGGACAGAAGGATTCTTTGTAGGCGCAACGCCTTCTAAACTTCTTACATCTGCGTATTCCGGATTAGCAATGATAATGCCGATTGCTTTGGAGGTATCCATGGAGGAGCCTCCCCCAATGGCAATGATATAATCAGCACCAGATTTTTTGTATGCTTCTACTCCGGTCTGAACATTCTCGATTGTGGGGTTCGGCTTAATATCAGAATAAATTTCATACTCCAGACCGTTTTCTTCCAGTATTTTTGTCACTTTGGAGGTAACCTGGAATTTAATTAAATCAGGATCTGATGCGACAAATGCCTTCATAAATCCTCTTTTTGCTACTTCACCAGGAATCTCAAGAATGGCACCCGCACCGTGATAAGATGTTTCATTTAAAATAATTCTGTTTGCCATGGTAATCTCTCCTTTTCTTTTCTTCCATAAAGGAAGCCGTTTTGTTCTGTTATAATTTTAACAACCAGGCTTAAAAAAATAAAGTTACAGTTTACGGTTTTTGTAACAAATGTTACACAAGCCCTAAACTGTAACTTTATTTATGTGCATAAATACCAGAGTTTAAACCAGTCCCGCCTCCGAAAAAACCCCGGACAGCTTTGGCGGCATGGCTTCCACAAGGCTCTCTGCCATCTCCTTCGGCGACTGCGGCATTCCGGAAAGAACCCATTTCACAGTCATATACACAGATCCACGGCAATACATCTCTAACAGAAACTGGATCTCTTCCGATAAAGGTTCCTTCCTTCTATGAATTAACAGATCCGTATAGAATCCCATGATCAGTTCAAAATCATGCTCCTTTAATGAATTATAATCATCAGAGCGGAATGCACCGGTAAAGAAAACCGACTCCTTTTGAATGAACTGGAACTTTTCATTCAGGCTCTGGCAGACAGTCTTGTCTACACCGATCTGGGCAAATGATTCCAGCACCAGCTTATCAAAATACCAGTTTATCAAATCATACTTATCCTTAAAATTACGATAGAAAGTCTGCCTTGTCATCTGACAGCCGTCTACAATATTCTGAACCGTGATTTTATCCACCGGCCTGGTCTTCATGCAGTCTTTTATGGAATCAGCAAGCCGGTATTTCGTCTTTTCACTCTTATTGGGATAATCAGCCATGTTCCGCTCCTGTCACGTATATTTGATCTCTATTTTAACACAGCAGGCGCTTTTTGTGAATATTGCTGATAAAAACTTCTTATTAAGTGATTGGGGCAGGATTAAAAATACACAAATCATTGTGGAGACGGTATTTTTCAGCCCATGTCTGCTTCCGACTGCTGGCTACATCAATGATCTCATGAAACAGCAGTGTCCCGATCTCTTCAATTGTCGATTCTCCTGATGCAATGGTCCCTGCATTGATATCAATTAAGTCCTGCCACTGTGCCTTCATATCATTTCTGGAACAGACCTTGATGACAGGGGCAATTGCCAGACCATATGGTGTTCCTCTTCCTGTCATGAATACCTGAAGCCCGATACCGCTTGCCAGCTGGCAGGGGCCGCAGACAATATCACTTGCCGGCGTTGCAGCATAGATAAGTCCCTTTTTGCTTGGTTTTTCAGCAGGCGACAGCACTTCCACAATGGGAGAAGTTCCGGATTTCGCAATGGAACCCATGGCTTTTTCCACGATGTTTGCAAGTCCTCCCTTTTTATTCCCGGGAGTCGGGTTTGCACTGCGGTCTACCTCTCCTTCCTGAAGGTAATGATCATACCATTTCATCTCACCGGCCAGTTTTTTCCCTACCTCTTCATTGATACACCGCTCCGCCAAAAGATAGACTCCGTCCCTGACCTCTGTCACTTCGGAAAACAAAACGGTTGCTCCGCCTTTTACCAGCATGTCTGATGCATAGCCTGCCGCCGGATTGGCGGTAACACCGGAAAATGCATCGCTTCCGCCGCACTGCATTCCAATGAGTAAATCAGAAAGGGGAAGTGTTACACGTTTTCTTTCATTTAAAATCTTAAGCTTCTTTTCTGCCATTTCCATCAGGGCACTGATCATATCTTCAAATCCCTCTTTTTCCTGAAGTATGATCACATTGTCCGGATTAATATCTGCAGAATCACAAAGCATTTCTACTGTAAACTTTTCACAACCTAACGCCACCACCATAAGCTGTCCGCCGAAATTGGGATGCTTTGACAAATTTCTAAGGGCGCGTATGGGGATTTTCGCCTCCGGGGCATTGATGGCAACTCCGCAGCCGTAGGCATGGTTAATAGGAACAATGTCATCGACATTGGGATATTTATGAAGGAGTTCCCGTTTCATGCGTTCGACCGCTACATTTAATACACCGGTCACACACTGAACCGTTGTGCTGATTCCCAGAATATTACGGGTTCCGGCGGGGCCGCCCCATGGATTTACATATCCTTCCCATGTTGTTACCGGGGGCTCTGGTAAGTCTGTTACAAGATTGGTTGAAAATACCATATGATCCACTTCCGGCGGTTCGGGAAGCTCCAGCATATATTCATTAATCCAGTCTCCTTTTTTAACAGCCTCTGTTGCGTAGCCCAGCACCACACCATAACGGATCACAGATCCACCCTTTTCAATATCTTTAAGCGCAATCTTATGGGCCTGGGGAATATCGTGTCTGGCAGCGACGCCGGGCATAATTTCCTGGCCTGCTTTGATCTCATCGACTGCAATTGCCACATTATCTTCTTCCTTGATTTTAACAAACAGCGGTTTACTCATATCTTACTGATCCTTTCCAAAGTGATTTTACACAAAAATCATCCAACTTCTGTTTGTTTTTATTATAAATACACGGGACACATTTGTAAAATTGTTACTTTTAAGAATTCTCTAACTTTTTCTTTGAGTACTTGTTGTACTTTTTAGTTAATTGATCTATACTGACAGTACATAATTCATACAGGGGGAAATATCTTGGATACCAAACAGATTGAATATATATTAAAGATTGCAGAAGAAAATAACATCACAAAAGCTGCAGAAAAGCTTTTTCTCACACAGCCCGCATTAAACCAGCAGCTTCTTCGTCTGGAAAAGGAACTGGGTACTCAGCTTTTTCATCGTTCACGGACAAATTGGAGACCTACCCAGGCTGGAGAGGTGTATCTTGAAAATGCCAGGAAAATGCTGCTGATTAAACAGGAAACCTACCGCACCATCGGCGATATGGTCTCTGATAAAAAGGGAACGCTGTCGGTTGGCCTCACACCAGGGAGAGGAATTGCCATGTTCTCCGCTGTATATCCCAAATTCCATCAGAATTTTCCCGGCATTCACATCATTCCGGTGGAACGCAGTGTGATAAACCAGCAGGAGATGATTTTAAGAGGGGAGCTGGATATTGGCTTTCAGACATTATGCCCCAGCCAGCGCACTTTAGACGAATATGTAGAGCTGGGAAAAGAGGAAATCCTTCTTGCTCTTCCCACAAAGCACCCTTTAAGCAGACAGTTAGAAAACAGTGGGGAGATTTATCCGGAACTGGATATCAAAGCTCTGGAAGAGGACCCCTTTGTTTTGATGTATCAGGAATCCACCATTCGCTATCTCGTGGACCGGATCTTCCTCGAAGCAGATTTCACTCCCAAAGTATTGTTTGAAACTTCCAGCACCAGTGCGATTATTACCATGATTCAGGCCGGCCTTTGCTGCGGCCTGATTCCCATGTCCTATCTTCGGACGAAGCCGGAAGGGATTGCATGCTTTTCCCTTCCTTCCCACCCCACATGGGATGTGGTGGCTTCTTACCGGAAGAACAGCTATTTAACCCGCGCAGCCAGATACTTTATCAGGCTTGCCGCAGAATATTGGAACTATTAATCCTAATTGGAAAACTCAAAAAGATTTAATCCTACCGTCTCATCTGCTCTTCTGCCAACTACACCGGGGATTTCCGTAACAATGATCTCTCCCGTAGCGCTGATAACTGCACGGCCTAAATGACCGCTGTGGCATTCTCCGTTATGAGGATTTCCAATTACCATGTGAAGATGGAGATAAGGTTTTCCGTCTTTTTCCGTAATGCTGCCCATGAGAGATGCAATTTCATAAAGTCCCTTATACTCATGGCTGTAATACTCTTTCTTTTCTGTATCATAAACTCCAAGCTGGATGGTACCTGCTGCACCCAGACCGTTTACGGACGCCAGCCTGATCTTTTCTTTTTTACAAATCTGTATCAGACTGGTTAAAATCTCCTCTCCCGGATCCAGCCGTATAACAAATGTATGTTCAAATTTTCTGTACTCCATATGAATTCGCCTCCTGTTCATTAATCTTTCTCAACTGCTTCCTGGTTCTCTTTCACAAACATAATGCCAAATGCCAGTGCTAAAAGCACGCAGGAAAACCAGATGGTTTTTTCCGCAAACAAAGGTACCAGGAAACTGCCTGCTGCTGCACCCACGGCAAAAAACAGGATTACTCCATAATAGCGAAGGCATTTTTCAAGACTTTCCCTGTCCCTGGTCTGACGGTACCGGTACAGCATTTCGGTAGCACTTCTTAGATTCCCGATACACATGGTGCTTGCAAAAGCACTGCCCTTCATCTTTCTAAACGCTTCCACCTGCATGGCACAGACAAAGGATACCATTGCGTTGGCGGCCAGATCGAAGGACCTGGGCAAAAATCCTACCACAAACAAAAGCACCATTTCCATAACCACTACAATCTGCCGCCAGTGTATTCTTTCATTATCCTTATATTTTCCTCTGATTATTTCAGAAACATAAATCCCTGCAGCAAAGGCCAGAATCGGCATCAGATAGCGGAAGGCTGTCTGCCAGCTTCTGTTCATAATACTATGGGCAAAAATAATGATATTACCAGTCTGCGCATTGGCATATACCTTTCCTCTGTTAAAGTAGGTATAGGCATCCTGTAAGCCGCCGGATAATGTAAGGATTACTCCCGTTGACATCGCTTCTGACATCTGCCCCTCTATTCTTTTCCAGATCATTTTCCATCACCTGCCTTTCCAATGCCTACTATATCACATCTTTTCCTGATTGAAAACAAAGGGCTGCTGAAAGTGAACAAAAAATCTGTAGTATCTGCCAAATTCAACATAAAATTAGTAGATTTTATTTCTTCTTTGCCTTATGCTTATTGAGCACGAAAAAACATTGCCCAGAAGAGGAGAAATATCATGTCAGAGAAAGCAACTTTATCTGCCAAAGATGAAAAATTCCGTAATTTTGCACTGCATGACAATATGTGGAAGGTGGTTCTCTATGTCGGAACACCGTTAGCACTCTATCAAAGCTTAAATCAGCTTTTTAAAATATTTGACTCCATGATGGCTGCCCATATCAGCGCTTCTTCCGTTTCTGCAGTCGCCTATCTTTCCCAGATCAACTTAACGCTGTCCGCTCTGGGAGGAGGACTTGCCATTGGATCCAGTTTAAAAATCAGTGAAGCTTACGGTGCAGGAGATTTTAATCTCGTAAAAAAACGGGTGAGCAGCCTTTTTGCCATGTGCGGTTTATTGGGGGCGGCAATTCTTCTTGTTCTCATGCCAGCTGCTCCCCAGTTTCTTAAATTTGCCAAAACGCCGGACAGTTTTATTGCAGAAGGCACCCAGTATTTCCGTCTGGAGCTGATCGGTATGGTCATCAGTTTTTTTAATAACGTCTATATTGCCATCGAAAGAGCCAGAGGAAATTCCCGCAGAATCCTGCACTTAAACATGGGTGTTATTGTCATTAAACTTTCTTTAACAGCTCTGTTCGTTTATGTGATGGGGGCCGGAATCAACATGATCTCCGTTGCAACAATCATCTCCCAGATTTTTATCCTGGCTGCTGCAGTTAAAAACTTAAACCAGAAGGACAATGCATTTGGCTGCTCCTTACACAGCATCAGTTTAAAATCTGCTGTAATTGCGCCGATGATCACCCTGTCCATACCGGTTATTATTGAGAAAATTGCCTTTTCCCTTGGAAAAGTAGTCATTAATTCCATGAGCACGATTTACAGTGCGCTGACTGTTGGTGCCCTTGGAATCTCCAATAATATCGGCGGTATCACTACGATGCCTCAAAATGGTTTTCAGGAGGGCGGGTCTGCCATCATCAGTCAGAATATGGGAGCCGGTAAGCCCGGCCGTGCCATGAAGGCATTCGGCTGTATCCTCGTGATCAATGTTTTTCTGGGGGCCGTCCTCATGTCTTTATCCCTGCTGTTTTTAGGACAGATCAGCAGGCTTTTTGCAGGCGAAAACAGGGAATTCGCTGATATGATCGCATCGATTTACCGTTATGAAGCCTATGGCGCCATTCCTCTGGGAATAAATTCATCCGTTCTTGCACTGCTGTACGGATTCGGCAGAACAAAAATCACCCTGACCATCAATTTCTGCCGGGTATTCGTATTTCGCATTCCGGTTCTGTGGTATCTGCAGAACTATACACAGATGGGAAGTACCAGTGTTGGTGTAGTCATGGCTGTCAGCAATATCTGCACCGGATTATTTGCTCTGGTCATCGGTATTATCGAAATCCGCAGAGTCTGCCTTCAGTATCATATTACAAACAGCATTTTCCCTGTTTTAAAGAGAAGGCCACAGCCAAAAGCTGATTCATAACTGACAAAAAACAGGGTGCCATCCTCCGGCCTTACGGCATTGGACAGCACCCTGCTTTTTTATTCCCATAATATGACTTCACCCAAAGCCAGCGATTCAGGAACCTTTATAATTCTCTGGTTGGAAGATCCTTTAAACCGAAGTTTTAAATCCTTTTCCTCTTCTACAAATTTACCATCTACCAAAACATCCAGGCAGGCTAATATCCGGCGGGTCTGGGGAACGCTGTCAGCCATATCTCCCAGTATATCTTTTTCAAAATCAAATCCCGTATAACACCAGATGGTTTTGTCAGGAAACCGGCGACGGACGTCTTCCACAAGATGCAGAATTCCTTTCTGGTTTTCGGGATGCATGGGCTCCCCTCCAAGAAGGGTAAGCCCTGCAATATAGCTGTGACTGAGATATCCGGTTATCAGCTCCTCCGTATTCTTCGTGAACTCTTCTCCGTAGTGAAAATCCCACGCTTCTGCATTAAAGCAGCCCTTACAGTAATGGGTGCATCCGCTGACAAACAGGGATACTCTCACACCTGGTCCGTTGGCTACATCGGTGGGTTTTATTGCTGCATAATACATGGCTGCCTCCTAAAGATGCAGTACTCTGGATTTAATTTCTTTTGTCTTACCTGTATTCCAGAAATTTTCTCCTAAATAACCGCAGGTTCTTCTGGTTACATTCATACGGTTTTTATCTTTATTATGGCACTGCGGACATTCCCACTCCATATTGTCATTAATTATAATTTCACCGTCAAATCCGCATACCTGGCAGTAGTCAGACTTTGTATTAAATTCTGCATACTGAATGTTGTCATAGATAAATTTAACTACATCTTCCATTGCCTGTAAATTATGCTTCATATTGGGAACTTCCACATAAGAAATGGCTCCTCCGGAAGAAATCTTCTGGAACTGGCTCTCAAAGTTAAATTTGGTAAAGGCATCAATATGTTCTCTGACATCCACATGATAGGAATTGGTATAATAACCCTTATCCGTTACATCAGGAATGCTGCCAAAGCGCTCTCTGTCGATCTTTGCAAAGCGGTAGCACAGGGATTCTGCCGGAGTCCCGTACAGTCCAAAGCCAAGACCTGTCTCTTCCTTCCACTTGTCTACCACCTGCCTCATGTGATTCATAACACGAAGGGCAAACTCCTCTCCTTCGGGAGTGGTATGGCTGACCCCTTTCATGAGTCTGGTTGTTTCATAGAGACCGATATATCCCAATGAAATTGTGGAATATCCGCCGTGAAGCAGAGCATCGATGGTCTCTCCCTTTTTCAGCCTTGCAATGGCTCCGTACTGCCAGTGAATCGGGCTTACGTCAGACAGGGTTCCTTCCAGTGATTTATGCCTGCACATCAGAGCTTCAAAGCAAAGATTTAACCGTTCGTCCAAAAGGCTCCAGAACGTTTCCTCATCGCCCTTTGCAATAATTCCGATCTGAGGAAGGTTTAAGCTTACCACTCCCTGATTAAATCTTCCCTCGAACTTATAGTCTCCGTTCTCATCCTTCCAGGTGGAGAGAAAGCTGCGGCATCCCATACAGCTGAATACATTGCCCTCATAATTTTCCCGCATCTTTTTTGCTGAAATATAATCCGGATACATGCGTTTGGAGGAGCACTTAACTGCAAGTTTTGTTATATAATCATATCTTCCGCCCTTTAAGCAGTTGTTCTCATCAAGAACATAGATCAGCTTTGGAAATGCAGGCGTTACATAGACGCCGGATTCATTCTTAATGCCTTCCAGTCTCTGACGGAGAACCTCTTCCACAATCATGGCATTTTCTTCAATATATTCATCCTGATCGTCCAGGCATAAAAACAGCGTAACAAAGGGTGCCTGGCCATTGGTCGTCATCAGCGTATTGATCTGATACTGAATGGTCTGGACACCAGACTTCAATTCATCCCTTAAACGAATGGAAGCCATCTTCTCTATCATCTCTTCCGATACGGTATCGCCGAACTCTTCTCTGATCTGCTTATGAAATTTAGTGCTGCTTTTTCTTAAATATTTTCCCAGATGGCGGATGTCTACAGACTGGCCTCCGTACTGATTGCTGGCAACCGCCGCAATGATCTGGGTCATAACAGTACAGGCTACCTGGAAGCTCCTGGGGCTTTCAATCATCTTCTCATTCATCACGGTGCCATGATCCAGCATGTCCCCGATGTTGATCAGACAGCAGTTAAAAATCGGCTGCACAAAATAATCCGCATCATGAAAATGAATGGCACCCTGTTCATGGGCAAGAGAGATCCTCTCCGGCAGAAGCATTCTCTTTGTTAAGTCCCTGGAAACCTCTCCTGCAATATAATCTCTCTGGGTGGATGCAAGAATGGTATTCTTATTGGAGTTTTCCTCTGCCAGTTCTTTATTCTCATTCTTAATCAGCTTTAAAATGGATTCATCCGTTGTGTTGGCTTTGCGAAGCAGAGCCCTCTGGTAACGGTAAATGATATACTTTTTAGATAATGTATATTTGTTGTTATTTACAAGTCCGCTTTCAATCATGTCCTGAATGGTTTCCACATTCATCACGTCTTCTGAACGGCTCTCCACATCATCTAAAATGGCATCAATCATGTCCTCATCAGCCTGCTCAGCAAGATCCACCTCAGCATTGGCCTTGCGAATCGCCTTGACGATCTTATCTCTGTCATACTCCACAATTCTGCCGTCGCGCTTTTGTACTTTTATCATTTCTGTCACCCTAACCTGTTCAATATTTTGTATGTCAATTTAAATCTTCACTACATATAGTGCTTTTTAATTATACACTACCCAGCAAAAATGTAAAGGAGATTTTTGGAATTTTATCGGATAAAGTTAGTCCAGACTTTTTCTTCTTTTTCGGGAAGACTGATTCCTGCTGCCTTTCCGGCCTCAATACATTTTAAAAGCCATGCCATGTTTTTTCCCAGAGTCCTCATTGTGTAAAGCCCTTCCAGATCCTGCTCCACATCCTGCGGAGTTCTGCCATGTACCATATTCCAATAGGAGGAGGAAACCAGGGGCATCTGGGCAATGGTAAAATACTTATTTAAGGCATCAAGGGTGGCCGTAGTACCCGCTCTCCGTGCAGATGCTATGGCTGCTCCCGGCTTATGGGCAAAATTACTACCCCCTGCATAAAAGAGACGGTCAAGGAACGAAAACAGCGCTCCATTGGCAGACGCATAATAAACCGGCGAACCCACAATGAGACCATCTGCCTGTTTCATCTTTTCAATAAACTCATTTACCGGATCATCCTCAAATACACAGGCTCCCTTTTCCCTGCATGTTCCGCATGCGATACATCCATGAATGGCTTTATTTCCCAAATGAACCAGTTCTGTATCGATTCCCTCTGCTTTTAATGACCCTGCCACTTCAAGAAGGGCTCTGTTGGTGCAGCCCTCTTTATGAGGACTTCCGTTTAACAGCAATACTTTCATGACATTCCTATCCTTTCTTTAATCCAGAAGCCCCAGCAAATCTTCCTTCGTCAGATTGCTCAGGGAAACTGTACCCTCTGTTATAATCTGCTCTGCCAGATCTTTTTTTGATTCCTGAAGCTTTAAAATATTTTCTTCAATGGTACCCTTGGTGATTAACTTAAATACAGTCACCTGTTTATCCTGTCCGATTCTGTGAGCCCGGTCTGTAGCCTGATTCTGAGCTGCAACATTCCACCATGGGTCAAAATGAATTACCATATCTGCTGCGGTTAAATTGAGACCGGTTCCCCCGGCTTTTAAGGATATAAGAAACAACGGTATCTCATCTTTTTTAAAGGAATTGACCATATGAAGCCTCTCTTCCTTAGGAGTACCCCCGGTCAGCATATAGTAAGCAATACCTTCCCCTTTCAGCCTGTTTCCGATAATTTCCAGCATTGAGGTGAACTGGGAAAACAACAGGATCTTATGTCCTCCCTCCACACCATTTTTAATCAAGTCAACGCAGGTCTCAAGTTTTGCAGAATCTCCCCTGTAATTTTCGTAGCATAAATGGGGGTCACAGCAGATCTGGCGCAGCTTTGTAAGTTCTGCCAGTATCTGGATGCTGTCTCTTCCGGTTCTGTCCTCTCTGCTTTCCAGTTCTGTCTTTAAGCGGTACGCATTGGCCATATATAAATCCTTTTGCTCTTTGTCAAAAGCGGAGTATACCACTGTTTCCAGTTTGTCCGGCAGTTCCTTTAATACATCTTTTTTCAGTCTTCTTAAAATAAACGGGCCGATCAGGCGGTGAAGGCTTTCCAATACCCATTGCTCCTGATTCTTTACAATGGGCATCTCATATTCTTTTTTAAACTTCTGATAATGGAAAAGAAAACCCGGCATCAGAAAATCAAAAATACTCCAAAGCTCAGAAAGGCGGTTTTCTATGGGTGTTCCTGTCAATGCAAACCTGCAGACAGCATCAACCGATTTAACGGCTTTGGCACTCTGCGTGGATGCATTCTTGATGTACTGGGCTTCATCAATGATCTGAAAACGGAATGTTCTGCCTTCATAAAGGTCTGCATCTCTTTTCAGCAGATCGTAGGAAGTGACGACAACACAGCCGTTCTCCAGATTCTTTAACTGTTCTTCTCTCTCTGCCGCCGTACCTGTGACTGTTTTCACATTTAAAACCGGTGCAAACAGATGAATCTCATTCTCCCAGTTATAGACAAGGGAAGCCGGGCAGACCACAAGAAAGCTGGCATCCGGATTATTCTGGGCTTCGTCAAGAATTAAGGCGATGACCTGAATGGTCTTGCCAAGTCCCATATCATCCGCAAGAATTCCGCCGAATCCATATTTATCAAGAGTCTTAAGCCAGCGGAATCCAGTCTTCTGGTATCCTCTGAGTACAGACCTTAAAGACAGGGGTATCTCGAAATCGCTGTCCTCTATGGATTTCATCCCACGTACAACCGCTTTGTACAACTGATCCCTGTATAATGTTATGCCGCTTTCTTCTTTAAAAAGACCATCGAGATAAAGAGCTCTGTATTTGGGCAGACGGATATTTTTGTTCTCCATCTCATCCGGATTCATCCCAAGTCCCTCAACCAGCTTTGCGATGGTAATCAGACCGTTATCCTCAAGATTCACAAATTCCCCGCTTCTTAGCCGGTAATATTTCTTTTTTCTGCTGTATTCGGATAAAAGCCTGGCTAAATCCTGACCGGTTAATTCGCCTGCATCCACATTGAGCTCAAGCCAGTTTCCCGTACTTTTTACACCGACAGAAATTTTAGGCGGAGGAAGCACCTTTAATTTTTTAAATGACTCGGAAAAATAAACCTCTCCCACAGCCATAAATTCTCTTACCCCTTCTGTCAGAAGGCGGTATACCGCTTCCTCGTCATCCTTAATTGCCGGATAGTCCGATTCATATTCCCTGTATTTAAAATATCTGGTGATCAGCTGGCTGATACGGAATTCCCCCGGAACATCCCTGCATACGGTTCGGGGCAGCCTTTCATCCTCAACAGGCTGAAAGGAATAGCTTCCATAGGAAAGAGTAGGCCGCAGGACCAGCTTATTGAAACCATCGGAATCAAAATCAAACCTGGCTTTTAATTCTTCCGGTTTAAAAGACTCCAGATTAAGACTGCCTGAATCAATGGTACAGTAATCGGCAATGCGTTTTAACACACGTTCATAAAAAAGGGGCATATCCTTGTTATTAATTACCGTCTGATAATCCATACCATAGCCGCTCATCATCTGGCTCAAAAAAACTCCAAGTGTTTCGCTGCAGGGCTGGTCGCAGCAATAAAGGCGCTTTAAATCGCCAATATAGAGATGGGTCTCCCCCTTCAGCACCAGAAGATTTTTATCGATGGATACACGGACTCCGTCTCTTCCTTCACGGGCCGCCCCCACAGTCAGATCCGGATTACGCCAGGAGATCTCCAGCCGTCTTTTCTCTCCCCTGTGATCCTCAAACTCCAGAGTATTCCCTTTCATAATCTGGAAGAACCTGTCTCTGGCTGTTTTGCTCAGATTTAAATACCGCATCACGGGACGTGCAGAAAAGGAGCTTTTCTGCATCTGCTCATGCTGCTCACAATAGGAATTGATAACTTCCAGCATAAAATCCAGCAGCGGCCGGCTTTCCTTCACAAAAACAGACCGGTTATGGTAAAAAGCCAGATTTTTCCCATATTCCACATAAGTTCCATGATCCATGGCATCTGCAAAGGCAGCTAAATCCTTAACAAGGTAAAGACGGTCTCTGCCCAGCTTTACTTCCAGCTTCACCTCTCTGCGGTTTACCAGCACCGATACCGAAAGATAAATCTGTTCTTCCTGGCCTTCACTCATAATTCTGGCAACTTCCCCGTTGGTATACTCGCGGATCATGGCTCTCACCTGGGCAGAAGTAATCACCGTTTTACCCTGATTGCCTGCTTCCTGTTCCTCATAAGCCTTAAAAAGGGCCTGACAGTGAGCGCACATCCCCCGGTAGGAGTTTCCCTGGGCGCAGGAACAAGAGTAGTCAAAAACCTGACTACCCTTGAGATGAAGACTTGCTCTATATTCTTTTCCCTGATCTTCCACCAATGCCTTAACTCCTGTTTCGCCCTTCCAAAAAGCATTGGCAGTTATCTGTGATACTTTCATAACCCCTCACATCCGTTCACTTTTACATTCGTTCCGGTGCCTCAATACCCAAAACTCCGATGCAGCCGTTCAACACATCCTTTGCCAGGCGGAGGAGTCCGATCCATGAGGCCTGCTGTTCTTTGTTCTCTTCCGAAATGATCTTTGTCTCATGGTAGAAGCGGTTAAATGCATTAGCTAATTCGTAGACATACTGGCATATCTTATGAGGAGCCAGCTCCAGAAAAGCACTTTCTGTCACTTCATTATACTTAGACAGCTGGAGCATTAAATCCTTTTCTGCATCTGAGGAAGCAGGAAGTATGGTTTCCGCTCCCTGGTATTTGTCCTCCAAAGTCTGGTACTTCGCCAGAATAGACTTAATACGTACAATGGTATAAAGGATGTAGGGGCCTGTGTTTCCTTCAAAGGACACGAACCGGTCCATATCAAAAATATAATCTTTCGCTGCCTGATTGGAGAGATCTCCATATTTTAAAGCAGCCATTCCAACAATTTTAGAAGTTTCTCTGGCTTCGTCTTCCGAAACGGAACGATTCTCCATAATCTTTTCATAGGCGGCCTGGCTGATGTCAGAAATAAGGGTTTCCAGACGCAGTACTCCGCCATCTCTTGTTTTAAACGGCTTTCCGTCTTTCCCGTTCATGGTTCCAAAGGCAAGATGTGACATTTTTTTATCAGCACTTACAAAACCGGCTTTTTTCGCCACACGGAATACCTGAACAAAATGGAGCTCCTGGCGTTTGTCTGTTACATATATATACCAGTCCGGTCTGATATCTTTTTCTCTTTCAATGATGGTCCCTAAATCGGAGGTGGAATAAAGAGCTGCTCCGTCAGATTTTCTTATAATACAAGGAGGCAGTTCCTTGGAATCTCCTTCCGAAGCGATATCCACCACTAAGGCTCCCTGACTCTCATAGGCAAGTCCTTTATCTGTCAGTTCTTTAATCACTTCCGGAATATAAGGTTCTGCATCACTTTCTCCCTTCCATAATTCAAAGGTGACGTTAAGACTGCCGTAATTCATCTTTAAATCAGCAACGGAAACGTGGATAATGTGTTCCCAGATGGCACGGTAAGGGCGATATCCGTTCTGCAGTTTTAAGGTTGCATCATGAGCTCTTTTGCTGAATGCTTCGTCCTCTTTGGATTTTAAACTGGCTGCAGGGTAAATCTCCTCTAATTCTCCGATGGTAAAAGGGGCTTCTTTTGGATAATCTCCTTCAAATGACTCATCAAAATAAGGAAGTTCCGGCTTTCTGTCCTTTAATTCTTCTATAATCAGACCCATCTGAAGACCCCAGTCTCCCAGATGTACATCACCGATCATATTATGTCCAAGGAAACGTCCCATGCGCTTTAAGCTCTCTCCGATGACTGCAGAGCGGAGGTGTCCCACATGAAGGGGTTTTGCCACATTGGCACCGCCGTAATCCACAACGATGGTCATGGGTTGTTTCGCCATGTCACAGCCGCACCGGTCGTCTCCTGCCATTCCATTCATATATTCTGCCAGATAACCGGCATCAATTTTTAAATTAATAAATCCAGGCATCACAACATCCACAGAAGCGAAAACGTGACTTCCGGCAAGTTTTGACACCACTTCCGATGCGATATCAAACGGTTTCTTTTTATAAGCTTTGGCTGCCGCCATGGCTCCGTTGCACTGGTACTCGCAAAGATCCGGACGGTTGGATAAAGTCACCTTTGCATAAATTTCATCGTATCCGCAGTCTGCAAAAGCTGTCTTAATCTCTGCCGTAATTAAATCAAGAATCTTCTCCATCGGTTTTATGATCTCCTTTTTCTATTCCAGAAATTTCTAAGCTAAATAACAATTATATTACAACTGCCTGAAAAAATCAAATCATTTAAGACAGAAAGAAAAAAAGACCGGATCTCCCGGCCCTTTTTAACTGATTAAACTCTGGACAGGTATTCACCTGTACGTGTATCAATCTTAATCTTATCACCCTGTTCAACAAATAAAGGTACATAAACCACTGCGCCGGTTTCCACGGTAGCCGGTTTGGTTGCTCCCTGAGCAGTATCACCCTTGAATCCTGGCTCTGTATCAGTAATAACCAGTTCCACAAATAACGGAGGCTCTATAGAGTATACCTTACCATTGTAAGAGCATACCTTTACTGTATCATTCTCTTTCACAAACTTTAATGCATCTCCGACGACATCATCGCTTAATGCAACCTGTTCATAACTGCTGGTATCCATAAAGTTATGAAGGTCTCCATCTGCATACAGATACTGCATGTCTACTCTGTCGATTCTTGCCTGGGGAAACTTCTCTGTCGGGCGGAATGTGCGCTCTACAACGCCGCCGTTTACCACATCTTTAATCTTAGTTCTTACGAAAGCAGCACCTTTACCAGGTTTTACGTGCTGAAACTCCATAATCTGATATACAGTACCATCGATCTCCAATGTGATACCGTTTCTAAAATCACCCGCTGATATCATAAATGATATTCCTCCTTGAATTCACTTCTTAACCTTTTATATTCTATACTAAAATAAATTCATTTTCAACCGTTTTTTGCAAATATCTCCTTTTTTCTTTGTACCAGATCAATTATTTATGATCAAAAAAGATATCTGCCTGTCCATGAAAACGACCCTCTTCTCTGATATTATAACCGAAAAAATCAAATATACCCACCGCCGGTCAGCTGCGCTTTCCATATCTGTTTTTTTTATTCTTGTGGTAATAATGCAGAACAACAGACTCCAGGGCCCGCTTCATTCTGATCTGAATTTCCTCTTTGGGATGAATCCGTCTCACAAAAATGCTGTGAATTCCTGCTCTCTTTGCACCGAACACATCGGTAAAAAGCTGGTCACCTACGAAAATCGTATTGGACGAATCAGTTCCCATAAGCCTCATAGCCTGCTGATACCCTCTGATTCCCGGCTTTCTTCCTTTATAAATGTACTTAAGGCTCCCTGCATCCCGGGCAAATGATGAAACTCTCGGTTCCTTGTTATTGGACAAAAGACAGGTTTCCATCCCAAGTTCATGAAGGGCGGAAAACAGTTTTTTTGACCGGTTATCTGCCTGTGCCCCATGGGGGACAAGCGTATTATCAATATCAAAAATTACACCCCTGATTCCTTTTTTATAAAATTCCTCAAAAGGTATTTCGTACGTGGAATTTACGTCTTCATCTGGATAAAATTTCTGAAACATGGCTCTCCTACTTCTTTAATAATTTTCCTATCTCTTCCATAAAGGTATTTACATCCTTGAATTCCCTGTATACGGAAGCGAACCGCACATATGCCACCTCATCCACTTCCTGAAGTTTTTTCATAACAAGCTCTCCGATGACGGTGCTCTCCACTTCTTTCTCCTCCCGGTTAAAAACCTGGGTTTCAATCTCATCTACCATGGCAGCGATCTGCTGAGAAGAAACCGGCCTTTTGTGGCAGGAGTGAAGAATTCCTGATTCAATCTTGGATCGGTCATAAACCTCTCTGGAATTATCTTTTTTTATAACCATAAGCGGCATGGTTTCCAGCTTTTCATAAGTGGTAAACCGCTTCCCGCACTTTTCACATTGTCTGCGGCGTCTGATCGAACTGTTGTCGTCTGCCGGTCTGGAATCAATGACCTTTGTATCTGCCTCGTTGCAAAATGGACATTTCACGCCTCGGATCCTCCTGTCTTTGGGACTGTAACTATTATTATGTATATCATAACTTACAATCCACAGATTCGCAAGCCCATCTTCCATTAAATACCGCATTTTCCCGTCGCTTTTTCCAAATCCACGTTAACCAGAATAATATCAGGACCTACCTGTCTGATATCACAAAACGGGATGATATATTCTTTCTCCCGCACAAGAAAGCCGCAAAAGCATCCGGGACCTGGCACAATGATAGCCAGCAGACAGCCTGTTTCCATATCAAAATCCACGTCTCCTACAAAACCAAGACGCCTGCAGTCACAGATATTAATCACTTCTTTTTGTTTCAGATCGCAAATGCGCATAAGACACACCTCCTATAGTGTATTCTATGCGCATGCAAACACGGTGACACGATTTCAAATTAAAATTCCTGTTTCTGTAACGCTTCATAAGAAGAATCATAAAGATAACCTTCGGGATGTGAAATTTTCTCCGGCTTCAGTTCTTTATAGTATTCTGTTAATGTGGCGTACATATACGGAGTAATCCAGAGATATGCGATTCCTAAAGAAAAATAACCAAGAATTATCATTCCCATAAAACTTAAATTAATGTAAAAAAGGCTTCCCTTATTCCCTTTCATCAGCGCTGCGCTCTCTCTGATACACTGGAAAATGCCTTTATCCGGTTCCTCCACAAATATAAACATGGACTGGGACACATATAAGGATGTAATCATAATGCCGACCAAAAGTAGCAGATAAGTGATGATTAGCAGAACTATCATAACCGGAATAAAATCCGTTATAGTGGCTACTGCCAGTACTACATAATATGGAATTGACCAGACCATTATAATCAAAAATATAATAAAATTCAGGCCGATAAACTTATGCGGCTTATTTTTAAATCCAAAAAGCAGATCTGCAATCTTCGCCGGCTCATTGTCGCTGATATTTAAAAATATCTTTAACATTCCGGGTGTAAATAAGGACATCAGAACAAGCATAAGTACCGTCGCAATTACCACGACCGTTATGATGATGATATATTCTGTCATGTTGCTGCCTGCTCCGGGCATACTCTCAGTACCCAGTATCCCCGCTATTAAGGTTGCAAAAAACACCATCATAAAAATAATTGTCATAATTGCGCCTACAATTAACTGAACACCAACGCAGAGTCCATAGTTACCCTGCAATTTCTGCTTTGCACGCTTTTTCAGCTCTTTTGATGTTATCTTCAATGAAACGCACCTCCTGCAGTTAATTCATCAAGTAATCCCAATGCCACAATAAGGATTAACACAATCACTGTAAGTACCAGTGCAATTATTGAAGTAATTAAACCTGCCACTGCATTTCCTTCGAAATGATCCTCTGTCCTGGAAAGCAGGGCAAATACAATACCCAGACTGCCAAAAATAAGACCTCCATAACAGCAGCAGGAGGTCACAATGCCAATGATTCCCATAATAAGAGAGGCAAGCGCCATATTATTCTGCTTTTTCTGCTGAGGCTGCTGTGGTTGCTGTGGTTGCTGGTATACAGTGTTGTAACCTCCGTTATTCTGTTCACCGCCGGAATTTTCAAAAACAGGCTGTATCTCATTCTTCTGTGTAACAGAAGGATCATCCAAATTCATCTGATTATCCTGATCCATGAATTATCATCTCCTTTAAGTCATAATAAAGGCATTATACATTATTTTCCATTATATGTAAAATGAAGTTTTTCTTTCAATTTTATCTGATTCCTGACAAAAAAAAATGCAGCAGGGTTTTTCACTTCCCTGCTGCATAATATTTCTGACTGCCATTTACTGATTAAAATGAAGGAACAACCGCTCCGTCATAGGTATCCTCAATAAACTTTTTAACTGTATCGCTGGTTAATGCTTCTACAAGCGCTTTTGTCTTCTCGTTTGTTTCATCTCCCTTGCGGACTGCAATGATATTGCTGTAACGGGTTGCTGCTGCAGAGGATGCATCCTCAACTGCAAGTGCATCTGAAACCTTTAATCCTGCATCAATGGCATAGTTTCCATTGATAACCGCTACATCCACATCACCAAGAGAACGGGGAAGCTGAGCTGCCTCTACCTCAACAATCTTAAAGTTCTTGTCATTTTTTACAATGTCGTTCTTGGTTGCTTCCAGACCAACGCCTTCTTTCAGCTGTATAAGGCCTTTGTCAGCCAGAAGATTTAACGCTCTTGCCTCATTGGACACATCGTTTGGTACGGCAATCTGTGCGCCATCTGCGAGATCTTCCAGAGATTTGCTCTTTCCTGCATAGATTCCGTATGGCTCATAATGTATGGATCCTGCACTGACTAAATCAGTTCCCTTTTCTGCATTGAACTGATCTAAATACGGCTGATGCTGAAAGTAGTTTGCATCTAAGTCGCCGGAATCAAGTGCTACGTTTGGCTGTACGTAATCGGTATATTCCTTTACAACCAGCTCATATCCTTTTTCCTTTAAAATATCTTTTGCAGCATTTAAAATCTCTGCATGAGGAGCGGGTGTAGCTCCTACTACGATTTTCTCCAGCTTGCCTGAAGCCTCTGTCTTGCTTTCTGCTTCTGCCTTTGTCTCAGCAACCGTAGTTTCCGTTTTTGAATCTGCTGCAGCCGTGGTTGCGGGTGCTTCTTTGCTTCCTGCGCAGCCGGTCAGTGCTCCTGCCAAAAGCAGGGTTGCGGTTAAAGCATAAAAAGATTTTTTCATAATGATTTCCTCCTGAAAATTTATTTAATAACGCCTGTGGCAGTTACTATTTAATTCGCTTGTCGCTCACTCTGGAAAGCTTCATGCCTGCCTCCTGTATAACCTGGACAATCAGAACAAGGATCGCAACTGTTATAAACATCATCTGTGTCTGATACCGGTAATATCCGTATTTGATGGCAATATCACCCAGACCGCCTCCGCCTACAAAGCCTGACATGGCAGAATAGGAAAGAATGGTTGTTACGGATAAAGCTGCTCCTACTAAAAGAGAAGGCTTAGCCTCCGGCAAAAGGACCTTCCATATAATCTGCATGGCAGATGCTCCCATGGACTTGGCCGCCTCAATCACCCCTGCATCCACTTCTTTAAAAGAGGACTCCACCACTCTTGCAACATAAGGCGCAGAAGCGATCACCAGTGGCGGAATTACTGCTTTTGCCCCGAGAGTGGTTCCCACAATCGCTTTGGTAATGGGGATTACCATAATCAGAAGAATAATAAAAGGTACGGAACGAAGCAGATTAATAATCAGCCCCAGAGTTTTCTGCAGCCAGGGAATGGGGTAAATTCCATCTTTATCCATGACAATGAGAACAATTCCTAACGGAATTCCGATTAAATAAGCAAAAAAGGAAGAGGTAAATGTCATAAATAAGGTTTCCCATATTCCTAATTTCAGCATCTCTATCGTCGCAGCATCAAAGGTCATAATCCTTCACCTCCTCAAAATTAATCTTTGCAGTCTTCAAATAATTTAAAATCCGGTTCTGGTCAATCTCTTCTTCTGGCAGCTGTATCACCATCTGACCCATGGCGGTGCCTCCAATATCTCTTGTTTCTGCATGCATGATATTTACCGGCACCTTGCAGGCAAGTATCATATTGGAAAGAACCGGTTCAAAGGACGAACGTCCGTCAAAGGAAATGCGGATTCTTCTGTTATTTCCAAACCCAATTACCTGTTCCGCCGCATCTCCAAGAATCAGCTGTCTTCCGATTTTGGATTTGGGTCCGGAAAAGATGTCAGTGACGCAGCCAACTTCTGCGATATGACTCTGGTCAATGATTGCGACTCTGTCACAGATCGCTTCTATGACCGTCATCTCATGGGTGATCACCACAACGGTAACTCCCATGTTTTTATTAATTTCTTTTAAAAGCCCCAGTATGGATTTTGTCGTATTGGGATCCAGCGCACTGGTCGCCTCATCACAAAGCAGAATCTTGGGGTTTGTGGCCAGCGCTCTGGCTATGGCAACTCTCTGCTTCTGGCCTCCGGAAAGCTGGGAGGGATATGCTTTCGCCCTTTCCTTCAGGCCAACCAGCTCCAGCAGCTCCATAGCTCTTTCCACTGCTTCCTTTTTCGAAACATTGGCAATTTCCAGGGGAAAGCATACATTCTGAAGCACATTTCTCTGGGCAAGTAAATTAAACTGCTGAAAAATCATACCCATGGATTGTCTTGCCAGCCTCTGCTGCCTGGAACTCATGGCGGAAAGACTCTGGTTTTCAAAAAGCACATCACCGGATGTGGGAACCTCTAAATAATTGATACAGCGGACGAGGGTGCTTTTTCCGGCTCCGCTTAAACCGATAATTCCAAATATCTCCCCCCGTTCAATGGATAGATTGATATCATCTAATGCTTTAATGGGACCGTTTGAGGTTTGAAACTCTTTCCCCAGTCCGACCAGCTGAATAATAGGCTCTACTGACTGCATGTGTCATTTCCTTTCTTTTTATGTACAAAAAGGCCGCAAGCCATGCACAGACCTGCGACCTGAAACTTCCGCATAGCGGTTTCCAGAAAACTCCAATCACAATCTATACAAATGAATTCCTTTATCGGTTTTTTACGCATCCGGAGAAACAACACATCATCATACACATGCCGTTCATCTGATCCATATTCATCTGCATAGCTGTTAACCGTCTCATGGCAGCCGCTCCTTTCCCTAAATCCTACGGATATAGTAGGTATATCTTTATGAGGCGTATTTTACGCTCTCTTATCCGATTTGTCAATAGTTTTTTTGATATGCGAAAAACTTTACTTATGAACAGAGATCCACGATTACCTGGGCAAATATCTTTGCACTCACCAGAAGTTCATCAATCACAGCGAACTCATCGGCACCATGCATGCGGTTGTCCGTTCCCGGCAAAGAGGCTCCGAAGGCAACACCATTCTCCAATTCGTGAACATAGGTGCCTCCTCCCATGGAAACGCACTCTCCCTTTAAACCGGTATAGGATTCATATGCACTCAGCAGTGTTTTTACAAATACCGAATTTCCGTCAACGTGATGAGGCGGGCGCATGGAATCATTATGCAGGGTAAATCCCTTTTCTTCCATATTCTTTCTTACTGCCTCCAGCACATTCTCCTTTGTTGCACAGATGGGGCAGCGGCTGTCAAAGGTTCCGGAAAGGCCGGTCTCAATCACTTCCAGAAGGCTGAAAGCAAGAGTTAATCCGCCTGAGAGCTCATCGCTCATGGCAATGCCCAGGGCTTTTCCTTCTGTATCCCCGTGAGGGATCAGCTCCAAAAGACGGCCGAGCATGGTGATCTGCGGGCATTTTGCAAAAGGAAGTCTGGTTAGATAAACCAAAAGGCCGGTTAATGCATTATTACCCTCTTTGGGAGTGGAGGCATGAGCACTCTCTCCCACTGCGGTTATGTGAGCTGTATCACCCTCAAAAGCCAGCTCGTAACGAACACCGGTTTCGCTCTCGCATTCAGCGGCAATACGGCTTAATACTTCTTTATCAAAACCGGCAACTACAGCATTCGCCTTGCCCGGTACAACATTTACCTTAAGGCCTGCTTTGAGACTCACCAGCTTTGGAAGGGCATCGGACGGCTCCCAGTCTGCAGTAAAATGACCGTTCAGTCCGCCTTTTTCCGTATTCACTACAGGGAATGCCCCGTCTGGTGAAAACGTCATGGGCGCTTCCTTTTCAATGGAGTAATAATGGGCAATATCGGAACTGCCGCATTCTTCATCTGTGCCAAGAATCAGCCGCACATTCTTCTTTAAGGGAATATTTAACTCCTTCACTGCCCGCATGGCGTAAAGTGCCGCTACAGCAGGTCCCTTATCATCGGAAGTTCCTCTTCCGAATAATTTGTCTCCCTTTACAACCGGCTCAAAGGGTTCTGTCTCTTTCCAGCCCTCTCCTGCCGGCACCACATCGAGATGTGCCAGAATGTCTAGCTGGTGTTCCTTATCATTTAAATCGGCCGTTCCCACATAGTTATCATAATTGGTAATGGTAAACCCATAGGAGTCGGCCATATCAAGCGCTTCCTCCAATGCCTGAAATGCACCAGGACCGTAAGGCATTCCTTCTTTGTAAGGCATTTTCTCACTGTTGATTCTGCAGAGTCTGCAGATATCTTCAATCATCTCATCCTTATGAGAATCGATGTACTCACCAATCTCTTTCTTATACATAATTCCGCACCCCTTTCAGCTTTTATAACTATCTTTTATTTCATCATCGCTGCAAGTGTTTCATTCACTACCTTGCCGTCTGCTTTTCCTTTTACCTTAGGCATGAGCACCTTCATGATCTTTCCTTTGTCTGCAGCAGTGGGTATTTCAATTCCCAGTTCCGCCAGCACGCCGTCTATGATTGCCTTAATCTGGTCTACTCCCATGTCCTCCGGTGCGAACTCTTTATATACTGCAATCCGGAAAGAAGCTTCTTCTTTTATGTCGGTACGGTCTGCCGGTGCCTGTTCAAATGTCTCCTGAGTCTGTCTCAGTTCCTTTTTCACAACTGCATCCGCTTCTTCTTCCGTAATAGGTGTATGATCCTTCTTATCGATCTCAAAATTCTTAAGAGCGGAAAGGAGCATGGATAACGCATCTTTTCTGGGCTTATCCTTTGCCTTCATCGCTTCTACCATTGCCTGTCTTACTTCATCAATTCTACTCATTGTCTGCTGCCTCCTTGTTTTTATACATTCCCGGGACCTTTCCTTCCCAATTAGTTGTGTCCGAATTCAGAAAGTCTGAGGCCCGGATTGCGGTCCAGTACCATACCCACGCTCCAGCTGTTAACAAAAAGAAGCAGCGGGTTATCTTTTAAGTCCTTAATACGTTTCATATCGGATGTGCCCTGAATCTTTGCCACATCCACCTCAGCGCTGTTTTCTACCCAGCGGATATATTCATATGGCAGCTTTTCAAGCTTCACTTCCACGTTGTATTCATTCTCCAGACGATAGGTCAGCACCTCAAACTGAAGTTCTCCCACGACGCCTACAATGATCTCTTCCATTCCGGTATTAAACTCCTGGAAGATCTGAATGGCGCCTTCCTGGGCGATCTGATTCACACCTTTTATAAACTGCTTCCGCTTCATGGTATCAATCTGGCGCACTCTGGCAAAATGCTCCGGTGCAAAGGTAGGAATTCCTTCGAACTGGAATTTTTCGCCGGATTTGCAGAGGGTGTCTCCAATGGAGAAAATGCCGGGATCGAATACACCGATAATGTCTCCGCCGTATGCCTCTTCCACGATCTTTCTGTCCTGTGCCATCATCTGCTGAGGCTGGGATAAACGAAGTTTTTTCCCTCCCTGCACGTGATTCACTTCCATGCCGGCATCAAACTTTCCTGATACAATCCTCATGAAAGCAATCCGATCTCTGTGAGCCTTATTCATATTTGCCTGAATCTTAAAGACAAAAGCAGAAAAATCCTCGTCAAAAGGATCAATCACTCCGGTTGTTGTCAGTCTGGGAAGGGGTGAGGTGGTCATCTGAAGAAAATGCTGTAAAAATGTCTCAACACCAAAATTGGTCAGTGCAGAGCCGAAAAAAACGGGAGACAAATCTCCTCTGCTGACCCGTTCCATATCCAGTTCGTCACTGGCTCCGTCAAGAAGCTCGATCTCGTCCATCAGCTGTCTGTGGAAGGATTCCCCGATTAAAGCGTCCACCTGGTCATCGCCTAACTGAACCTCCGTGGATTCCACTTCCTTTTGACCGTTCATGGCCGCCTTAAAGGTGGTAATGGTACCCTTAAAACGGTCATAAACCCCTTTAAAATCTCTTCCGCAGCCAATGGGCCAGTTCACCGGACAGGTTCTGATACCAAGAACGGATTCAATCTCGTCCATCAGTTCAAAGGGATCTCTCGCCTCCCGGTCCATCTTATTTATAAAGGTAAAAATAGGTATATGTCTCATCACACAGACTTTAAAAAGCTTAATCGTCTGCGCTTCCACACCCTTGGAACCATCAATAACCATGACAGCAGAGTCTGCCGCCATCAAAGTACGGTACGTGTCCTCAGAGAAATCCTGGTGGCCCGGGGTGTCTAAAATATTAATGCAAAATCCGTCGTAATTAAACTGTAATACGGAGGAGGTTACGGAAATACCTCTTTCCTTTTCGATCTCCATCCAGTCGGAAACCGCATGTCTTGATGATTTTCTTCCTTTTACAGAGCCGGCTAAGTTAATGGCTCCTCCATATAGAAGAAACTTCTCTGTCAGCGTGGTCTTTCCCGCATCTGGATGGGAAATGATGGCAAATGTTCTTCTCTTCTTTATTTCTTCTGCAATATTCACAAAAATAATTCCTCCAATTATACGTCTGGGTCCTGTCTATTGTAGTATGATTCCAACCATAAGTCAAGATTCACTCTGGCAGTTGGAATATGGAATTTTTCCTGCTACGCCAAAAAAATCTCAGATAAGAGGCGGTGTGCCACTTCCTCTTTTGTCATCTTTTCAAGAGCGGTCTCCCTGTCCTTTGTAATGATGGTAACCACATTGGTATCCGTTCCGAATCCGGCGCCTTCCACTTTTAAATTATTTGCCACAATCATATCAATTTTTTTACGTTTCAGCTTTTCCCTGGAATTTTCCAGCATGTTCTCTGTTTCCATGGAGAAACCGCAGAGGAACTGTCCTTCCCGTTTGTGTTCTCCAAGCCATTTTAAAATATCTTCCGTCCGTTCCAGTTCCAGAGATAAGTCCCCGTCTTTTTTCTTGGTTTTTTCTGCATTCACATGCTTAGGACGATAATCTGCAACGGCTGCCGCTTTGATCACTGCATCCTGGTCCATTGCTTCATTTTTCACAGCTTCAAACATGTCTGCGGCGCTTTCCACCTCTATGACCTTCACAAAGGAAGGTTTTTTAATCTCCGTCTTTCCGGTTACGAGGGTGACAAAGGCTCCTCTTAAAGCTGCAGCCCTGGCTATTGCATATCCCATTTTTCCAGTGGAAAAATTAGTGATATAGCGGACCGGATCAAGGGCTTCCCTGGTTGGTCCTGCTGTAACGAGAATCCTCTTTCCTTCCAGATCTTTTTCATATCCTGCTTCTTTTTCGATGTATTCAAACAGTGTTTCCGGTTCCGGCATCTTACCTGCACCCACGTCTCCGCAGGCTAAATATCCCACTGCAGGAGTGATGACTTCCATTTCATAGGACTGACAGATTCTTATATTATCCTGTACAATGGGGTTCTCATACATGTTCGTGTTCATGGCAGGGGCAATGATTTTCTTACACTTACAAGCCAGGACTGTGGTGGTGAGCATATCATCTGCCAGACCATGGGCAAGCTTTGCAATTACATTGGCACTGGCTGGAGCAATCATCACCACATCCGCTAATTTAGCGATGGAAACATGCTCTACCTGAAACTGAAAATTACGGTCAAAGGTATCAACCAGGCATTTATTGCCGGTCAGGGATTCAAACGTAATGGGATTTATAAAATTAGTGGCACTCTCAGTCATGATTACATGGACGTTGCAGCCTTTTTTCACCAGCATGCTGGCAAGCCCGGCTGTTTTATAAGCAGCAATGCTTCCTGTAACGCCCAGAATTATATTTTTTCCTTTCAGCATAAAAGCCTCCGTTGTTTTTCCATTAAAAATATGATACTCTACAGTATAGCACAAGAAAAAAAAGTTGGAAAGGAGTTCTCTCCATGATTTTAGCCATCGATATCGGAAACAGCAATATCGTCATTGGCGGCATTGACAGCAGCAAAACTTATTTTGTTGAACGGGTGAACACCAATCACAGAAAAACAGAACTGGAATATGCCGTAAATATAAAGGACATTATGGATCTTAACGGTTTTTCGCTTTCCTCCATTGAAGGATCAATCGTATCCTCGGTTGTCCCTCCTCTCACAGAGGTAATCCTCTCTGCAGTGAGAAAACTGACGGGCAAAACACCTCTCCTTGTTGGCTCAGGAATGAAAACAGGCCTGAATATCAAGATGGATAACCCGAAGACAGTGGGAAGTGACTTGATCGTAGATGCCGTTGCCGCTCTTAAGAATTTTACACCTCCTATTATTGTGATTGATATGGGAACTGCAACTACCGTGTCCGTTATCGACCAGCAGGGGAATTTTACAGGAGGCATCATCTTCCCAGGTCTCAGGGTTTCACTGGATTCCTTAAGCAGCCGGGCTGCCCAGCTTCCTTATATCGGCCTGGATAAACCCGGCAGAATCATTGGTAAAAACACCATTGACAGCATGAAAAACGGCATTCTGTACGGCAATGCGGCCATGATTGACGGCATTATTGACCGGATGCAGGATGAGATACAGATGAAAGCCAGCCTTGTGGCAACGGGCGGTCTGGCATCATCGGTTATTTCCCTCTGCCGTCATAAAATACACTATGACGATGCTCTGCTGCTAAAAGGCCTGCAGATTTTATATGAAAAAAACAGATAAAATAAAAGCGCCCAAAAACTGGAAATAAATTTTAATTCGGCAATCGTATAAAAGCCCTCGAATAAGTACATCATTTCTATGTAAGAGATTAAAATGATGCGGAGGGAAAGATATGTCTGGATACAAAGTAGAGATTTGCGGCGTCAATACTTCCAAACTGCCTCTTCTGAGCAATGAGGAGAAGGAAGTTCTTTTCAAGCGGATACTTAACGGAGATAAAAAAGCCAGAGAAGATTACATCAGGGGAAACTTAAGACTGGTTCTCAGTGTCATACAGCGTTTTTCCGGCAGCAGCGAAAATGTGGACGATTTGTTTCAGATCGGCTGCATCGGTCTGATCAAGGCGATCGATAATTTCGATATTACGCAGAATGTCCGGTTTTCCACCTATGCAGTGCCCATGATACTGGGCGAGGTACGGCGTTATCTTCGGGATAATAACTCCATCCGTGTCAGCCGTTCCCTGCGTGATACTGCTTATAAAGCAATTTACGCCAAAGAAAACCTGATGAAAAAGAACTTAAAAGAACCCACTCTCATGGAAATAGCAGATGAAATCGGGGTCAGCAAGGAGGATATTACCTATGCTCTTGATGCGATTCAGAGCCCGGTAAGTTTATATGAGCCGGTTTACTCGGATGGGGGAGATCCTCTGTTTGTCATGGACCAGATCAGTGACAAGAAAAACCTGGAAGAAAACTGGGTTGAGGACATTTCTCTCAACGAGGCCATGAGAAGACTTCCGGAACGGGAACGTCATATTATCGATATGCGTTTCTTTGAAGGCAAGACGCAGACGGAAGTCGCGGAAGAGATCCATATCAGTCAGGCTCAGGTCAGCAGGCTGGAAAAAAACGCTCTTAAAACCATGAAAAACTATCTTTCATAAACAGCTTTACGTGATACTCACAAAGCATAAGCCCACCTTTTTCAAAGGCAGGCTTAGCTACATAATCTTTTATTCGAACCGCACAATTTCTTTTTTCAGCCTCTTCATAATTTTTTTCTCAAGCCTTGATATGTAAGATTGGGAAATGCCAAGTAAATCCGCCACTTCCTTCTGTGTCATTTCTTCCCCATCCTCATCGGAAAGGCCAAACCGCAGCTCCACGATCTTGCGCTCCCTGGGACTTAACCGGCTGATTGCAGTGTTCAGGAGATTTCTTTCAACCTCTGTTTCTAAATCTTTATATATTACATCCTCATCCGTACCAAGAATATCTGACAAAAGAAGCTCATTTCCATCCCAGTCCACGTTTAATGGCTCATCAATGGACACTTCCATTTTTGTCTTATTATTTCTTCTTAAATACATGAGTATCTCGTTTTCAATGCAGCGTGAAGCATAAGTTGCCAGTTTTATATTTTTAGTCGGATTAAAGGTATTGATCGCTTTAATCAGCCCGATGGTGCCAATGGATATTAAATCTTCAACACCAACACTGGTATTATCAAATTTTTTAGCAATATAAACGACCAGGCGGAGATTGTGTTCAATCAATTCTGATTTCGCTCTCTGGTCATCGTCTCCTCCAAGAAGTGCAATAATCTGGGCCTCCCTCTCATTATCCAGAGGCGCAGGCAGAATATCCGCACCTCCAATGTAATGGATCTCCCCCTGAGACGGCATCATCAATGTTCTGAATGTTGGAATTGCTTTAAACTGAAAACGATTTGGTACGGATACTTTTATAATCATGTCGACACTCTCTCCTTTACATCAATACAATTACTCATCGTGCAGCAGCATCTGATATTCTCCGCTTGAGGACAGCGCCTTTTTGCAGACAGCAATCAGAGGCTTTTCAATTATTTTTACATCATCTCCCTGACGTACCTCCATCTCGTCTAAAAAAATACCGGGCATGACTCCGTTTGATTTTCCCACGCTTTTGAAGGGGATATAAACCACCTCCGAAACGCTTTCACAGAGTTCCCGGACGGCTTCATAGGTCACAACGTGGACGGGACGGCGGCTTACCGGCTCATAAAGGCAGTTTCCTGTATCAAGAAGAGCCGTCACCCTCTTTTCCTTTCCTCTGTAATGCATGGTGACTTCATATATATTGCTCTTTGCTTTCCACAGACCCGGAAGCCATCGAAGCAATACACGAATCCCAAAATAGGACCCGGCTCCAAAAAAAATCAACTGGTAAAAAGGAATGGCCCTGCCTGTATTTCCTCTAAGAATCTGTTCTATATAATAGCCGGCCTTCGTATGCTGATATAGGAACTCCATAATTCCTCCTACAGCCACTGCAGCCAGATAAAGGGCTATTACTCCTTTTCCGATATCTTTGGGTCTTTTTAAGTCGAAAGCCGTCACTACCATCAGGGTACTGACTCCCAGATAAGTAACTGCCATCTCAGGCAAAACAGGCAGATATGGAAAAACAGCGGCAAACACGGCCCACGCTGCTCCCAAAGCTGCCCCCAGAATCAGCCTCCACCGGATCAGACGGTACTTCATTCCCCGTCTTACGATGGACAATACCAGAAAATCCATGGTAAAATTAATAAAGAACAAAACATCTATGTACAGGTTAAGTTCCGTTTCTGCGTTCACCTCCCGCCCTGTAGGAACATTATAGCCAGTTATCCATTCAGAATTTGTCAAAACCACGGAAAAAATTCCATATTTTCATCGTCTTTTTCCAACCTGCTGTGTCAGTTCCCGACAGTAATTTACAGACCGGATCTGATATTTTTGTCTTACTCTCACTTATCAGGGAATTGGAGACCCCAATCCCGGACAGCAAAAAAACAGCCGGACACAGTGGTTTTTTCTGTGTTCGACTGTTTTTTCATATAATATTAAATTGTCGATTTTTTATAAAATGATCAAGATAGCTGGGAAAGCCGTTCTTTAACCTGCTCCATCATCTGAGCATATTTCTCAAGCTTTGCCTTTTCTTCTTCGATCTTGGCCTCAGGCGCCTTGCTTACGAACTTCTCGTTGCTTAACATGGTGCGCACACGGGCCAGCTCCTTATCCAGACGTTCTTCTTCCTTCTTCAGGCGTTCAATTTCTTTCTCAACATCAACCAGCTCTGCAAACGGCATATAGATGACAGCCTGGTGAATCACTGCTGAAACTGCGTCTTCGCCGATCCCTGCCTTATCCTTCTGTATGCATACCTCGCCTGCATATCCGAGAGTAGCAAAAAATACTTTGCTTCGTTCAAAAATATCCAGAACGTCCTGATTTTCAGAAACTACGTATACCTTCGCCTTTTTACTTGGAGGAACATTCATGGAGGTTCTCACATTTCTGATACCTCTTACTGCCTCTTTAATGGTTTCTACCGCAAGTTCTTCCGCCTCAAATGCATATTCTTCCCTGTATTCCGGCCATTTTGATATCATGATTGATTCTTCTTCATCCTGAAGATTGCAGAAAATTTCCTCAGTCAGGAACGGCATATAGGGGTGAAGCAGCTTTAAGGAATTGATTAAAACAGTTTTTAATGTCCATACAGCTGCATTCTTTGTGGTATCTTCTTCATTCCACAGTCTTGGCTTCACCATCTCGATGTACCAGTCGCAGAATTCTTCCCAGATAAAATCATAAACCTTGGAAAGAGCGATTCCAAGCTCGTATTTATCCAGATTTTCTGTTACATCCCTGGCAAGAGTATTGGCTTTTGACAGGATCCACTTATCCGCCATGGTGAGTTCAGAAAGCTGTGCTTTTGCATCAGGAGCTTTTTCAATATTCATCATGATAAACCGGGATGCATTCCATACTTTATTGGCAAAATTTCTGCTTGCCTCTACCCGCTCCCAGTAAAATCGCATATCATTGCCAGGTGCATTTCCGGTAATCAGTGTCATTCTAAGGGCATCAGCGCCGTATTTATCGATGACTTCCAGAGGATCAATGCCGTTTCCCAGGGATTTGCTCATTTTTCTTCCCTCGGAATCTCTTACCAGTCCATGAATCAGCACAGTATGGAACGGAAGCTCCCCTGTCTGTTCGATTCCGGAGAATACCATGCGGATTACCCAGAAGAAAATAATATCATAGCCGGTTACAAGAACGCTGGTGGGATAGAAATACTTTAAATCTTCTGTATTTTCCGGCCAGCCAAGGGTTGAAAATGGCCAGAGAGCAGAGGAAAACCAGGTATCGAGAGTATCTTCATCCTGTGTGAAGTGAGTACCGCCGCACTTGGGACATACATCAGGAGAATCTTTGGAAACAATAATTTCATGACACTCATCACAATAATATGCAGGAATTCTGTGTCCCCACCAGAGCTGCCTGGAAATACACCAGTCCCGGATATTCTCCAGCCAGTGAAGATAGATCTTATCAAAACGCTCCGGAACGAATTTCAGTTCTCCGGTCTTTAATGCCTCGATAGCCGGTTTTGCCATCTCTTCCATTTTAACAAACCACTGCTGTTTCACCATAGGCTCTACCGTGGTTTTACAGCGGTCATGGGTACCGACTGCATGAGAATGGGGAACCACCTTAACCAGAAGGCCTGAATCCTCTAAGTCTTTTACAATGGCCTTTCTGGCTTCATAGCGCTCCATACCATTATATTTGCTGCCTGCAAGACAAATGGTAGCATCATCATTCATAATCGTAAGCTCAGGCAGTTGATGTCTTCTTCCCACTTCAAAGTCATTGGGGTCGTGAGCCGGGGTAATCTTAACGCAGCCGGTTCCGAATTCTTTGTCTACATAGGAATCCGCTATGACAGGAATCTCCCGTCCGGTAAGGGGAAGGATTAACATCTTACCAATTAAATCCTGGTAACGCTCATCATCAGGATTTACCGCAACTGCCGTATCGCCTAAGAGTGTTTCCGGTCTGGTAGTAGCAATTTCCACGTATCTGCCTTCCTCACCTGCAATCGGGTAGTTAATATGCCAGAAAAATCCATTCTGATCTTCATGTTCTACCTCAGCATCGGAAATAGAGGTCTGACAGACAGGACACCAGTTTACAATTCTGGAACCTTTATAGATATAGCCTTTTTTATACAGTCTGATGAAAACTTCCTGTACTGCCTCGGAACAGCCTTCATCCATGGTAAAACGCTCTCTGTCCCAGTCAGCAGATGACCCCATCTTGTGAAGCTGATTAATGATCCGGCTTCCGTAATCTTTTCTCCAGTCCCAGCATTTTTCCAAAAAGCCGTCCCGTCCTAAATCTGCCTTTTCAATCCCCTGCGCTCTTAAGCTTTCAATAACTTTTACTTCCGTCGCAATGGCTGCATGATCCGTACCCGGCTGCCACAGAGCCTCAAAGCCCTGCATCCTCTTATAGCGGATCAGAATATCCTGCATGGTATTATCAAGGGCATGCCCCATATGAAGATGACCGGTAATATTGGGCGGGGGCATCACAATGGTAAACGGTTTTTTATCCTTATCTGGTTTGGCATGGAAATACTTTTTGTCCAGCCATTTCTGATAAAGTTTGCCTTCAATCCCTGAAGGATCATAGGTTTTCTCCAACTCTTTCATAATCTTCTCCTTTATATCAATTCAGTATTTTGGAAAAACAAAAAGCCCTCTGCATCCGAAGACACAAAGGGCGAATAAACGCGGTACCACCTTTATTACGGCAGATTCTGCCATATCTTTAGAGCCTTTAACGGGGCCATGCGTGAAAGCTTACTTTATCATAAAACTTCAGCCTTCCGGTTCCGAAGCTACCTTCCGCAAACACTGCCTTAACCGTCTTTCAGCCTGCGGACGGTTTTCTCTTTCAGGGTTATGTGCGTACTCCTCTTCTTCAATACCTTTTCCTGTTATCTAGTATATGATAGAGGCTTTTTACCGTTTTGTCAAGACATAATATTGCGGTATTCCTTCTTCCACTTGGAAACCAGTTCTCCCGCTCCCTGGAAACGCTTAATGGGATCTTTCTGGAATAAGTCTTCCAGTTCAAGCAGGCTCTTTGCCTTCCCTGCCGTTTCATTTGCCATTTCCCGCTCTTTGATGCATATCTGCTTCAATTCCTCTGTCATAAGAGTTAAAAAGCGCTCTCCCGGTATCACAGAAGGATTCCACTGGCTTAAGTGGCAGATTTTTTTCAGTACCTCTTCGTTTCTGACAAGGTCAAATGATTTTTCATAGGCTTTGCAGGCCTTATCCATAAGAAACAGGCGGGCATAGGCAGCCCCTAAGTTATGATAGACTTTTGCCGTAAATCCGTCACTGCCTCTGTCTGCTCTAGCCATGTCAATAATTCTCAGATAAATAGATACTGCTTTGCCGTATTGCTTTTTAAGAAAAAGAAAATCAGCCTTTTCCTTTAACAGTTCTGACTGCGGCAGCCTGCGAAATGCAGCCAGCTGCTGACGAAACCGTCCCACTTCCGCAGCACTGTAATAATCACATTCATGAAGAATCATAGCCAGAAGCTCATCCTCATCTTCCCCGCTTTTTTGCCATTTCTCCAGCTTTGCCGCGAAAAAAGCCATATCTAAATCTTCCCGGATAAATTCCAGAAGACTTTCATCTATAAATCCATCTATTACGAGAAGGGGATGATTATAAATCACATAGCTGAGTTCCTGGGAAGAAAAAATCCGTATTCCCAGATATTCAAAGTAAAAGGGCCGCTTCACCGGTTCCTGCCGGCACAGAATGAGGCTCATAACATAACCTCCTGTCTGATGACTGCACCGGAAGCCGGAAACAGTTCTCCAAATCCCTTATCCCTTAAAACAACGGCCATGGTTTTCTCATCCAGGAATCCAAAACTGATTCCCAGGCGGGTCGTCCGGTCCGGACGATTGGGAAATCCCTCCAGAGCTATCTTAACCATCCTCTTTTGCTTGGGATCCATGGGTGTTACCATAAATTCCACATAATCCTGTTTATCCACAATTAAGTCCACGCTGCTTTTCGCCTCATACCAGTTATCACCTGCTGCTGCCACTATGAGCTGACTCTCCCGTTCCTTGTGAAGCACACGCAGGGAAACAGTGGAATGAAGATGACCTTCGCAGATACAGATAAATGGATATGCGGAGTTATCCTGTAAATAATCCATTCCTTTAAAAGCGGCACCTCTGGCAAACAGCTCCGGCTCCATATAAACCTTTCTTCTGGAACATAGCACTTTCATGGAATCCTTTGCCCAGTCATGGCGTTCAAACCCCTTTCCGGTTAAAAATACAGAAGAAAAGAGCTTTTTCTGCAAAAGCCGGTCAGCACAGGAGCTTAAGATTTTATCCGCCAGCTTTCCTCCGGAAGGTGTATCCAGAATATCCAGATTAAAGCTTTCTTCCAAAGCCTCATGCTCTGCAATCACCATCATTTTCCGAAGTCCTCTCTGGACCTTAAGCTCATGGTAATGAAACGAGTCCTCTGATAAATCAAATACTCCCACCTGGTTTCCCCATACTTCTTTTTTCTGGCTGAGTGCATAGTAAACAAAGCTTTCCGTATGGCTGATAATATGAACCCGCTCCCGTTCAATCCCCAGAGAGTCTGCACAATACATCAGCGCATCCATCAGCTTTCCATCCACTTTCTGCATGGTAATCACCAGCTGTTTAATCTCCTCACAGAAAAATTCTTCCATGGGGAGCTTTATGATTTTTTTCAAAAATAATTTTAGTAAGTCGAGACCATCATATTTCGTACCGCCAAGTGTTGCAGTCCCGTCTTTTCTTACCATTTTTATCAGCTTGTCCACAATTATACCTTCTCCCACAAGAGTATAGGCATAAGCTTCTTCTCCTATGTACCAGGCTTCTTCATCCTTTTTCTTGCAGATAACCGTAGGAATGCTCCATGATTTTTCTCTGTCATGGCAGCATATCCGGGTATAGGCATCACACAGATCAAGCCCTATTATCAGTCCGTCCATTGACATCCCCTTATCTTACATCAGTGAAAATATTTCTTCCGCAGCAGCATTTTTCTTTAAATACTCCTGCATCCGTTTTTTAAGCCCGGTTTCATCCTTTAAATTTAGAGACAGGCTCATTTCGTTTAAGCAGGCATATCTGCTGTCCGAATCTTTGGGGGTAACGCCTGCCTCGCAGCTGACGCTTCCCTCTTCCTTTAATACCCATGTTTCATCAATCAGCTCTTTTACCCGGTATTCCATGATTTCGCCTTCAAACAGTATTTTCTGTTTCACGAAAACACCCTGATACATACGGGTAATATCCTCACTGTGATACTCTTCCTCATCAGGAAGTATCCTGATTTCCAGTTCAATTTTCGAATCCCGTTCTGCGCAGTACTGAATCATCGCCTTATCCATGACATCCTCAGGCATGGGGATATACTTTGCCAGCTTTTTGTAGTACGGGAATACCAGACGTTCTTCCAGCAGCAGTGATACCATGCTTTTTAACAGCTCTTCCTGCGGCTCATCAATAGCAGGAAGCTCCGAATAATATCTGGTCAGTGCCAGTAAATAGATGGTAGGAAAACGGCCTTTCTGAGACGCCGCCTGTACGATTCCTTCCAGATAAGAAAAGACCTTTTCTTCCGGCTCTTTCCCATTCATAAAATAGTCGGTGCACTTTAAGGTGAAATATGCCTTTACAATGCTCTCACCAGGCTCTTTCCTACTCTGGTATAAATGAAAAACCTTATCCAGTCTTGAAATATCGCCGCTGAACATCATCTGGGCAGTCAGACGCTCTTCCAAATCATAGGTTTCCACATGAAGGGAAACTCCCTGCAGCAAAATACGGTACATCTGGCTGCTGAGACCATTGTAATGTTCACACAGATAATCCAGGAGAACGCTGTCGCTTTCTTCTTCTAAAAAGGCGGTATATGCCAGATGGAGTAAAAGCGGATCCTCACGGAATAAATTCTTAAGAATCATCTCCGTACACAGCTTATGAAGCTGCCTGGAACTGATTCCTTCCCCGCCAAAATCCCGGATCATCAGGTAAGCTTCCTCCATGTAATTGTTGTGAATCAGCGTATCACAGACTCCGGCCCGTTCCTGTCTGGAGAGAACCTTTTTATCAAGCTTCAGTAAATATCCGGCTCCGGCTCCCTCTCCCTGCTCCGGCGCAGTTTCTGTCTGCTTTTGATAATATTCAATGACTCTTGATAACAAAAGCTTCTGGTAATAGGGACGCAGATTTGGATCCTCCAGTGTGCTTT
Organism: Lacrimispora sp. 38-1; assembly: GCF_049890855.1. Classification (NCBI taxonomy): domain Bacteria; kingdom Bacillati; phylum Bacillota; class Clostridia; order Lachnospirales; family Lachnospiraceae; genus Lacrimispora; species Lacrimispora sp. 38-1. The sequence continues at coordinate 62,914 of NZ_JBANEW010000058.1, read as the reverse complement.
CCAGAATGCCCACTTCTCTGGCGTCTCTCGCACCGCGGGCCAGAATCTCGTCACAGACCCGAAGGCGAAGCATGGAATGTTCCGGAAACAGTTCAAAACATCTCTCCTCCAGCTCGTTTCGTTCCATCACCGGATCCTTTTTGTATGATATATTGGCGTACCGGTTTCCATATGCATCCTGAAAAAGCAGAATGCTGTGTTCAGAAAAAAGAGGGACATAGGCTACGCCGTCATTTAAAAGAAACGCATCTTCCTGCGTCATTTCTTCATAACAGACAATGACATACTTCATTTTTTTATTGCTGCATTCCACCCGGTAGGAGCGCAGAATGGAAGGAAGCACTTTTGCCATAGATAAATCCACGACTTCCTTTAACACCATCCGCTCATAGATTGCAGCCAGGTAATTGTCAATCCTTGACTCGAAAAGCTGCTCCGTCGCAAACTTTTCAATTACCCGCTCATAAGCCTGATAAAGGGGATCAGAAGGTTCTAAATATACAAGAACATTCTTATAAAGAACACTTCTGCTGTAAAGATCCAGTTCGCTGCCTCCGTAGGAAAAATAAAGAAGCACTTCTTTGGGAAGCAGATAGCAGTAATTCTTAGGCAGCGCATAAATAAAATATTCATAAAGCCTGGTCAGGCTGATTCCTGCCCTGATTCCCTTCTCATACCAGGAAAAAGCTTCCGAATTACGGCACTCTCCTTTGATCAGCAGGGAACAGATAGCCTCTAATACCTCTTTTTCAGATGTCTCTTTATAAAGCCTGCAAAGCATCCGGTAATGCAGCCGGTTATAATGCCTGGCAGTGAGAGTGAGTCTGCAAATCTGTGATGCCAGTCTTTTCCCGATGAGCCCTTTCCCCGCAGCAGAAAACAGGATCTGAAGCTCCATGGGACCAATGCCCCGCATCAGCTCCGGCGCACTGTTTAATACTTTGCAGCCCCATACATAGAAAAAGGGGCTTCTTACCCCTGCTTCGTATTGACGCCTGAGCGTTGCCAGTAATGCCGGAGGATTTTCAAGTAACCGGCTGTCTGTTTTAACAAGAAGTCCAAATATATAAAACAGGCGATGATCCTCTTCCAGATATTTTTTCATCAGACGTACGAGCGATTCCCGCTGGTACTCATCGGGCTGAATCTCCAGCCGCAGATACTGGTAATAGCAGTAAATCTCCTTCTTCTCCTGTCTTTCTGAAAGAATCTCATCCCTGCTTTCATCAAGGAAAAGTGCTGCTTTCGATTTCTCTCCGGCAAACAGGCAGCATTCTGCACGAAGCAGCTTTAAAAGACCCGACTCCCCCTTCATCAGTTCGATTTCATCAAGTGCCTTTTCCATCTCTCCACACAGAGACTCTGCACGTTCTTTCCCTGTCTCCGCCTCCAGGCGAAGCCGCAAAAATCGGCCGAATGCCTCTTTTGCAAAGGCGTCCTCCGCCGATATTCCTCCTCCCGGGTTGCTTACCGATATTACCGGTACCAGGAAACACTCTTCCACTCCGTTTATCTGAATTCTGCCATAATTTTCTCCCTGGTGCATACGCTCCGGGTGTACAACAAAAGGCAGCTCACATATATCATCTTCAAAATCCTGTTCGCCAATGGTCTTCTTTGGCAGCTCTATAAAATCACAGTCTGCTGTCACTTCCAGGCTGATGCAGCCCCAGCAGCTGCGCCTGATTTCGATCCAGTCCCTGACAGCATCCTCCAGTTCTCCATATCTGCGCTCTCCGGTATCCACCGATAACTCCACCGGCTTTTTTACCTTTAAAGCCACAAGAAACTCTTCCAGTTCCTTTCTTCTGTCAGGCCTGCCCTTTAATCCGTCATAAACTGCTCTTACATGAAGATCATTCATAAACGGAGCGGTAACAAAATCGCGGTACTCAAACAAACGAAGAGCTGTATCCATATCTTTTTTTGCAGTATCTGCAAAATTCTCTGCTGTCGTTAAATCACTCAGTGCCTTTCCTGACGTGCCAAGCTCTACACGAAACGAATAAGGGACTTCCTTCTCGCCGCCATTGGTAACCAGATAAAAAGATCCCTCAATCACATCCCCGTCTTCCATGAAACTTCCGTTAATCTCATAGACCAGATGATTGTATGTACCCCCGAACGACCCGCTTATCATCCGGACGCGGTAGTTAGAGGAATATGCAAGCCCTTTTATGTGCAGGTTATTCTCACTGGTAACGACAAGTTCCCGTCTCGTGGCTCCGCCCGAACGCACCACATCATCAATTCCCGATGGGGTAACCTTAATCTTTGGAATTTCTGAATCAATGATGCCCTTTGCCAGCCTGTTGATTCGTTCTCTCATAGTACCACCTGTATGTTCAATTTCCTTATGTTTTTCGTTTACTTCATTTGAATTACTCTATATTCTAACATATTTTCTATTGATTTAAAACCCTAAAATTGGTATGATAAATAAAAACTGTTGAAAAAAGGACAAACTCATTATGACGACCAACGAGAAAGCATTATTGCTTCATGAGAAATGGGGCGGAAAGCTGGAAATAACTTCCAAGGCAGCAGTAAAAAGCAGGGAAGATTTAGCCCTCGCATATACCCCCGGAGTAGCGGAGCCCTGCAGGGTGATTGCGGATAATCCTGAAGCCGCCTATCAATATACCATCAAATCCAACACCATCGCCGTTGTATCCGACGGCAGCGCTGTTTTAGGCCTTGGTAACATCGGCCCGCTAGCAGCCATGCCGGTGATGGAAGGCAAAGCAGTATTATTCAAGGAATTCGGCGGGGTCAATGCCATTCCCATCTGCCTGGACACACAGGATACGGAAGAGATTATTAAGACCGTTGCTGCCATTGCTCCTGCTTTTGGCGGAATTAATCTTGAGGACATATCTGCACCCAGATGCTTTGAGATTGAAGAGCGGTTAAAGAAGCTCCTTTCCATTCCCGTCTTTCATGATGACCAGCATGGTACTGCAATCGTAGTCCTTGCAGGAGTGATCAATGCACTGAAAGTGACAGGGAAAAAGAAAGAGGACTGCCGCGTGGTAGTAAACGGCGCAGGCTCTGCCGGCATTGCCATCACCAGACTTTTACTGTCTTACGGATTTTCACATATCGTCCTCTGTGACCGGGCAGGAATTCTTTTTAAGGGGATGGAAGGTTTAAACTGGATGCAGGAAAAGATGATGGATACCACGAATAAAGAACGGCAGACAGGAAGCCTTGCCGACGCCATGAAGGGGGCCGATATCTTTATCGGTGTCTCAGCTCCCGGAATTGTAACAGAGGAGATGGTTTCCTCCATGAATTCCGATTCCATTCTCTTTGCCATGGCAAATCCGGTTCCGGAGATCATGCCGGACCTGGCGAAAAAGGCAGGTGCCAGAGTCGTTGGTACAGGCAGATCCGATTTTCCAAATCAGGTGAATAACGTAGTTGTCTTCCCGGGTATTTTTAAAGGTGCGCTGGAGGGAAGAGCTGCTGCCATTACAGAAGAGATGAAGCTTGCTGCTGCAGAGGCCATCGCAGGCCTGGTAGCACCTTCCGAAATAAATGAAGACAATATCCTGCCGGAGGCTTTTGATCCCCGTGTGGCAGATGTTGTCAGCCGGGCGGTGAAAGACCATATCCGGTAATAGAAAGATGGAGGTTATCCGATGCTCTCAGAACCCATGACACTTTATAAGCTGATGATTCTATACATGTTGAAGCAGGTTAACTTCCCCCTGACCAGTGCACAATTATCTAACTTTTTTCTGGAGCATGAATATACCACATATTTTACGTTGAATCAGGCATTGAATGAACTATTAGAGGCAAGACTGCTGCATGTGGAGACCAATCACAACAGCAGCCGGTATGATATTACAAGAGAAGGGGAGGAGACTCTCTCTTTCTTCGGCAATAAGATTTCACCGGCTATTGTCCATGACATGGATGAATATTTAAAAGAAAACAAGTTCCGTCTCCGCAATGAAGTGGGTGTGACGGCAGATTACTATAAATCTACAAGCCAGGACTACATTGTTCACTGCGAGGTAAGAGAAGGCAAGAACTGTCTGATTAATCTGGAGCTGTCCGTTCCCGATAAGGATCAGGCAGAAATCATGTGTGACCACTGGAAATTAAAAAGTCAGGAAATCTATGCATTTGCCATGAAATCATTGATGAGCGGATCGTAAATTTTCTGTCAGCAGATCTGATTAAGGGGGAATTCGTTTGAAGAAAGTTCCGGTTAAAAAAACATGGTATCACTCTGTTTCTGACCACTATAAGTCTTTGAAGCTGCAGCACAAAAAGAAGATGTTCCGATTAAAAGCCAAATTGTTTCTCACTGTTTTTCTTCCATTATTAATTCTGGTATTGGGGGCCGAAGTGCTCCGTACCTTCATTCGGATCAAGATACGGAACCTTTTTTCCCGTCCCCTTCCGAAAGACTGATCACATGAGGCGGCTGTATTAAGCCGCCCTTTTTTTGTGTTATACAATATTTCTTTCCTCTCCCCGCAGATAAGAGACGATGTTTTCGTACACCTCATAAAGGCACCTTCTTCTGGCCTCAACCGTGGCCCATGCGATATGGGGAGTAATAATCAGTTTTGTACTGTCTTTCATCTGCAAAAGGGGATTATCCGGCAGCATGGGCTCTGCACTGATTACATCAAGCCCTGCTCCTCCGATCTCTCCGTTTTCCAGTGCTTTTAAAAGGGCTTCTTCCCTGATAATATTTCCCCTGCCCAGATTCAGCAGTACCGCAGATTTTTTCATCTTTTTCAAGGCATCTTCATCAATTAAATATTCTGTGGCAGAATTTAACGGAGCATGAATGGATATGATATCCGACTCATGTAACAAGACATCAAAATCAACACGCTCCCAGCTGGAATTCGTATTTTTACCGGAGGTGGAATAATAAATCACTCTGCAGCCGAAGGCTTCTGCCACCCGGGCCACCCCTCTTCCAATCTCTCCAAGTCCGATAATTCCCCAGGTCTTTCCAAAAAGTTCATTGAATTTCATATCAAATCTGCTGAATATATCGCTGGCTGCGTATTCACCTGATTTCACAAAATGATCATAATACGAAAGCTTCTCATAGACATAAAACAGCAATGCAAAGGTGTGCTGAACCACAGACCGGGTGGAATAGCCCTTCACATTGGTGACTGCTATCTTTCTTCTTCTAACATAATCAAAGTCAACGGTATTGGTCCCGGTAGCCGTCAGACAGATCAGCTTCACATGCTCTGCATATTTTAGTGTTTCTTCATTCATGGGGATCTTATTTACCACAATGATATCCGCATCTCTGACCCGTTCCTGATTATACTCCGGCTCCGATTTATTATATTTCACCACTTCTCCCAGATCATAAAACGGGGAATAATCCACATCATCTCCCAGAGTATCAGTTTCCATAAATACTAGTTTCATAAGAACCTCCTTTCAGTCAATTCTTCTTTTTTATCTTCCAGTATATCAAAAAGGAGCCTGCTCCACAACTGATCTTTCAGTCATTTTGCAACAGCTCCTTCTGCTTCTATCCCTGCATAAACCGGGTTAAGAATTCCTTTGTTGAGTTTTTCCGGGGATTTCCGAATATATCTGCAGGTGCTCCCTCTTCTTCAATCACGCCTCCTGCCATATAAACCACATGGTTGGACACATCTCTTGCAAAAGCCATCTCATGTGTTACGATGATCATGGTAAGACCTTCCTTTGCAAGTGTTCTCATAACTGCAAGAACCTCTCCAACCATCTGGGGATCCAGAGCGGAAGTCGGTTCATCAAACAGCAGAACCTCCGGTTCCATGGCAAGTGCTCTGGCAATTGCCACTCTCTGCTTCTGTCCGCCTGAGAGCTGCCTTGGTTTGGCGTTGATATAAGGAGCCATTCCAACCTTCTCCAAAAACATCATCGCCTTCTTTTTCGCTTCTTCTTTATCCTTCTTTAAAACCTTCACCTGGCCTACCATACAGTTATCCAGTACGGTCATATTATTAAAGAGATTAAAGTTCTGAAACACCATACCGACTTTGGTCCGGTATTCGGGCACGTTCATCTTTCTGTCAGTGATATCCACATCATGATATAAAATCTCACCGGTAGTAGGGGTTTCCAAAAGATTGATACAGCGTAAAAGAGTGGACTTTCCGGAGCCGGATGCTCCGATAATGCAGGTCACATCTCCTGCATTTACATTGAAATCAATATCTCTTAAAACCACATTGGTTCCAAATGTCTTACTTAAATGACGAATTTTTAATACATTGCTGTCAGCCATTTATTTACCCTCCTTCTCTTTCGGATCCGGAAATTTTACCATTCCGCTGGTATAAGCTAACGTATCTGTGGTCGCCAGATCGTAGCTGTCCGGTCCATCCATCTTTTTCTCCCAGTGGCGGAGAATTCTGGAACAGGTAAAGGTCAGGACAAAGTAAATTACCATGGTAATGGTAAATGCTTCGAAATAGGTATAGTAAGCTCCTGCCACACCCTTAGTCGCGTAAAACAGCTCCACGACCCCGATGACAGAAAGCACACAGGTATCCTTAATATTGATGATTAAGTTATTGCCGATCTGGGGCATGATGTTGCGCAGCGCCTGGGGCATGATAACATTTAACATCGTCTGGTAATGGGTCATGCCAATGGCTTTTGCTCCTTCGGTCTGACCCGGATCAATGGAAAGAATTCCGCCTCTGACAGTCTCTGCCATATATGCTCCGGTATTGATGGAGACAATAAAATAGGAGGCAAATACAATGGACATATTAATTCCAAAAAGCGCGGAAGATCCATAAAAGATAAACATGGCCTGAACCATCATAGGGGTTCCGCGGAATACCTCCACATAGACATTTAAAATAAATTTGATTCCTTTAATCAGTACCTTTTTAAACAGATTATCCTGCTTTGATTCCGGGGTTGTCTGAATAATTCCCACAGCAAAGCCAATCACACAGCCGATCAGCGTACCCAAAACGGCGATCGCCATTGTTTTGCCGGCCCCTGCTAAAAAGGACGGACCATAATTTTGCAGTATAAATACGATTCTTCCAAAAAAATCTGACGGCAAAGACATATACTACCTTCTCCCTTTCACAGCTTCGTTAAAACAGAACAAGGGGCACGGAAAAAACTCTTATCCCGTGCCTTCAAGCCCTGATTCTTTTTATCCTTTATTACTTTGAAAGCGGCTGAACACTGATCGCCTCTTCCATCATCTTATTAAAATCATCCTTGGTCATCTTTTTAAGCACTCCGTTGATGGCATCCTTTAACTCAGCATTGCCTTTTTTAACAGAAACACCGATGTTAATATCTTCATCAGAGACCTTGAACTCCCCGTCTGTACCGGTGAAATCAAGGAGCTTAAAATCAGGATATGCAATAAGAGCAGCCTGACCGGTTGGCTTATCTGTTACTACCACGTCACATCTTCCGGAATTTAAAGAAACAAGCATGGCCGGAGCGGATTCCTGTGCCGGCTGAATGTCTGCTTCCGGAATCTGGGGAAGACAGTTATCATACCAGATGGTGTTTAACTGGGAGGTAGCAACTGCGCCCTTTAAGTCAGCAACACTTTTTGCGTTCTCATACTTGCCGCCTGCTTTTACTAAAGCTACGATGGTTGCAAAATAGTATGGATCTGAAAAATCAACGGACTGCATACGTTCTGCTGTGATGGATTGTCCTGCGATGACACAGTCAACCTTACCGGACTGAACAGCAGGTACTAAAGAATCCCAGTCCAGCTTCACAATTTCAAGACTATAACCAAGCTCGTCCGCAATCTTTTTCGCCATCATTACATCATAACCGTATGCATAATCAGAGCTTCCGGATATCTTCACCGCTCCGTTAGCATCGGTTGGCTGAGTCCAGTTGTAGGGAGCATAGCTGCACTCCATGGCAACTTTTAATACTTTTTTGTCTCCTGCTTCTTTTCCTGCACCAGAAGTGCCTGCTGTGGAGTTACCGCCTGAACAGGCAGTTAATGCCGCCGCTGCCAGAGCTGCCGCCATGAGAGTTGATACAATTTTCTTCATAGTTTTTTTCATAACTGTTTTCTCCTCTTTCTTCCTTAATGAACTCTATGTAATAAATAGGTTCATTATAAAAAGATTTTTACTCCTTGTCAAGACTATTTACAGAATCCTCAATCAAGTCCCAGATTTCTTCTCTGCCCTGTTTGGTCTCTGCAGAAAATGGAATCACAGTTACTTCAGATCCGATTCCCAGCCCGGTACGCACCACCTTTAATGCTTTCGCCACCTGGCTCCGCTTCAGCTTATCCAGCTTCGTGGCAATAATAACCGGCTGATACCCATTGTTAACGATCCAGTCATACATGGTTTTGTCATTGTCTGAAGGCTCGTGACGGATATCGATCAGTAAAAATACACATTTTAACATCGGGGATTTATGAAGATAATTTTCAATCATCTTTCCCCATTTTGCTTTTACTTCCACGGCTACCTTTGCATAACCGTAGCCGGGAAGATCCACATAATAGAATGAGTCATTAATGCTATAGAAATTAATGGTCTGTGTTTTACCTGGTTGAGATGAGGTCCTTGCAAAGGACTTCCGGTTCATAAGGGCATTGATGAGAGAGGATTTCCCAACATTGGACTTGCCGGCAAAAGCAAATTCCGGTTTTGTATTCTCCGGAAGCTTGCTTGTAATGCCGCATACAGTCTCCAGTTCCACGGTTTTAATAATCATATGATTTCCTTTCTATTCCTGGACGAAAGCCTCTTTTAATACTTCAGGCATTTCCTTTACAAACACAATTGTAAGGCCTTCTGTTATCTCTTCCGATAATTCTGCGATGTCCGGACGGTTTTTATCCGGAACCAGAACCGTTTTTACACGGGCCATGCGTGCTGCAAGTATTTTCTCCTTTAAGCCACCGATGGGAAGAACCCGGCCTCTTAAGGTTATTTCCCCTGTCATGGCGACTGTTGCGCATACCTTCTGGTTTGTAGCGGCAGAAAGCATGGCAGTTGCCATGGTAATTCCTGCAGACGGGCCATCCTTAGGAACTGCTCCCTCGGGTATATGAAGATGAATATCATGCTTCTCAAAATAGTCGTCCGGCACTTTATATTCCGGTCCTACCGATCTGACATAGCTTAAAGCAGTCTGTGCAGACTCCTTCATGACATCTCCCATCTGCCCTGTCATCTGAAGAGTTCCCTTACCAGGCATTACATTTACTTCAATCTGCAGGGTATCTCCCCCTACACTGGTCCATGCAAGGCCTCTTACAATTCCCACCTGGTCTTCTTCATTGACATTGTTATAGGATACTTTTTCTTTCCCTAAGTATTTCTCCAGTTCACTTTCTGTTATTTCAATCATCCGGTTTTTATCTTCCAGAAATTCTCTTGCTGCTTTTCTGAACACAGCACCGATCCGCCGCTCTAAATTTCTCACTCCGGCTTCTCTTGTGTAGTTGTGAATGATCTTCTCCAGGGCCTGATCCGTTATGGTAACCGGTTTTCCCATGAGACCGTTTCTTTCCTGCTGCTTTTTCACCAGATAGTTTTTGGCAATATGGAATTTTTCATTCTCTGTATAGCTGTTTATTTCAATTACTTCCATACGGTCGAGAAGAGGACCGGGGATCGTTGTTATGGTATTGGCTGTTGCAATAAAGAGTACATTGGATAAATCAATGGGAAGTTCAATATAATGATCTCTGAATTTCACATTCTGCTCACTGTCAAGCACCTCCAAAAGTGCGGAAGAAGTATCACCTCTGTAATCACTGCTGACTTTGTCAATCTCATCAAGAAGCATCAGGGGATTGCTGACTCCTGCCTGTTTGACAGCCTCTGCAATCCTGCCCGGCATGGCACCCACATATGTTTTTCTGTGCCCCCGGATCTCCGCTTCATCCCGGATTCCACCCAGACTGATTCTTACATATTCTTTATTCAGCGCTTTCGCTACAGATCTTGCAATTGAAGTTTTTCCCGTTCCGGGAGGTCCAACCAGACATATAATAGGACTGGTTCCCTTTTTTGTCAGAATGCGGACTGCAAGGTATTCCAGAATCCGTTCCTTGACCTTTTCCAGACCATAATGCTCTTCGTCAAGCACCTGTTGCGCGTGAACGATGTTGTTATTGTCCTTTGACATCTTCTTCCACGGGAAATCAAGGACGGTATCCAGATACATCCGGACTACATTGGCTTCCTGACTTCCTCCTGGCATGGATTTAAAACGGTCTATCTCTTTTTGGATCTTTTCCTTAATCTCTTTATCTGCTTTTAATGCTTTTAAACGTTTTGCATATTCATCGCTGTCAGTGAGCGGATTATCCTCGCCCAGCTCTTCCCGGATTACTTTCATCTGCTCTCTTAAAATGTAGTCCTTCTGATTTTTATCAATCCGTTCCTTTACATGGGACTGCAATTCTTTTTTTACCTTAGTCACTTCAATTTCAGTAATCAGGTGTTTCATAACAAGAGCGTACCGTTCTTCCAGTAGCACGCTTTCAAGCACCTGCTGGCGGAGACGGTAATCCCATGACAGCTGAACCGCCACCTGGTCTAAGAGTTCTCCTAAATCCAGAATAACCAGCAGTCCCGGCACCACTTCCTTGGCAATCCTCTGGTTTTCCCTGCCATAGGCTTCCAGCTTTTCTTTCACGATCTCAGCCATCGCCTGTATGGTAACCGGATCCAGTATATCATCCGGCACCTGCAATTCCTCGATTTCTCCCACAAGAAGCGGTCCTTCACGATCAAGAGCCAGCAGCTCTGTCCGTTCCAGCCCTTCCACCATGACACGTATTACGTTGTTGGGAAGCTTCACCAGCTGTTTGATTAAAGCTACCGTTCCTACCTGATATAAGTCATCCATTCCGGGGTCGGATTCTTCGGGATTTCTCTGGGTCACCAGACATACCTTCTGATCTCCTACCATCGCTTTTTCAACCGCTGCGATGGATTTCTCCCGGCTGATATCAAAGTGCAGCATCATTTTGGGTAGAACAGTCATACCCCTTAAGGCAATAACCGGCATTTTAATTGTCTTATCTACCATTTGGTTCTCTCCTTTGCATTCAAAAAGGTGTTCCAGCAGATTGATTCGCTGTAACACCTTCCCGACTCATGCAGGGATCTATGCGATCTCGCCTGTCTTATCTTTTCTCAATTTCTGAGCCAGTGATTTTCTGGGCACTGCCGTATCCCGATAAACCAGCTCCGGCTCTCCGTTTTTATCCACAACCTCTTTGGTGATTCTGCAGATTCCGATGCTACTGTCTGATGGAATCTCATACATCAAATCCATCATAACGCTTTCCATAATGGAGCGTAAACCTCTGGCACCGGTTTTTCTTTCAACAGCCAGTTCCGCAATACGTTCCACTGCTTCACTGGTCAGTTCCAGTTTTACGTCGTCCAGCTCAAACAATTTCTGGTATTGCTTAATCAACGCATTCTTCGGTTCTGATAAAATCTTAACCAGAGCTTCCCGATCTAAAAGTTCCAGCGATACGGTGATTGGAACGCGTCCGATAAATTCAGGGATCAACCCGAATTTAACCAGATCCTGGGGCAGGGTCTTCTTTAAGAGATCATCAATATCCGTTTTGTTCTTATCTACAATTTCCGCATTAAATCCAATGGATCCTGCGCTTAAACGGCGTTCAATGATTTTCTCCAGACCATCAAAAGCTCCGCCGCAGATAAACAGAATATTGGTGGTATTGATCTGTAAAAGCTCCTGGTGGGGATGCTTTCTTCCTCCCTGAGGCGGAACGCTTGCAACCGTGCCCTCCAGAATCTTTAACAGAGCCTGCTGAACGCCTTCACCCGAAACATCTCTGGTGATTGACACATTCTCTGATTTCTTGGTGATCTTATCAATCTCATCGATATAAATGATTCCGAATTCTGCTCTGCTGATATCATATTCAGCTGCCTGGATCAATTTTAAAAGAATGTTTTCTACGTCTTCACCAACATAACCGGCTTCTGTAAGGGCGGTGGCATCTGCAATGGCAAAGGGCACATTAAGAACCTTAGCCAGAGTCTGCGCAAGATAAGTTTTACCGGAACCGGTAGGCCCCAACATCAGAATATTGCTCTTCTGTATGTCCACATCCAGTTTTTTACCGGATGTGATTCTCTTGTAATGGTTATATACTGCTACGGACAACACCTTTTTTGCTTCGTCCTGACCGATAACGTACTCATCTAAAAATGCCTTCATCTCTTTGGGCTTCATCAGATTAATGTTACTGAAATCAGGTGCCTCATCATCATGACCGTCGAATTCTTCCTCTAATATCTCCGCGCATAAATCAATGCACTCATCACAGATGTAGACATTATTGGAACCGGCTATCAGTTTTTTTACCTGATCCTGGGTTTTCCCGCAAAAAGAGCATCGGATCTTGTCGTCTGTTCTTACCGGCATATACACACCTCATACTTTCCTTGTTAATGGCTCATGCTTTTTGAGCATAAAGGGATACCCGAAGGGTGCTCCTTGTTAATGGCTCATGCTTTTTGAGCATAAAGGGATACCCGAAGGGTGCTCCTTGTTAATGGCTCATGCTTTTTGAGCATAAATCAGCGGTCGTGACTGTAAAGAATATTATCAATCAGCCCGTAAGCCTTTGCTTCATCAGCAGTCATGTAATTATCCCGTTCTGTATCACGTTCAATTACTTCATAAGGCTGACCAGTGTTTGCCGCCATAATTTCATTCAGGCGTTTCTTTATCTTCAGAATATTCTCTGCAACGATACGAATTTCAGTTGCCTGACCTTTCGCTCCGCCTGAGGGCTGGTGAATCATAACTTCTGCATTGGGAAGTGCAAAACGCTTGCCCTTTGCACCGCCTGACAAAAGAAATGCTCCCATACTTGCAGCCATACCCATGCAGACAGTAGAAACATCGCATTTGATATAGTTCATGGTATCATAGATCGCCATTCCGGCAGTCACAGATCCGCCCGGGCTGTTAATATAAAGATTGATATCTTTGGTGGGATCCTCTGCCTCTAAAAACAACAGCTGTGCCACAATAAGGCTTGCTGAAACATCAGACACTTCTTCACCAAGAAAAATAATTCTCTCTTTTAAAAGTCTGGAATAAATATCGTAAGAGCGTTCCCCCTTACTGGTTGACTCAATGACATAAGGTACTAAACTCATCTTTCTTCCTCCTGTCTGTTCTTGCTCACTCAAAACCGAATAGACTCCGGACAGGATGTCTGGAATCTACCGGGAATAAAACTTCTTAAACTAATTTTGCTTCTGCTACCAGGAAATCAACAGCTTCCTGTACTGCCAGATCTTCTTTCATCTGTGCAATGCCGCTTTCGCCAAGATATTCTTTAATCTGTCCAACTTCCATCTTGTAGCTTTCAGCCATAGTTGCAATTTCTTTTTCTACTGCTTCATCAGAAACAGCAATATTCTCTGCCTTTGCAACTGCCTCAAGAACCAGTCTTGTCTGAATTCTCTTTAATGCCTGAGGCTTCATCTGCTCTCTTAATGTTTCAATTGTCATACCTGTAAACTTCATATACTGGTCAAGAGAAAGTCCCTGGCTCTGCATTCTTCTTGCATAGTCATTCACCATGTTGTTTACCTGGCTGTCAATCATCGGCTCAGGAATATCCATAGCTGCGTTCTCCACTACCTTCTCTACAACATGATCTTCGTTTTCAGTAGCTGCTGCCTTCTGCTTTCTCTCAGCAACTTTTTCTTTCATGTCGTTTTTGTATTCTTCCAATGTATCATATTCAGAAACTTCGCCGGCAAATTCATCATTTAACTCAGGAAGCTCTTTTCTCTTGATTTCCTTAACGGTAACCTTGAACATAGCCGGTTTTCCAGCAAGTTCAGTGGAATGATATTCATTTGGGAAGGTTACGTTTACTTCACAGGCTTCTCCAATGTTCTTTCCAATGAGCTGCTCTTCAAATGTATCGATAAAGGAATGGGAACCGATGGTAAGCGGATAATCCTCGCCCTTACCGCCTTCGAAAGACTTTCCGTCAACGAAACCTTCGAAGTCAATTACTGTCTGGTCGCCGTCTTCTACTGCTCTGTCTTCTACGGTAACAAGTCTGGAATTCTGTTCCTGGACTTTCTTTAATTCTGCTTCAATATCTTCTTCTGTTACTTCAGCAGATGCTTTGGTTACTTCAATACCTTTATATTCGCCTAAAGTCACTTCGGGTTTTACGGCTACAGTAGCAGTATAGATCAGGTTCTGGCCTTTTTCAACCTGAACAACGCTGATTTCCGGTCTGGAAACGATCTCCAGTCCGCTTTCCTCTGCTGCATCTCCATATGTCGCATCAAGAGCTTCATTTACAGCGTCCTCATATAAGACACCTGCTCCATACATCTTTTCTACCATGGCACGTGGTGCTTTGCCTTTTCTGAAACCAGGGATATTAAATCTGCCCTTATTCTTATTGTAAGCTGCGGTAAGAGCCTTCTCAAACTCCTCAGCCGGCACTTCTACCGTTAATTTTGCCATGTTCTTTTCTAATTTTTCCACTTGTAAACTCATTAATGGGTTCCTCCTTGAGATATATGTGAACCGCCTTACCGACAGGGCGTTACACTTCAATTTAGCATTATACCATACTCGTCCCCTAAATTCCAGTATTATTTACGATAAAATCAGGTTTTTCCTGCGAGCTCCTTCATTTTTCCGGCGATATAAGGATCAAGAGGACGAATCTCGATCTGGGGCCTGGCAATGTAATATCCCTGGAATAAATAAATGCCGCAATTTAGTAAAAATACCAGTTCCTCTTCCGTTTCCACACCTTCTGCCAATACACAGATTTCGTTGCTGGAAGCAAAATCAAGCAGATTTTTTAATATCATCTGTCGTTTCGTATCCTTGTGTATCTGCCTTACCAGACTCATATCCACTTTCACAATCTCCGGACGCATATGCAGAAGAACGGATTCGCTGTTATATCCGGTACCGAAGTCGTCCACAGCTGTCTGTCCCCGCCATTTTCTGGCCATATCCATCTTTCTTTCCATGAGTTCCCGGCTGGCAGGTTCTCCTTCTGTCATCTCAATGACAATCCGGCTTAGAAGGCCATTAAAATTATGCTCCAGTTCTGCCTGTTCATCCTCGGTGATACACACAGAGGCAATGGAGTTAATAAACAGCTTTTCCGTTTCTCCCAAATGGCCCTTCTCCAGTTCAGCCGCTGCTGCCTTTAAGCCAGCAAACCAGGTCAGCGACTCAATCTGAGGCAGTTTTGCCTGGGACCTTGCAAGGTTTAAAACTTCACCGATTCCCCTTAAGTTTGTAAAATGCGGTCTCATCAGAAGTTCATATCCGTAGATACTGCCTTCCCGTGTCACAATCGGCTGAAAAACAAAACTTACATCTCTTGTTTCCAGCATTCGGTTCAATTCTTCACTGCCTGTCAGCATATAAGAATTATGGGTATATTCATCCAGGTCAAATTCCCTTACGTTGCCCTTCACACTATGTTTTACCATGTACATGGCAAAATCCGCATAATTAAACAGAGTTTCAAATTCTGCGGCATCATCAGGGTACCAGGACAGTCCCCCTGAAACCCGGACAGGAAGCATGTATCCGCCCTCCATGTTGAGAGCCGCCTTTTGAATGTACTTTACAAAATCACAGACATCCTTTCGTATTTTCTCTTTGCTGTCTCCATGTAAGTACGTCACAAATTCATCGCCGGAATAACGGGCTAAAATACCCCTTCCGGCAAAGCTGTTCTTTAAACAGTCCGCAAACAGAATCAGGTAGCGGTCTCCTTCATCATGCCCATATGTATCATTGATATACTTTAAATTGTCCAGATCCCACATGATCACTGCCCCGTATTTTTCCTTCTGGGTTCTCATCACAAACTCCACCTGTTCCCGAAACGCCCTCCGGTTATACAGTTCTGTCAGCAGATCAAAATTACGTTCCCATTCCAGCTTTTCTTTTTCCTGCACATCTGCAGTCACATCAGAGCATACGCCAAGAGTGGTTCCCGCCTTGGACTCATCTATGATCACCTGTACCCACCGTGTCCCGCCTTCCATCTCCAGACTCTGAAAAACACGGTCTCCCTTTATCCGCACACCGGTAAAAGTCTGATCCATCAGCATTTCAAATCTTTCAACCTCCAGATACCGGTATGGCTCCTCTATGGTTCCCCAGCCAAGCATCTCAAAAAGAGACTGGCTGCAGAAAACCTGATCTGCACCGTCTGCATACTCAAAAACTCCGATCATAACATTGGCATGGCGGAGGATGCTGGAAATCTTTGATGCAGACTGCTCCACGTCACGGCTTAACTGTTCAATGGTTTCCGTAAGATCATCAATTTCACGGATATGAACCCTCTTCAGCGCAAGCCCCCGGTTACCGGATTTACCCTTTAACTCTCCTGCCAGTCTCCGAATCGGTTCCGTCACAATCTTTCCAATGGCAAACGCTCCAAGCAGGCTGAACAAAATGGGAACCAGCATGGCACTGAACAGCATCCGCCGGATCGCATTATAAAATGCAAGCAGATCCTTCTGCCTTGCCATTCCCACAAGTACCCAGTCTTCTTTTTCCATTACCCCGTTGTTTGCATATGCATCAAGGCTGTTAATGCTTGCATACCACTTTGTTCCATCGGAAGATTCAATCTCGCTGATTGATTTCTTTCTGTTGTCTGTATAAGTTATATTCGCCGCTTCGTTGAAATACTGATTATAGAGATAGCCGGAATCAATCACCGGAACAATTTCTTTTGTCTCCCTGTTTCTGATTCCAAGGAGCCAGCATTCTTCAAAGCTGCTGTTGGTCTGTTTCTCTGATAAAATCTGTCCCAGCTGATTCAAAGTCATCTCCAGGCCCCAGACTCCCACAACGGTTCCATCGTCTAAAATCACCGGCACCGAATAAGTAATAACGGGCATGTCTTTGGGACTTAAGCGGAAAGGCGGACTTAAATAAGCCTGTTTCATCGCTTCATCCCCACTGATTCCTGCCTGGGAAGCCATTTTTAGAGGTTTTTGGTAAAACTCATTGTTTTTTGAATCTTCCCCTTTGCCAAACCCGATTTCCCAGAATGAGTCCAAAGGTATGTTATATTTTTCTGCCACAGATGGCAGCCCCCGCTCCATCAGAAGAGAAGAATTATCCGTCAGATACCCTCCCGGATTGGAACTGCGTATGTAAAAGCCTGCTTTCATATCGCTGGAACTATTGGCTGCTGCCGGCCCGTTAAGAACAAAATAAACTCCGGTTGCATAACTCATATGAAGCATATCGATGGACTTTTCTATTATCTGTTCCACAATCTCGCGGTTTAGCATGTAATCATTTGAAATGTCAGGTGCACTGCACCGGTTTTTCTTCAGAATCTGCTCAATTTCATCGGAAACGAAAGCGGAATGATTCAGCATGACAATCCAGTGATGAAGAGTCTCCTTTTCCAGGCCCAGTCTGGTATTCTCTGTATTCCGGCTTAAAACATGGATTTCATTATTCTTTAATTTAACAGAAACACCGCCGAAAAGCACCGTTCCGGCAATCACTGCAGCCTGCACAACCAGCAGGATTAACAGCGGTCCAAGCAAATGGTTTCGTATGGACTCACTTTTCTTTTCTTTCATAAACTACTCTCCGATGACTGCTTCCAATTGCCTTTTCGTGTCTTCATACCAGTTATTAAAATTCTCATCCGTTGTGAAATCTGCAACTGCTCTCTCCCGGTCTGCACCCTGGCTTATCATTGTTTCAATCTTCTGGTAATCTTCTCTGGCCTTTGAAGCCATAGAAGTCTGAAGAATCTCTCTGGCGCGGTCTCCCCCCTTAAAAGGTTTAGAAGTATAAAGTCTGTACTTATTTGCCGTATCCAGGCCAATGAGCAGGTTCTGGGATACTG
Source organism: Lacrimispora sp. 38-1 (assembly GCF_049890855.1). NCBI lineage: Bacteria > Bacillati > Bacillota > Clostridia > Lachnospirales > Lachnospiraceae > Lacrimispora > Lacrimispora sp. 38-1. The sequence goes on along the minus strand of NZ_JBANEW010000058.1, from coordinate 45,009 downwards.
CGCTTTTCTCCCCGGCTTCCTGTAAAAAAGGCTCCAGCAGGGATTGCTCCGCTGCCGCCTTTTTAACCGGCAGATACCCGGAACCAATGGCAAACTTCATATTCTGCTTTGTGTCGGTAAACCACTTCAGGAAGCAGACGGCTGCATATTCCCGCTTTTCTTCTGATTTGAAAACCATCATACCTGCTCCCTGGGAAACAGCGCAGGGTACCGTTCCCGCAAAGCCGGGAAGGGGATAGAGCTTGCTTTCAATGGCATAGTTTGTCCCATCTTCAAGGGTTACAGAGGTTGGGAAATACGAGATTCCACTGGTAGCTCCTACAAATGCCACCAGCTGCCCGGTCTTTACATCATCACTGCGAAATCTCCCGTAAGCGCCAAAATATCCGTTTACAAAGGGTATGTAGTAATTATCCCACAGTTTTCTCATTGCCTCTTTGTCAAAATCCAGAGTGGTTTTTCCGTCTTTCACAGAAAAAATCTCGTGCCCCAGCTGCAGACTGCCGATAATCATATAGTTGGCAAATGCATCTCTGCCAAAGAAAGCTTTCCCGTCGGAAGGCTTTTGCGTCAGGCTGTCTGTCCATTTGTAATAGGCCTCCGATATCCTGGTGATTCCTTCCCAGGTAGAAAATGCATCTTCCGATTCACCGGTTGCAGCGGCAAACTTCTCCCAGTCCGTCTTATTCACTGTAAGTATCTCGGTGGATTTGGCAATTGGAAATACTTTAACAGAGCTGTCATCATCAAATCTGCCCTCTTCCATGTATGCATCCACATATTCTGATATCTCATCGGAGGTAAGGTAATTACTTAAATCCGCTGCCAGTCCCATGCGGTCCACTTCATAGACCTTGTCCGCATAGGCAGAAAACACGTCAGGAAGCGGGTCTGAACCAACTCTGTGCTCAATACTGTCATTGATCGTATTGCTCAGTTCATCAATGCTTCCTTTGTTATAAGCCTTAACTATAATTCCTTTTTCCCGTCCTTCATTTTCATTAAATGATCTGACCAGACTGTCAAATTCTTCCTTCTGGACACCATTATAATAATGCCAGATTGAGATCGTAACAGGATCCCTGGAAGAAAGTCCATAGGGATCCTTTTTCTCGCATCCGGTAAGTAAGAATAAGCAGGAAGCAAAAGCAATTGGTACCATCCAACTCTTTTTCATAGGTTCACCTGCCTGTTACATGGGGATCTGGTCGTATTGAATTGCCTCTTTTATTTTACGTGCATGCAGTTTATCAACGAGTAATGTTAACAGCTCAATTCCCATGTCAAGTGCATACCCCAGCCCTCTGGCTGTCGTTATGTTTCCGTCTGTCACCACACCCTGCTTCACCACAGCAGCTCCCTTTAATTCCTGCTCAAATCCCGGAAAACAGGTTGCTTTTTTTCCCTCCAGAATCCCAAGCCTGCCAAGAATACTGGGAGCGGCACAGATCGCTGCTATCCTGCGGTTATCTTCATGTGCTTCCATCAGCGCCCGGACCAATTCCTCATTTGCACCAAGGTTCCTGGTTCCCGGCATCCCTCCGGGAAGAAAGAGCACATCCCCGTCTTTTAAATCTGTCTGGGAAATCAATACGTCCGCCTGAAGTTTTATTCCATGAGAGCCGGTCACATTCTTTTTTCCGGTTACTGACACCAGTTTCACATCCTGGCCTCCTCTCAGCAGAACATCAACGACTGCAAGCAGTTCCACCTCTTCTGACCCATCCGCTAAAAACGCATAAACCTTACCCATATTAATCGTCTCCTTTCCAATTATGAAATGTACTGTTCATCGTAACCTTTATATAATCCACCAGATATCTCGTCTCCGCATCTTCCCCCTGAATCAGCCGGATCAGTGTGTCAGCAGCAGTCTTTGACTGGCCCTGATGGTCATTTAAAACCGTTCCTGCAATCTTTCCTTCCTTTATATAGCCCACTGTTTCCTGGAGCGCATCAACCCCCACCAGATAAATATCTTTTCCAGGCGTCATACCGGCTTCTTCCACCGCTTCCAGCGCTCCATTTGCCATGGCATCGTTGTTGCTAAATATCACATCAATTCTGGGTCCATATGTTGATAAAGCCTGTGCAGCCAGCTTTTTTCCTTCTTCCCTGTTCCAGTTGCCGGTACCGGAAAACAGCTCTTCCGATTTTACTCCGGCATCCGTTAAAGCCTTTATGGAATATTCCGTCCGGTATCGGGCGGCATCACTGCCTGCCTCCCCCTTTATCATCACATAAGAAAGGATACCATCACGGTTCCTGTCACCCTTTCCCGGGTTCTCAAGAATAATCTCCCCCTGATAGGTTCCTGCCTGCTTAGAATCCGTCTCCACGCTGGAAACTGCCATGTGCTGGTTCTTCCACCGGTTTCTCTCTGACTCATCCGGCTCGCTGTTGATGAAGACCAGAGGAACGCCTGCCTGGCTGGAAGTATCTGCAATTCTTCCCACTGCCGAAGCCTCCACCGGATTTATGATAATCCCTGCACACTTGCTGTCTATAAATTCCCTGATCTGCCGGTCCTGTTCGTTCTGGTCTCCTCCTGCATTGCGCATGATCACCTGGGCATGATAGGTCTCTTCCAGATACTGTTTCAATTCGGACCGGTACAGCTTCATAAATGTATCATCATAGCGGTAAATGCTTATTCCGATCTTTGGTCCTTCTTCTGCTTCAATTCCCTCTGTACCGGCTTCTTTATCCGAACTTTCCGCAGGTTTTGACTGGCTGCTTTTTCCTGCGCAGCCTGCCGCAGGCACCGCTGCCAGTACTGCTGCCAGTACCAGAAAAAAGAAGGCGGTCCGCCTTATCAAGCAATTCATATTTTTAATCTCCTGATTTTTACTGTATTTTCCATATTACCACGTTTTTCTTCTTTTTGCCACTATCTTCTATTTTTTATCCTATTGTGGTATACTAACCCTGTTTTACAGTATAATACTTGGAATCAGGAGGTTTTTTTCATGGAAATCGAGCGCAAATATCTGGTTACCAGTCCGCCGGAAAATTATGAATCATTTCCCCATCATCTCATTGAACAGGGATATTTATCAACGGATCCCGTTGTCCGGGTCCGCAAAGAGGATGAGACCTATATACTGACCTATAAATCCAAAGGGCTTCTGGCAAGAGAAGAATACAACCTTCCCTTAAATGAAGACTCCTACCGTCATTTAATCAGTAAAACGGACGGCTGCATTCTTACAAAAAAGAGATATTTAATCCCTGTGGAGCATTCCGGGCATCTGACCATAGAGCTGGATGTCTTTGAAGGCCGCTATGAGGGGTTAATGCTGGCTGAGGTTGAATTTGACAGTCTGGAGGAAGCTCACGCCTTTACACCGCCTTCCTGGTTCGGAAAAGATGTCACCTTATCAGGCGAATACCAGAACAGCCGGCTCAGCCAGCTGCCTTAATACTTTAAAAAGCACCCTGTCCGGCAGAATAACCGGAAAGGGCGCTTTTTAAGTAAGTATTTATTTTTTTGCAATATATTTTCTGATATCAAGAGCAATCGCAACTACAATAACGATACCCTGTGCAATGTACTGATAGTTGGTGTTGACTCCCAAATACTGGAGACATGTTTTTAAGATTTCAAAAACAAGAACACCGATTAAAACACCGGATACCTTACCGATACCTCCGTTTACTGACACACCTCCGATGGTACATGCGGCAATTGCTTCCAGCTCCCAGCCCATACCCATATTAACGGAAGATCCGCCGGATTTTGCTCCTACCAGGAAACCGCCCAGTGCGTAAAGTGCAGCAGCAGTCACATAGATAATAATCTTTGTCTTTTTGGTGTTAACACCGGAAACTTCAGCTGCCTGCTCATTTCCGCCAATGGCGTACATGTATTTTCCATGAGGAGTCTTGTTATAAACGAACCAGATCACAAGTCCTACAGCAAGGGCAATCAAAAACAGGTAAGGTATGAAACCGAACAGTCTTCCTTTTGCCACCTCCGTATAGGCAGGACGGTAACCGCCGATTGGTGTTGCATTGGTATAAACAAGACAGGCACCGTATACAATCAGCTGCATACCCAGAGTTCCGATGAAAGCAGGAACCTGCAGATAGGAAATCACCAGACCATTGATCAGACCGAAGAATGCAGCAACTAAGATACAGATCAGAAGCACTACAAACACCCACCAGATTCCAAAGTCCGGAAGATTGGGGAAAAATTTACCGCTGTAGCCCGGTTTCTGTAAAAGTGTACCTGCCAGACAGGCGGAAAGTCCTACGATACGTCCCGCTGAAAGGTCTGTACCTCTGGTAATCAGGCAGCCTGATACACCGCAGGCAATGATAAAACGAGGTGCCACATTTAAGGCAATATTTTTTAGATTGTCAAATGATCCGAATGATGGTTGCTTAATTGCCGTAAAAATGGCAAGCAGGACGAGGACAACGATGATTCCATTATTTATAAGGAAATCCTTCAAATTTATCTTCTTAGCTGTCATGACTTAACCTCCTGTTTGGAATTATTTTCCGTTTTGTTTATGTCGAATTTAGTGGCAAATGCCATGATTTTCTCCTGGGTTGCCTCACTATCCTCTACTTCTCCTGTGATTCGTCCGCCGCACATAACGATAATCCGGTTTGACATACCGATTAACTCCGGCATTTCAGAAGATATCATGATGATGGATTTGCCCTGTTTTACAAGGTCAATCATAATCTGATAAATCTCATACTTTGCACCTACATCGATACCTCTGGTCGGCTCATCCATGATTAAAATTTCAGGATTGCTTGCCAGCCATCTGGCAATAATCACTTTCTGCTGATTTCCTCCGGAAAGTGACTGGATCTGAGTCCTGTCATTTGGAGTTTTAATGCTCAGCTTTGCGATGCTGTCCTTCACAACAGATGCTACTTTCTTTTTTTGAATGACTCCCGCTGTTGTATAGTTGCGGTAAGAAGCAATGGCTGTATTGTCAGAAATACTTAAGCATCCGAAGATTCCGTTACCTCTGCGGTCCTCCGTAATCATTCCGACGGAATCACCAATGGCATCCTTTGGGCATTTAATCTCAACTTTCTTTCCAAGGACCTCAACTTCTCCTCCGGAAATATTCCTCATTCCGAAGATTGCTTCCATAAGCTCGGTTCTCTGGGCTCCTACCAGACCTCCAAATCCCAGAATCTCTCCTTTTTTCAGTTCAAAGGAGCAGTCCTGAAAGGAACGTTCATGGATACTGCTTAAATGGCTTACCTTCAAAACGGTTTCATCCGTCCGGTAATCATCCTTTGGAGGGTAAACATTTCCCAGTTCTCTTCCTACCATCTGTTTTACAATCTCTTCATCAGTGATATCTGCTACTTCCCATGAACCAACGTAAGTTCCATCCCGCATGATGGTGATGTCATCTGCAATCTGTCTGATTTCCGCCATTTTATGGCTGATATATATCATAGAAACTCCGCGGGACTTTAAGTCCCTGATGATACGGAACAGTGCTTCTACCTCATTATCAGTCAGTGATGAAGTAGGTTCATCCAGAATCACCAGTTTTGCATTCTGGCTGACTGCCTTTGCAATTTCTACTGACTGCATTTGTCCGATTGATAAGGTCCCAAGTTTCGCTTTGGGATTGAACGTCATTTTTACATCTTTTAACCATTTTTCTGCTTCTGCATTCATGGTTTTATGATCAATTACTTTAAGCGGTCCTATTTTATATATTGGAAACCGTCCAAGATACATATTCTCTGCAATAGAGCGAGCCGGTACCGGCTGAAGTTCCTGGTGTACCATTGCAAGGCCTTTATGAAGTGCATCATCCGGATTGGCAATACTCACCTTCGCACCATCAATCAGAACCTCACCTTCATCCATCTTGTATATGCCAAACAGGCATTTCATCAGTGTTGACTTACCTGCTCCGTTCTCTCCCATCAGAGCGTGAACGGTACCGGGACGTACTTTTAAATTGATTTTATCGAGCGCTTTGACGCCAGGGAAGGATTTGCTGATTCCAACCATTTCCAGTCTGTAATTCTCTGCCATCCCGCTTCTCCTTTCATTAATTCGTCCGTTTCTCAGGACATAAAGGGATACCTGTTAAGGTATTTCATTAATTCGTCCGTTTTTCCGGACATAAAGGGATACCTCTAACCTTTAAAAATCGGGTGTGCCTTACCGACACACCCGCTATTTGGGCTGCTGGAGATTATTTTTTTAATTTATCAAGAGTATCCTGGGCATTGTCCTTGGTAACCTTGATATAGTCTACCATGTTAACGTTGTCAACTGATTCACCCTTTAAGAACTTAACAGCCATATCGCTTGCTGTCTGAGCCTGAGAGAAATGATCATTAAATACGGTACCGGTCTGTTTGTCATCAATAACGTTCTGAACAGCTTCTGTTAAAGCATCAACACCTACTAAATAGATGTCTTTGTTTACGGTACGTCCTGCTGCTTCGATTGCCTGAAGTGCACCAAGTGCCATAGCATCGTTGTTGCAGAAGATTACTTCGATCTGATCGCCGTACTGTGTCAGAGCATCCTGGGCAATCTGCTGTGCTTTTGCCTGATCCCAGTCACCACGCTGTTTTAAGAGTTCTTTTACTTTTACGCCTTTGTCAGTCAGTGCTTTTACAGAGAATTCTGTTCTGTACTGTGCATCTACGTTTTCCGGGTCACCCTGGATCATGATGTAGTTTACAACGCCGTCTCCGTTGATATCACCCTTGTTGGATGTTTCAAGAATTTCTTCTCCCTGATAGGTTCCGGACTGTCTTGCATCACATCCTACATAAGTTGCATTGATCTTTTCATCTTTCCATCTCTGCTCTTCTTCGGGATCTGGCTCACGGTTAATGAAAACAACAGGGATTCCTGCATCTTTACACATATTTGTGATTTCAGGAGCTGATGAAGCCTGAACAAGATTTAAAATAAGTACGTCATATTTCTGGGTAATAAAGTTCTGGATCTGGTTGGTCTGTTCAGCCTGATCGCCCTTACCATCCTGAATTACCACATTATCTTTCTTAAAGCCCAGATCTTCTGTTAAGTAGCGCTGAAGCTCTGTACGATAAAGTGTCATGAAGTTATCATCGAATTTGTAAATGGAAATACCAACTTTCTTGTCAGCTAAATCCCCGCCTACTGCATCCTTTACGGCTGCTGCAGTTGTTTCTGCTGCGCTGGTATCCTCCTTCTTTGTTTCTGCTGCAGTGGTTGCTGCCTCAGATGCAGCTGTTGTGGCCTTTGAGCTGGAACCGCATCCTGCCATGGAAAATACCATTGCTGAAGCGAGACCTACTGCTACTACTTTTTTGAGTAATCTCATGATAAATCCTCCCTTATCATTATATAATTGTGTTCGATTAGTACTTTTACCTCATCGACAAGCACATTATAGCTTTATTTTGTGCACTATTCCATATAATTTTCTTGGTATATGTATCGAATTTTTTAGATTTTTCATGATTTACTCAATTTTTTTATAGTTTTTTATTGATAAATGCCAGTTTTTCCATTTTTCTATTTGGCAGTTAGGGTATTCTGTCTGCATTCATAATACTTATCCCTGCTTAATTCCACTGTTTCCTGTACATTTTTACCAAGAGACTCCGCTGCCGCAATTTTAAAGATCACTCCGGCATACTCATCACTGTCACATTGTACCGTTCCAAATATTTTTCCTTCCCTTACTCCTTCAACTCCCTGGGGAGTTCCGTCAATCCCAACCACCTTGACCGGTTTGGCACTTCCTTTCCGCTCAATGGCATCTGCTGCTCCCAGAGCCATATCGTCGTTGTTGCAGATCACCACCTCAATTTCATCCGGATACTGGGTCAGCCATTGATCCATCCAGGCAGATGCCTGGCTTCTGTCCCAGTTTGCGATAGCGCCTGTGATCTTTTCTAACGGCACGCCTCCATCCTTTAAAGTCTGAATGGACCACTCGGTTCTGATGAGAGAATCCTGATGGCTGCTCTCCCCTTCCAAAAGGACATAGCTCACCTTACCGTCTCCGTTTAAGTCAAGAGAAGAGGGGTCATCCCTGTAAGCATCCACCAGCATATTCCCCTGAAGCGTGGCGGATTCTTTCGCATTTTCCCCAACATAATAAAGCTTCTCCCAGCGCCGCATGTCCTCTTCCACCGGCTCTCTGTTAAAAAATACAACCGGCAGATCTGCATCCATTGCTTTCCCGATAATATTTGATGCAGCTGAACGGTCTACCATGTTGACACAGATTGCATCATACCCCAGAGAAATAAAACGGTCTACCTGGCTGTTCTGGGTATTCTGGTTCCCCTTTGCATCCACGATTTCCATAACAACCTTAATCCCGGTATCCTTTTCATATTCCTTCGCCTGTTCTTCCAGTTTTCCCCTTAAGGTATTAATAAATGAATCGTCTCCCCTGTATAAAGTCACTCCGATGCGAACCGCCTTGTTCGCCTCCTTTTTTCCGGACTTGTAATTCTGATAAAAGAATCCCAGAATAACAACAAATAAAAGAATAAACGCTGCCAGCACTCCATATTTTTTTTTCATTTCTTTTCCCCCATTCAGTCAATCGGATATAAGATTTTTTCAAATTTGCTCTCTCTTAAATCTTCTCTTCGGATATAATAAGAATCCAGTACAATCTGTTCTTTCTCAAATCCTCTGTGGACCGACTCAACCGCCTTTTCAATGCTTCTGTACCCCGCATCAAACTGGTCGCTTACCACCAGCCCTTTTATCACCCCGTTATCTAAATCTGTCAAAAGTCTGGTGGTACTTCCTACCCCGTAAAGACCGTCCACGTAACTGCCATAAACCGGACTCCCTGCAATAATTTCCGCTGTTTCATCAAGACTTTTCGTATCGATTGCCGCTATAATTACTTTTTCGCCGCCTGGATAAACCAGCCCCTCTATTGCCTTTTGAAATGTCTCTTCCATGGTTTTTTTATATATTTTCACTGTAAAACCGGCATTCTTTAATTCATTTTCTGCTCCTGAATAAATCTCCCGGTTGTAACCATAGTCTATCCCATCCATAAAGATCCATACCGGCTTACCAGGAGAGTTTTCCCTGGCAATTGCCTGGCCAAGCATCCGCCCTTCTTCTTCGAAATCAGGGGCTATTCCGCTTTTTACTCTCTCGTTTGGAATTAAATTGCCCACAATAACAGCCGGACAGTTTAAAACCATGTCATCCATCTTTCTGGCGCATTCTTCCGGCTTTACCGGAACTAAAACGACAGCTAACGCTCCGTCATTAATTTCCCGTTTCACAAGTTCCAGCTGCTGATCCTGGTCTCCCTTTTCATAGAGTGTAAGAAAACTAACATCAACATTGTATTCTTCTGCTGCCTTATCAACACCTTTTCTGAAATTGCTAAAATAATCATCGGAGGTATCGCTGATAATGACGGAAATGGGGTAGATTTCGGTCTTCTTTTCCTTAATAATCAAATCTGTGGAAGATAAAAGAAACAGAATCACAAGCACCACCGGTAAAAGAACCCACAAAATTTTTTCCTGTTTTGTCATGAACGTTTCTCCCTTTCTAAGACAGAATCATAGGGGACCGCCGGAAGGAGAATGGTGATGGTTGTCCCCTCATCAGGCTCCGAATCAATGGTAAGACCGTATCTCTCTCCAAAATAAAGCTTGATTCTTTCATTTACATTCTTCACTCCGATTCCGGATCCCTTTGTAGAGGTGACATGCACCTCATTGGAAAAGAGACTTTGTACCTGATCCTCTGTCATACCCAGACCATTGTCGGAAACCCTGAAAATAAGATCTTCTCCCTTTCGCATCACCGATAATTGAATCTCCCCCTCTCCATCCATGAATTCCATGCCATGATAGATGGCGTTTTCCACCAGCGGCTGCAGAATCAGTTTTAAACTGGTCAATTCCATGCATTCTTCCTCTGCCTGAATTTCATAGGAAAATTTATTTTTAAAACGCATATGCTGGATCATTAAATAGCTTCTCACATGTTCCAGTTCATCCCGGACTGTGATGATGCTTTTCCCTTTGCTTAAGCTGATCCGAAAAAAACGTGCCAGTGCCGTCACTGCCTTAACCGCTTCGTTCTTCTGCTCATTTTCAATCATCCAGACAATTATGTCCAGAGTGTTATATAAGAAATGGGGATTGATCTGTGATTGCAGGGTGTCAAATTCCTGTTTCCGTTTGGCTTCGTGTTCCGTTACAATATCATCCATGAGGACACGGATCTGGATCGCCATATTTTTAATGGAATTACCCAAATGCTGAATTTCATAAGAACCTCCGATGGAAACTGCCGTCTCCAAATCCCCTTCTTCCAGGATTCCTACGGATTTTTCCAACTCCTTGATTGGATTTGTTATACGAGATGAGATATAGGAGTTGATCAGTACAAGTATAAACAATATGAGAGTAATCATGAACACTATAAAAAGCCTGGTTTTAATGGTATTTAGGGAAAACACACTTTTGGGAGTAACCCCCACAATCTTCCAGCCTGTATAGCCAACGGATTTCACCGTTATAATTCTGCTTCTTCCCTCAAAAACCTCCCGGTGGATTCCATCCTTATAGCCGGAGGCGATTTTGTTATTTTCCTTCATCCGCCCTGAATCAATGAGCTGTATTCTGGGGTGATAAAGAATCTCGCCGTCACTGGCAATTAAGTAGACATAGCCTCCCTTCCCTGTGGTGACTCCGTCAAATAAATGTTCCAGACTGGAATAGCTTAAATCCACCAGCAGGACTCCCTGGGTGGTAGATGTTCCTTCCGTAAGTTCCACTGCCCTGGATAAGGAAATCACCCACCGGTACTGGTTTTCATTGTTTTCAAATATATACTGGACGTGTGGATCGGAAAAATGCTGGTTTTCCGTTTTTTCCAGAGCATTGGCGAACCATTTCTCGCCCGTTACATCAAGACTGCTTTTCAGCCTTGCCGCAGGGACGGATTCCACCATTGCTCCGTCCTGGGTAAAAAGGGCAATATTGTCCACATTATCCTTATTGTTGTCATACAGCAGGGTGATCTCATTATTAATGGACTGGGATGAAAGGTCCGCATTTTTCACAGCCCCATAATAAAGGGAGTCGGAAAGCTTCATGACTGTCCGCAAATAGGATTCCACAGATCTCGCCACCTGATTAATCAGGCTCTGATTTTCCTCCTGAACCACCTCTGCGACCTGGGAGGAAAGGCGCTGGTATAGGGACAGGGTAATCAGCAGGCCTGCGGCAAGTGCCGTTATGGTAAAATATACGAAAATTGTATAACGGATGCTGTTATTCTTTTTTTCCATTACCTCACTCCGCGAAATTTAGTTGGTGATACACCAAATTTCTTTTTAAAAACATAACTGAAATAATTTTGTTCCTGATATCCTACCTTTGCCGCAATGACATAGGTTTTATCTTCTGTTTTATTTAACAGTTCCACTGCTTTATTTAAACGCAGATCGGTCAGATAGGCGATGTAAGCCTGTCCGGTCTCCTTTTTAAACAGGGTGGAAAAATAAGCAGGGCTCATATGCAGATGGTGGCAGATCATTTCCACGGATAAATCCGGATTCTGATAATGATCCATAATATACTGTCTCGCTTCCTGAATCACCTGTCTTGTGGTAAGATCACGTTCCTGATTAATTGCCTGGTTGATTTTCTGTGCAGCCTTATAAAGCCAGGATCCGAATTCTCCTTTTTGTATCTTGTCAAAGACTGTCATGGACTCTAAATCTCCGCCCATGATTTCCTCCAGATCAAGATCGTACTGCTGTACCATCTGTATCACACTGTTCAGCACCCCAAACATATATACCTGCTGCTGTCTGAAGTGTACTTTCGCAGATTCCATCTTCTGTATAATCTGTGTCACGGCTGCTTCAATCTTTTCATCGGGCCCAAATTTTACCGCTGATATAAGATCCGCTTCTGAGACGCTGTCAAACTCCAGTTTCCCGCTTGCTACCGGCTCCATGTCATTGATGTAGATGGTACTTCCCTTTCCTGCAATCGCCTTATATCCAAGAGCGTCAATTGCCGACTGATAAGCGTATGGGATATTGGATAATTCCTCACAGCTGTGGCCGATCCCTATGGTAACGGGAACCTCCAGAATTCTCTTTGTTTCCTTACAGATATCTCCAAGCACGTCGATCAGACCGGTGATGGAATCCTCATCTAGAGCTATCACTGCAACCATCTCAGCCTCTAAAACAGACTGAAACAGTGCAAATCTGCAATACCCTTCCAGTTTTTCCCTGATAATCTGCATAACGGAAACCGGAATCAGTTCCTCTTCACTATGAAGGGTCAGAGTGTCGCCCACTTCCCCTCTTTCCACAGCCACCGCCGCGATAATCCATTTCCACGCACCGGCAATTGGAATATCATATTCTTTCAGCTTCTGCTCCGCAATTTCATTGGAAAGATTCTTGTGTACCAGATCATTAAAAAACTGTTCCCGGAAGACAGGAAGGCTCTTCCTGTAGTTTTCCCTGAGCCGGCTTATATTACGCTTTTCTTCAATTTCCCGGTCAAGATTGTTTTTGATTTTCTTTAAAATGGAAGTAAGCTCCTCTACATTTACAGGCTTTAAAATGTATTCAGTCACGTTTAATTTGATTGCTTTCTGGGCATATTCAAAATCATCGTATCCGGAAAAAATAACTACCTTCATGGAGGGGTAGCGCTGCCGGATCTTTTCTGCCAGTGCAAGTCCATCCATATAAGGCATCCGGATATCCGTCAAAACCACATCCGGTTCTAAAACTTCAATTTTTTCAATGGCATCTTCCCCGTTTTCCGCGTCACCCACCACTTTAAAACCGGCTGACTGCCATTCAATTTTCTTAATAATGCTTTTACGGACTTCCTCTTCGTCATCCACCAAAATAATACTGTATAAATCCATGCTGTTTACCCCTTTAAGAAACAATGATGTTATGAAATCTGATAAAGCAGTGCATTTACGATTGCTGCTGCCACATTACTTCCGCCTTTTCTCCCTTTTGCCACAATATAGGGCACATCAGAAAGGGATAAAATCATCTCCTTGGACTGAATCACATTGACAAAGCCCACCGGAACGCCGATGATTAATCTGGGTTTTATCATTCCTTCCTGTATCAGCTCATGAAGATGTACCAGGGCAGTCGGCGCATTGCCAATTGCAAAAATGCATTCCTTTGACAGTCTGGCCGCCTTATCCATGCTGGCATGAGCCCGTGTCGTCTGCCTGTTTTTCGCATCTTCTGCCACATCATCATCTGCCATAAAGCAGTGGACACTGCTGCCAGCCCGTTCCAGGGCTTTCTTATTGATTCCCGCTTTTCCCATGTTCGTATCGGTGATTACCGGAATCCCTTCTTTTAATGCCTCTATTCCAAGCTTAACCGCATGGGGGGAAAATATTAAATGATCGGCATAGTCAAAATCTGCCGTTGTATGAATCACCCGTTTGATTACCAGTTCCTGTTCCGGATCCAGTTTCTTATCTCCCAGCTCCTGTGTTATGATTTCAAAGCTTCTTTTCTCAATTTCCTCGGGACGAACCCGTTCCAGTTCCCTAAATTCCATTCTTTCCTCCATTGTCACCCGTTAAGCCCATAAGGCTGTAAATCCGGTCCATATCAAGGCTCTCCCGTAAAAGATCTGCCAGTCTGTCATACTGTTTTTCTTTATATTCCTGATAGCTGACAGCCGTACCCGGCTGGGAAGCAAGCCCTTTTTTCTTTCTCAGCGCCGTTACAACGGTATCCGCAATGTTCTCACTGTCAAAGAAACCGTGAATATAGGTTCCGTATACATTCTTTCTCTGACATCCGTCCATTTTCGCCAGATGGGAGCCGGACTGGCTCTCCATTACATAGGCCAGTGGCGGCAGTGCGCGCTCTGTCTGTCCCATGTGAATCTCATAGCCTTCTATATTCATTCCTGATAAATCTTCAAAAATCCCTTCCACTGCCGTGCAGGCACCGGTCACTCTTGTTCTGGTTTTTTCTGCTCCGAACTCAGTCCGTACAGGAAGCAGTCCCATACCGCGAACGGAGGAACGGCCGGCAGAAGACTCCACTGCCAGAGGATCCTTTAACTGTTCCCCAAGCATCTGAAACCCTCCGCAGATTCCAAATACCGGAATCCCTGATGAACCCAGCTTTAATATCCCGGCTTCCAGACCATTCTGGCGCATCCAGAGAAGATCTTCTATGGTATTCTTACTGCCCGGCAGAATTACAAGATCCGGGTTTCCCAGGCTTGAAACAGAATCCACATAGCGAAGAGCCACAGAAGGGATTGTGGAGAAGACAGAAAAATCCGTAAAATTTGAAATTCTCGGAAAACGGATGACCGCTATTTCCACATCGGCCCGCTCTGACTTTGCGGTTTTGTTAAGATGGTTTCCCAGGCTGTCTTCGTCTTCAATATCCACATCCATGTAAGGCACCACTCCGGCAACCGGTATGTGAAGCCGCTCTTTTATCATGTCAAGCCCTGGTTCTAAAATGGTTTTATCCCCGCGGAATTTATTTACAATCAGACCGCCGATTCTGGCCCTCTCTTCCGCCTCCAAAAGCATAACGGTGCCGTAAAGCTGCGCAAACACTCCGCCCCGGTCAATGTCTCCCACCAGCAGCACCGGTGCATCTGCCATCTTTGCCATACCCATATTGACAATGTCTTCCTGTTTTAAATTGATCTCTGCAGGACTTCCTGCGCCTTCAATTACGATAATGTCGTATTCCTCTGACAATTTGTCAAATGCTTTTTTTATCTCCGGTACCAGATTCTTTTTATATGCAAAATACTCTTTCGCAGGCATATTTCCAATGGATACACCATTTACAATTACCTGGGAACCGGTATCATTGGTGGGTTTTAACAGTACCGGATTCATGGCTGCCAAAGGAGTTACGCCTGCGGCCTCAGCCTGCACAACCTGTGCCCTGCCCATCTCAAGTCCTTCCTCTGTAATAAAGGAGTTAAGTGCCATATTCTGGGATTTAAAAGGTGCAACCCGGTATCCGTCCTGCTTAAAAATCCGGCACAGCCCTGCCGTAATCAGGCTTTTCCCTGCATTGGACATGGTCCCCTGAATCATGATTGTCTTTGCCATGCTCTCATTCTCCTTTTGTCAGTATGGATTTTAATACTGCAAGAAATGCATCATTTTCTCTTCTCTGCTTTATGCAGATCCGGTAATAGGTATGGTTTAAACCTCTGTAATTGGAACAGGACCGGATCAGTACCTGCCGGTCGAGTAATTCTTTGTATAATAGCTTTTCCTCATCCTGTGCTTTCTTTCTTGTATCTTTAAAAAACAGATAATTTGCCATGGAATCAAAGACAAGAAAACCCAGATCACTAAGGTTCTGTTTTAAGTATTTTCGTTCACCGGAAATCAGCCGCCTCGTTTCTTTTACATATTCCTTTTCACCAAGAGCTGCCTCTCCGGCTGCCTGGGCCAGAGAAGAAACACTCCAGGGCTGCCTGATCCGGTTCATGGCTTCTATGGTCTGTTCTCCGGCAGATATGCCATACCCAAGCCGAAGTCCTGCCATGGCATAAATTTTTGTAAATGCTTTTAAAACAAACACATGGTCATATCCGCCTGATGAAATTACATCAAGTACAGAATAAGCCTCAGGATCATCGAGAAATTCATTAAAGCATTCATCCACTACACAGAAAATTCCTTTTCCCCCGCAAAAATCCAGAAGTTCTTTCATCTCTTCTTTTTCAAGTGCAAATCCGGTTGGATTGTTGGGATTGCACAGAAACATCATTTCAATTCCCTGACCGCTTAATTTAAGCCATTCTATTAATCGTTTAACGGATAAACGAAACCCGTCTGCCTCCATTAAATCATACCATACAATCTCCGCAAAAACAGTCTCTAATGCCTGTTCGTACTCCAGAAAGGACGGCGCGATCAAAAGAGCCCGTCCGGGTCTTATCACCTGCACAATCTGAAAGATTAAATCCGCAGCTCCGTTGCCGCAGATAATATGCTCTTTCGAAAATCCATGAAATGCTCCAAGCTCTGTTCTCAATTTCCCGCAGCGGCTGTCCGGATAGCAGGAACAGTCATCAACTGCCTGCAAAAGTGCCTTTTTAACGCCTTGCGGAAGGCCAAAAGGATTGATGTTGGCCGAATAATCCATCGTAACGTGATTGGTGTAAATGTCTCCCCCATGCTGATATTCCATTTTTATTTCTCCCATTTCTGTGTATCTTCTAAAAAACAATAAAAAGCAGGATTCCAACGGGGATCAGTGCCAGGATGTATGTAACTGTCATCAGTACGTTGGCTCTTAAGATGTCTTCATACTCCACCAGCCTTACAGGATCTCCTATGACAGGCTTTTCATATAAGGTTCCAAAATACCATGCATTTCCAGCCAGCTCAATCTGAAGAATCCCTGCGCAGGCTGATTCGGTCTGGGCGGAATTAGGGCTTTTGTGGTTAAAACGGTCACGTTTCCAGATCCGGAATCCATTGCTCCCATTATACTTTTTTCCATAAAACAGCTGGCATAAAAAACCTGCTGCCAGCATGAAAAGAGCCGATAACCGGGCCGGAATAAAGTTAACCAGATCATCAAGCTTTGCGGCACACCTCCCAAACCAGAGATACCGGTCATTTTTATAGCCTACCATGGAATCCATGGTGTTGACTGCCTTATAGAGAACTACACCGATTCCTCCAAATAGTGTCATAAAAATCAAAGGAGCGATCACGCCATCGGAGGTATTCTCCGCCACTGTTTCCACTGCGGCCTTTGTGATACCGATATCAGTAAGATTTTTTGTATCCCGGCCCACAATCATGGATACTGCCAGCCTCGCATCTTCCGTGTCCTGTTTCAAAAATGCACGGTATACCTTCATGCTCTCTTTTCTTAAGGAATGCCAGGCCATCATCTGATAACACATGATGCTTTCCACAGCAAGCCCGGCTATGGGGGAAAGGCTGTAGAAAACAGACAAAAGAGCAAAGGAAAGACCGCCTGTTGTAAGAAGTACCAGTACAACCAGCCATACGCCTGCCTGTCTTTCCCCTGTTTCATTTTTCGGGAAAACAGGCCGTAATTTTTTCTCCAGCCAGCTTATCAGGTTTCCCATTCCGCAAACGGGATGCCACAGAAATAAGGGATCCCCAAAGCACGCATCCAGAAAGCAGCCAATCAGTACCGCAGTTACATGATATTTAAACATAAGTATTCCTTTTCCCTGTTCTATTTAATCCGGGCAGGTATTCCGCATACCAGCCGGTATACTTCCCCGCTGTGTTTTGCCAGTTTCACTGCCGCTCTGCCGGCACTTTCCCTGAACCGCCTGTCAAACGGATCTTCGGGCACGATCCCGCAGCCAAGCTCATTGATGGTAATAATCACTTCCGGATTATTTTCCAGAATATTTCGTATAAATTCTTCCGGATCCTGTTCTTCCCTCAGAAGTCTTTTGACATACTCATGAAAATTGTGAATAATTCTGGATTCAATCGCTACCTGATAAGGGTCTGAATCACCCTCTGCAACCTGTTTTATATCGTCCGTTTCCATATCTGCAAGCTGCAGGGCATAGGAAAGTTTTCCCTGCCATGCTCCGCCGATAATTAGCTTCATATTAATTAATTCCTTCCTGCCGGTACCTATATTTTCATGTGTGACAGGACAGCCAGTCCCATTACAAGAGCCAGTTCCAGAATCTGAAGAAAGTATCCTGCAAGATCTCCTGTGATTCCTCCAAATTCCCGCTTTGACATGCAGTAATAATACAAAAACACCAGAAACGATATGGTAGAAACGACCAATGCTGCCCCTGCGCCTGCTAAATTCCAGACTCCCAGGGAGGAAATTCCAAGGTAAAGAACCATAACCGTTCCAACCACTCTTTTATGAGCTCCATCTGAAAAAGCCGCTGCCAGCCCGCTTTTTTTCGCCATAGGGAAGGTAACAACTGAAAGTCCGCTTAAGGCTCTGGTTATAATAAACGACAGGCAATAGGCCGGGATCATGGCAGGCCTCATTTCCATAAAAAATGCCAGGTATAAAAGGAAATAAATACCACAACCTATAATTGCAAATGCCCCTGTATGGGGGTCTTTGAGTATCTCCAGCTTTTTCTCAGTTTCGCCGTGGGATGATTTTGCATCGATTACATCAAGCAATCCATCCATATGAATTCCACCTGTAACCACCACAGGGATGATAACCGGCATGATCTGTTCTAAAAAAGGAAATCCCAAAGTACGAAAAAGTAGAAAGGCGCCATACTCCAGCAAACCAATTACTGCTCCTATCAGTGGAAAAAAGCACATGGCATATTTCATCCGTTCTTTTGTCCACGTAACCTGGGGCACGGGTATCCGGGAATACATGGAGAAAGCGATCATCATACTGCCGGGAAGATTCATGGTCCTGCCCCCTTTCTATTATTAAAGCTCTCATTTTTGTTCTGACACTTTGCAGTCATTAAAAAATATAATATCACAAAAATTGGTAAATGTCATTTCCAATCATGATCCCGGTGCAGTTTCAAACATTTTATTTATTGACAGTCACAAAGCAATAACTTATAATTCTGTTACATAACTTCTTTTACCTAAAACTAAGGAAAATGTATTTAGGAAATGACCAATGAAACAAACGGGGGAAATGTATGTTATTGGAATTCACTTATACAAAAGATGAATATGCAGACGGTTGGAGAAAATTTTTATTCGTGACAAAGGTATTTAACAAATTTGATTTGGTTATCCTGGTATGTTCCTTACTCATCCCATTCTATTTGTTCCATCAATACGGATTTACCAAAGTTTACGTCATACTTTCCTTTGTAATATATTTTATAAATATTACGGTTATTACAGTCATTATCATCCGGCCTTATATATTTTATAAGGAATATGAACAATTGCGTCATCCTTATAAGCTGCTGTTTGAAGACGATAAAATCACGTTTGACGCACACGCCGTGCATTCCACCATGACCTGGGATATCTACAAACACTATAGGGAAAACAAGAAATATTTTTACCTTATTCAGAAAAAGCGCTCCTACACATTAATACCAAAACGTGTTTTTACATCAGAAAAAGAAATCAGCGCATTCAGACAGCTTTTAACCTCTCATTTAACAACTGCTTAAAACACACAGGCTGCCGCATTCTCAGACACCAGGGTCTTTGATGCGGCAGCCTTACAATTATTCTGCCTAAATCAGTTTTTCCAGATCAGGAAGCACCTCTAAGCTTCTTTTTAAAATTCCCTTCATATAAGCAATGGCAGTTCCATAGTTGGTAAAGGGCACTCCTGCATCCGCTGCAGTTTTTCTGCGATATACCATCTCCCTTTCATTTAACATACAGCTGCCGCAGTGAATGATCAGCTGATAGGCGGAAAGTTCTTCCGGGAATTCTCTGCCTGAAGACGTCTCAATCACCAGATCTTTTCCCGTAAATTCTTTCAGCCACCGTGGAAGTTTCACCGTGCCGATGTCATCACACTGTCTGTGATGGGTACAGCCTTCTGATATGAGAACTTTGTCCCCATCCCTTAAAGTGCTGATGGCCGCCACCCCTTTTATGGCATCCTCTAAAAAGCCTTTGTACCTTGCCATCAGAATGGAAAATGAGGTCAGCAGAATATCATCCGGCGTATCCTTATTCACCTGTTCAAACGCCTGACTGTCTGTTATAACCAGATAAGGCTTCGTTCCAAGCTTTTCAATGGTCTGCTTTAATTCGGTATCTCTTACCGATATCGCAACCGCCCCGGCCTCTAAAATATCTCTCATGGTCTGCTGCTGGGGGAGAATGATTCTGCCCTTGGGAGCTGCCGAATCAATGGGAATTACCAGAATTACAAGATCACAGGGTTTTAATAAGTCCCCTACGATCTGCATCTTCATATCCCCAGTATTGACAAGACTTCCGATCCGCTCCTTCAGTTCATGAATGCGAAATCCTGTCTGGGCACTGACAGAAAGACCGTCTTCATAATCTCCTTCCCCCACAAGATCAGACTTATTATAAGCGACTACGTAAGGAATGCTCTTCTCTTTAAACAATCCGATCAGCTGCTCATCCACTTCTGTTTTCCCTGCCGTACCATCAACCACCAGTACTGCACAGTCTACGCGGTTTAAGATCTGTTTTGTCTTTCGCACACGCATCTCACCCAGGGCGCCTTCATCATCGAATCCTGGTGTATCGATGATTACTACCGGTCCCATGGGAAGAAGCTCCATGGATTTATGAACGGGATCTGTTGTGGTTCCCTTAATATCCGATACCACAGACAGCTCCTGTCCGGTTACTGCATTTACTACACTTGATTTTCCTGCATTGCGGCGGCCAAAAAAGCCGATGTGAATTCTCTCAGATGACGGCGTCTCATTTAATCCCATGTTACTCTCCTCTTTTATGTCGTCAGTGTGGTATCAGAACCGGAAATCCCGGATTCCAGCTTCAATTTTCTCCAGATGATCTTCACAGATCAGCCGTACCTTCTCTTTAGGGATATTGTTTAATTCAGCTGCAATTAACGCTTCGCCCACTTTCCGTGTTTCCTCGGAAGCGTAATCCATTAAATACTCCTTTAATGTCATCAGTGCATTGGGCTGGCAGCAGTTTTGGATCTGACCGCTTTTACACAGGCTCATAAAACGGTCGCCGGTCCTGCCTTCTCTGTAGCATGCCGTACAGAAGGAGGGGATATATCCTAAATCCATCAGCCAGTGCACCACCTCATCAAGGGTTCTCTGGTCCGATACATCAAACTGCTCAGTATCCGTCGGACGGACCTCTTCCTCATAACCGCCCACACTGGTTCTGGAACCGCCGCTGATCTGTGACACGCCAAGACGGATCACCTTTTCTCTCACGCTCTGGCTTTCTCTCGTGGATACAATCATGCCTGTATAAGGAACACAAACACGGATCAGCGCACACAGCTTGGCAAAAATCTCGTCGTCAATGCCATTGGAAAACGCATTGGGATCAATATCATCCGCACTTTTAATACGGGGAACACTGATGGTATGAGGACCTACTCCATGAACTGCCTCCAAATGCTCCGCATGCATTAACAGCCCCGCAAATTCATATTTGTAACGTTCCAGTCCAAACAAAACTCCAATTCCTACATCGTCAATACCGCCTTCCATCGCCCGGTCCATGGCCTCTGTATGGTAAGCATAATCATGCTTTGGTCCTGTTGGGTGCAGGCTTTCATAGCTCTCTTTATGATATGTTTCCTGGAATAAAATATAGGTTCCGATTCCGGCATCTTTTAACTTCCGGTAATTTTCCACAGTCGTAGCTGCTATGTTCACATTCACTCTGCGGATGGCTCCGTTTTTATGCTTGATAGAATAAATGGTATCAATGCATTCCAGAATATATTCAATTGGGTTGTTAACAGGATCTTCTCCAGCCTCAAGTGCAAGCCGTTTATGTCCCATATCCTGAAGGGCAACGACTTCTCTGGCCAGTTCTTCCTGAGTCAGTTTCTTTCTTGCAATATGTTTGTTTTTTAAATGATAGGGACAATAGGTACAGCCATTTACACAGTAATTGGACAGATAGAGCGGTGCGAACATAACAATGCGGGTTCCGTAAAATTTCTTTTTGATTTCCTCTGCCAGATTATAAAGCTCATTGATCTTTTCCGGGATATCACAGGCTAAAAGAACCGAAGCCTCCCTGTGGGTAAGCCCCTTTAATTCTCTGGCTTTTGCAATAATCTGGTCAATCAGCTCCACATTGTTTTTGTTTTGTTCCGCATAATCAAGAGTTTTTAGAATTTCTTCATGAGAAATGAATTCTTCCGCTTTTGGCGATTTTGGATCATACATAGTAATTCATCCTTTCTTTTGGGTCAGCATCTGCTTTCCCGTCAGTGTTTTTTTGTACTTCTAAGCATTCACATTCTGATAGGCTGTTTTGGAACTGATTCCACTTAACTTCCCGATCTTTCCGGTCAGGGCGGAAATCGTACTCTGAGGGGCATCCACCGCAATGCTGATGACGCTCACTCCTTTTTTTGGATATGGAATTCCCATACGTCCGATGATGAAATGCCGGTACTCATGAAGAATCTCATTTAAAATTTCCACAGAATCTTCCTCTTCCACAACAATACCGATAACAGCAATTCTCGTTTCCATGCTTATCCCCTTCTTTCCGTCTTCCCTTCATCATTTGAAAAAAGTAAAACCGCGCCAAAAAGGCGCGGCAGACAAACAATTCCTCAAATGCCGAACCTTCTACCTCAAAACTGGTTTTTGGTATCAGGATGCTACTATGTGATAAATATAACATACTTGAGGATTTTTTTCAATTAATTCCTTCTTTGATTTTGATGGGGATTCCTGCCACTACCTCCACCACCATATGAGCTCTTTTTGCTGCAAGCCGATTGACCCTGCCAAGAACCTGCCGGTAGTCATTGGTTTGCGGGCTGTAACTGTCTCCGTCTGAAAACACATCATTTGTAACAATAATCAGATGATCGGTCTGACGCTCTAAATTTATGATTCCTTCTGCAATTTCGGCTGCCGTTTCGTTTTTGTCAAGCACCGGTATGTCTCCTTCCTCCCATAAACCAAACAATTCATTGGAAACCAGGTTTGACATACATTCTAAAAGAACAACGGATGGCCTTTTATCAAATTCCAGTTTTTTAAAGCTGCGGTAGCATTCCACAGTTTCAAACTGTTTTTTCTCCCGCATTTTTCTATGTCTTACAATTCTGTTTGCGCACTCCTCATCCCACGGTTTCATGGTGGCGATATAAATCCTGCTGCCCCCGAAAGAGACTGCCAGGTTCTCTGCATATTCCGATTTTCCGCTTCCGCTTCCTCCGATTATGAGGGCAGTCATGGCTGATCCTCCATGGGCTTATAAGCCTCGATTTCAATATCCTCAAAGGAGCTCATGGTTCCATATACATCCGCTGCCATATCAAGCAGAGGGACTGCTGCAACCGCTCCTGTTCCTTCTCCCAGACACATACCGGCCTGTATGAGAGGCGGCAGTCCCAGTTCCTCAAGAAGTATATGTCCTGCCGGTTCCGCGGACACATGGGATGCAATCATAAAATCCCGGCACCCCGGATAGATCCGTTCTGCCGCAAGTGCTGCCACAGCGGATATAAAGCCGTCTAAAAGCACGGGAATCCGATAAATGGCTCCCCCTAAAAATACTCCCGTCAAACCAGCCAGATCAAAACCGCCCACTGCTGACAGTATATCCACTTCATCCTGACACCCGGGACCATAATGGGCCACGGCCTCCCGGATTACGTTCCGCTTCTGTTTCAATCCGGCATCATTTAATCCGGCACCTCTTCCTGTCAGTTTTTCTGGGTCCTGCTTTAAAAGAAGGGATGCAGCTGCACTGCTGGTAGTGGTATTTCCGATTCCCATCTCTCCTGTCGCCACCAGATCATAACCGCTCTTAGACAGTTCACCCATGAGTTCTATCCCTGTTTTAATTGCCTGAACAGCTTCAATTCTTGTCATTGCCTTTGTTTTCCGGAAATTCTTTGTTCCATATGCAATTTTTCTGTTTAAAAGAGGATAGCGGGAGCCCGACACCAGATCTCTTGCAACGCCCATATCAACCGGATATACATCCACACCGGCCCGGTTTGCCATAATACAGACACTGCTGTTGCCTTTTGTCATATTTTCCGCTACCACTGCTGTGACTTCCATTCCGGTCTGGGTAACGCCTTCCTCAACAATCCCGTTATCCGCACAAAGAATCAGAAGTCCCCGTTTATGTAAGGATACATGAGCATCTTTTCTGATTCCCGCTATTTTTACAATATCATCTTCCAATACACCCAGACTGTTTAAAGGTTTGGCTACATGGGCCCAGCGTAGGCGTGCAGTCTCTATTGCCTTTTTATCAGGCGGCTGTATCAGCGATAAATAATCCTTTAGTTCCTCATTCATCCGTTACGCCTTTCCAGTTAAGCTTTTTTCATATAATTCAAACCATGGAATTCCATATTCTCCGTAACCTAAATCTGCCTTTCCTGCAAAACAGTAGCCAAGCTTCCTGTAAAGCTTTATGGCAGGCGTGTTCTTTTCATTTACGTCAAGACGGATTACGGCTCTTTTCTGCTCCCTGGCTTTCTCTTCTGCGAACTCCAGCAAATTTTTGCCAAATCCTCTGCCAAGAAAATCAGGATGCACTAAAAACGTATGGATCACTGCCACTTCCTCTGGTTTCGCTTCCTGCTTCCATGCTGCCGTTTCATATCCTTTTTCCTGAAACTGGTTGACAACTACGGAACCTGCTGCCTTGCCATCCGCCCAAAGCACATATAGAGTTCCCTTATCTACACCATCTTTTGCATCTTCTTTCACAGGGTAAATTCCTTTTCTCCAGCCCGGATAATTGATATGACTTTCCAAATAATCATTTACAGCATCATAAAGCTCTGCAATCTGCTCTATATCCTCTGGAGTTCCCTTCCGTATTTCAAATTCCTTCATGGGTTTTTCCCCTTCCGTTTCATAATCTGTCTGCATGCTTCTAAAAATCTTCCTGGAAGACCTGGATTTGATGGGTAATAAAAATGGGGAAAACCTGCCATTACATTATCTTTTGCCAGCACACAATCCCATTTCACATTCCGCCCAGGCTTTCGCGCCTCCATCTGTGTTCCGTTATTTGTACTGTCCCAGTAATGAAATTCATGTCCCCTGACAGACTCTCCCTTTTTGAGGAACGGCATATCTTCTTTCGCAGATGCTTCTATGTATCCGAACCGCTTTAATCTGCCTGTTGGAAAGGCCCTGCCAGGAATAACTCCTGCCATCCGGCAGACTTCATGTTCCTCTGATTCCAGTTCTTCATGAAGATAGAGAAAACCGCCGCATTCCGCCAGTATGGGAAGGCGGTCTGCGTTGGCGTGCCTGATTTCCCGCAGCATATCCTGATTGTCAGACAGTTGTTTTAAATAAAGTTCCGGGTATCCTCCGCCCAGTATAAGCCCGCAGATTCCATCCGGCAGACGGCTGTCTCTGATCGGACTGAACGGGATCAGTTCTGCCCCCATCTCCTCTAACAGCTTTCTGTTTTCCTGATAATAAAAACAGAAGGCCTCATCAACGGCGATTCCCACCCGTACTTTCTCACCGGAAGCGGTTATTTTTTCTTTCCTTTCAGATTCAAAAGAAATCACAGGGGCAGTTCCTGATAATTCAAGCAGTCCGTCTATGTCAACTGTCTCTTCTATTTTATAAGCCAGTTTTTTTAATTTATCCTTCATTCCTTCCACTTCACCAGGAAGTACCAGCCCTAAATGGCGGCTGGAAAAATCTGCCTCTGCGCATTGGGGAAGATACCCAAAAACGCGGATTCCAAACGCCTCTAACTGGGGAGTTAACCGCTCTGCCATGACAGGTGATATTCTGTTTAAAATCACTCCCTGGATACGGCTGTCTCTCCTGAACTCCAAAAAACCTTTTAAAACAGCGGCCAGAGACAGACTGGCGCCTGCGCAGTCAAGGATAAGTACTACCGGCGCTTCTACTGTACAGGCCACTTCATAGGAGCTTGCCCAAGTACTGTCTCCGCCCATTCCGTCATAATAACCCATGACTCCCTCGATGACTGAAATCTCTGTTTCCTGCGACTCCCTGATGAAAAGTTCTCTCACAGAATCTTTATCCAGAAAAAATGTATCCAGATTTCCTCCGTCTATTCCCAGAACAGCCTTATGAAACATGGGATCAATGTAATCCGGACCGCACTTAAAGGAGCGGCAGGTAATGCCTCTTAACAAAAATGCCTGCAAAAGCCCGCAGGTTATCATGGTTTTTCCGCTGCCGCTTTTTGGTGCGGCAAGCATGATCCGTTTATTTCCCTGATTCAAACGGCATTCCTCCTTCCCCTCCGAAGGAAATGATATAGACGGGATTCTGCCCCATCATCATGTGATAACTGCCTGCTGTTTTCGCCCTTGAAACCTGCATTTGAACAATCTCCGCTTCTATGGAATGTTTTTTCAGCCACAGAAGCATTTCAGATAAGGATTCCAGAGCGATGAAATTAGCAACAACCCGGACTTTCGGATTCATTCTTAAAACAAGATCTAAAACTTCTTCTAAATTTCCGGAAGTACCTCCCAGAAAAACATGAGTGGCTGTTTCAAGACCGGATAAGGCTTCCGGGGCGGTTCCTTTTATCACTGTGATACAATCTGCAGAAAATTTCTCTTTATTGGCTTCTATCAGTACCTGTGCTTCCGGCTTTTTTTCCACTGCATAAACTTTACCGTTGGTTAAATACCCGGATGCCTCAACGGATACCGAGCCGGTACCTGCTCCAATATCATAAAGAATGGAGTCCGGGCCCAGCTCCAGCTTGGATACACAAACCGCCCGGACCTCGCTTTTGGTCATGGGAACTTCGCCCCGCACAAACAATTCATCTCTCATTTGCCACCTCTCACCTCTCAATCAATACCGCCGACAGGATATCAAACGTCTGATTCTTAAGCGTTTCTGGTGTTCCTATGGTGATCCGCTCATCTTCGTAGGACAAACGTTCACCTACAGACAGACGCGCATTTTCATATCCGTTCTCCTCTAAAAGACTGCACAAAGAGTTTACTGAATTACGCTTATCCAGCAGGGCGAATATTCTCTGATTATTTTTCAATTCTTCCACCAGATCCCAGTCTCTGCCGTGCAGGCTGATCAGCCGCACATTCTCCCAGCCGGTCTTAAGTCTGGCGCATAAGTAAGAGACGGAAGATACCCCTGGAAGAATTTCCGTTTCATAAAGTTCTGAATACGGTTCCTTTAAAAGAGCGGCAGCCATTTTTTCCGCACCGCTGTAAAAACCGGCATCTCCTGAGAAAAGAACTGCAATCCTCTTATAGTCCCCGTGTTCATTCAGCCAGGGAAGAATATCCTTACTTAAATAATAAGGCAGCTTTAATACATCCGAGCTTAAGTCTCCGATATCATGAAGAATCCGCTCAGCCCCGAATACCACCTGGCAGCTCTTAAGAGTTTTTAAGGCTTTCACCGTCATCTGCTCCGGTCCGCCCATTCCGGTTCCTATTAAATAAATGGCTCCTTTACAGGAAGCTGTCTCTGCCGGTTTCTTCTTTATTAAAATTTTCTTTGCTTCTTCTAAGCCCACCCCTTCTTCGTTTAAAGGGCGTCCAATTACAACAGCTGTTATTTCACAGGAAGCAGCAGCCTGAAGTTTTTCCAAAAAACCTCCCGCCTGACCGGCTTCCTTTGTAACGAGAAAGCGGATACCATACTGTCTGATCATGGCCTGGTTCAGCTGGAGAGAAAATGGTCCCTGCATTCCAATGATCCTGTTTCCCTTAAACCCCATCTGCTCACAGGCAGTGAGTACGGATACAGTGGGAAGAACTCTTGCATAGACCCGTTCCTCAAAGCCTTCAAGCTTTGTATAGGATTCAAGCTCCTTGCTTCCTGTCGTCGCCAGCACATTGCCTGAGCTCTGGTTTAAGAAGCGGATGGCATCCTCCATGGTGTCCACCCATACCGCATGATCTCCCTCTCCGCTGTCTTTTAACGACTCCCTTAGTATCCTTAAACGTTCAACCCCTGTTGCAGTGCATGCATGAAGAATATTCCGGCTCACTTCGGCAGCATACGGGTGAGTGGCATCCAGTACAAGGATAATTCCTTTTTCCCTGATAAAGGCTTCCATTTGTTTCCCATCCATGGGAGTATCATGAATATGGAGAAACCGGCTTTCCACAAGCAGCATCTTCCCATATCCTGTTGCAACGCTGACCCATGCCTCAATCTGGTTTTCATGGCAGAATTCTGCCAGAAGCCGTCCTTCTGTTGTTCCTCCGAAAATCAAAATTCTACACATTTTTATATCCTCTTGGTGTGACCATTCTGCCGTTTATCTCTCTGGTCATGGAATTTCCTATGTAAACAGTCGTGAACATATCCACATCGGCATCTTTCAACTGGGAAAGAGATAAAACCTCCATCTCTTCTCCGTCTCTGCCGATGTTTCTTACAAGACCGCAGACCGTCTCCGGTTTCTGGTATTGCAGCACGATTTCACAGGCATTTTTCAGATAATCCGCCCGTTTTTTACTTGACGGATTGTAAAGACAGATGACCATATCACAAAGGGCCGAATTTTTCAGCCTGTCTTCAATCAGTTCCATAGGCGTAAGAAGATCACTTAAGCTGATTACGGCAAAATCATGCCCGAGAGGTGCGCCAAGCACCGCTCCGCCGCTTAGTGCTGCTGTGACACCGGGAATCACTTCAATTTCCAAGTCCTGGGAATTTTCTGCCAGCTGAAGAATGAGACCGCTCATGCCATATACGCCAGAATCTCCGCTGCAGACCATGGCAACCCGTTTTCCTTCCTGCGCTTTTAAAATTGCCATCTGACACCGTTCCTGTTCCTGCCGCATGGGTGTGGTGAGCATCTCTTTCTCCGGAAAATGTTCCCGCAAAAGATCCACATACACCGTATATCCTACAATAATCTCACTGTCTTTTAACGCACTCACTGCCCTGATTGTCATATCCTCATAGGAACCCGGACCAATCCCTACCACATACAATTTACCTGTTGTTCTCATATCATTACCTTCCAATCCCTGACTGCAGCCGCAACTGTCACGCCGGCAGCCGCTTCTTTTTTTACAATCAGTTTTCCGCCACCCAGCTCCTTAACACAGCAAAGCGCTGCCCGTTCGCATACATTGTCCACACCCGTAATCTGCTTTACAAATGGGGAAGGGGTAAATTCTCCTTCTATTCCGGCAAGAACCTCTGCCGGATATGTATAAAAAGGAACTCCCGTTTCTGCGGCAAATGCGCAGATACCTTCTTCCTCTTTCTTTAAATCAATGCTTGCACAGCCTGCTACGGCAAGTGGAGATAAATTATGCTCTTTTAAAACCCTTGATACCCCATCCCGGATAGCTGTGACAGGTGTCCCTTTCCTGCATCCGATTCCCAGAATCAGAATCTTTGGAACAAGCCTGAGCAGATGATCCGTATTTCCTTCCTCCGGCAGATTGAAAAGAGTAATAAACAGACTTATGTCAGCATCTGCTCCTGGGCATAATTCCTCCGGCAGCTTTCCTTCTATTGGAAAGTCACTGAAAAATCCAACCGTTTCTCCCCTTAACACAGCCGCTGATACCTTCTTTACCTTGTTCAGCTCTGTTATGGCAAGCCCCAGTCTTTTTGCAAACAGATCAACGGCAAATTTTCCATGTATATCGGTAGAGGTGGTAATCACAGCCTGGCCTCCTGTGATTTTGGCTGCGCGTCCAGTCAGTTCATTCGCTCCCCCTAAGTGACCGGAAATCACAGAAATACTAAACCTTCCTTCGTCATCTAAAACCACAACTGCGGGGTCCACTGCTTTTCCTTTTAAACAGGGGGCAATGGAGCGGACCGCAATTCCCATTGCTCCGATAAACACAATTCCGTCTTTTTCCAGAAACTGTTTCCTGGTCCACTCTCCCAGTGGCGATGTGAGAGGCTTTAATCCCCGTCCCTTTCCAAAGCCTTCGCAAATGTCTCCCTCTTTTATCAGTCCTTCCATCAGCTTAAGAGCGGTACTGACTCCTGCTTCTGTAAAGCAAATGACAGCAATTTTCATACCGTCTCCCCGGTTCCTTTCCGAAATTCAGTAGTAAATGACGGGTCATAGAGAAGTGATCGCCTGTAATTGCTTTGTGACACAGCCTCTCCTACCAGAATCAGCGCTGTTTTGCGTATCTGCTCCTTCAGCCCACATTCCTCAAGCGTCTGAACGGTGCAGACTATTGTCTTTTCCTCCGGCCATGTCGCCTTATAACAAATTGCTGCAGGCGTCTCCGGTGAATACCCGCCCCGAATCAGTTCTTCCGACAGTTCTCTCAGCATTCCTGTGCTTAAAAAAATTACCATGGTTGCGCCGTGAGCGGCAAAAGAGGCAATGGATTCCCGTTCCGGTACCGGCGTACGCCCCGCCATTCTGGTTATAACCACACTCTGTGTTACATCCGGAAGGGTGTACTCCATTTTAAGCGCGGAAGCCGCGCCGCAGAAGGAGCTGACACCCGGGCAGACCTCATAGTTAATTCCCCTGTCATCAAGCTCATCCATCTGCTCTCTGATGGCTCCGTAAATACAGGGATCTCCTGTATGAAGACGGACTGTCATTTCTCCTTTTGACTCCGCCTGTACTATGACCCCAATGACTTCTTCCAGTGTCATCTTCGCACTGTCATAGACAGCACAGCCTTCCTTTTTATAATCCAGAAGAGCCGGATTTACCAGAGAACCTGCATAAATAATTACATCCGCATGTTCTAAAAGCTCTTTCCCTCTTACTGTTATTAAATCCGGTGCTCCCGGACCTGCTCCTACAATATGTACCATGTTTACCTCACTATAATCAATGAATAATAACCTGCTTCGTCGGGAATCTCCATAAGTGAATGATAAACCCGCTCATCTGACATGCCGCAGTTCTCCACCATAACAGCCTCAAGTCCGCTGGCTCTGATTTCTTCCTTAACCGCCTTCATCTGTCTCCCTGCTTTCATAAGAACCTTTACACCGGGAAGCTTTAACGCCTCCCTGATCTGATAAGATGCGGGGATAATGTGAAGTTCCTCTGCTCCTGTAACCAAAGGGATGCCAAGTCTTGCCGCAGCGGCGCAAAATGATGTGATTCCGCTTTCCAGCCGTGCTGCATAGCCTTCCTTCCAAAGCCTGTCTAAAAGATAGCTGCAGGTGGAATAGATGGAGACATCCCCGAGAGTGATAAATCCCACATTTTCCTCTCTGTCCAGCCGTTCCATCACCGCTTTTGCAGCAGATTCATGGCTTTCTATAAGAACCTTCTTATCTTTTGTCATGGGCATGGGCAGATAAAGGCACTCCTTTTCCTCAATCTCCGGAACTGCCGCCTTTGCAATCTGGTATGCCGTACAAATATTTTTATCACTGTGGGGGATGGCAATGACATCCACTTCCCGGATTCTCCGGACCGCCTTTAAGGTCATCAGTTCCGGATCTCCCGGGCCCACTCCGATGCCATACATGATTCCAGCCATATGGTAACCTCCTGTCTGCTTTCACTTGTCTGTTATTCTGATTTTATGTATCCGCCGTAAAATATTTCTTAATCATCTCCGGTGCAGCCGGTGTCATGGAAAGAATCCCCAGAGTGTTTGAAAACGTAATTACTTCCACGGGTATTCCCCCTGTCCACTGCGTCATATATGCCTTTATTCTCTTTACTACCTGAGACATTACCGGTTTTAAGACTCCCAGTTCTTTTAAAATACCGGCAGCCGTTTCCATGGTATTGGCCGAAAGGATGGCTTGCTTCTCTTCACTGCCTAAAAAAGCCCGGGCACAATCCCAAAGCACCTCCATACGGCGGTCTCCATACCTGGAGTGGGTATTTTCCACACCGCCCGCAACCTTTACAAGCTTTCCGATATGTCCCACAAAAAGGATCTGCTCAAACCCTTCTTCTTTCACCATTTTGCAGGATTCCCGGATAAAATTGCTGACGGTAACGCCTTCCCCTTCCGGAAGGTTTAACTCTTCTTTTATAAATGACTCTCCATAATTGCCCGGCGTTAAAATCACCCGTTTCAGCCCGGCCACTGCTTTCATATGAAGCTCCAGCTGAATGGTTGCAACCAGAGCCTCCTCACTCATGGGCTTTACGATTCCGGTTGTTCCAAGAATGGACAGTCCCCCTGTAATTCCAAGCTTTGAATTAAATGTTTTTTCAGCCAGCTCCCTGCCTTTTGGAATCCACACACAGATCAGCAAGGCGCCTTTGAAACCGGCCATTCTTCTTACTTCATCCACTTCATCAAAGATCATGCTTCTGGGCACCGGATTAATAGCCGGATATCCAACAGGTGAAGAAAGGCCGGGTTTGGTCACCCGGCCGACACCTTCCAGTGCTGTTAAAACCAGCTGCCCGAATTCACCGGTCCTTTCTCTTATGAAAGAACAGCCGGCTATAGATCCGCCTTCTAAAGCTTCATTTAAGAATTCCACAGATGCAAAGATCAGCGCCTTGTCGGTAACATCCGGATCATCACCTGCATCTTTTTTGACTGCACAGGACACCTTGTCCTGCTTCATGACAACATGAAAAAGGGGCAGATCGGCTTCCGTCCCTTTTGGCGTCATTAGCTTCATATGTTGTAGCAGGTTACCCGAAAGCAGCATTGCTGCCGCCGCTTTGGCAGCAACAGCCGCACAGGTACCAGTGGTAAATCCGCATCGCAATTCTCTTTTTTCCATATTTCTCTTCCTCTTTGAAAAATATTATAAGAGATTTTTGCCTCCGGTGCAAGGAATTTCCTGCTTTTTACCTATACTTCCTCTTTTTTCTCAATTGCGTCGTTCTTCATTTCTCTTTTTCTTTTGGTAATCAGACCGCCGATCCGGCCGCTCTCCTTTGCACTTAAACAGCGCCAGCCTCCGGTTATCACCTTTTGGTCAAGACCAAGCTCCGTTGCTATTTCAAATTTAAGTATCTCCTCCGGTTTTAAGTTGCGGGGATCAAAGGGTTCTGTTTTCTTTCCTTTTGGCATACTGTCGTTCTCCTTTCATAAATCTAAAAAGAGTATGCCCGTTTCAGATGGAAATAAACTCCATTTGAATAAAACAAGAAGAAAGAAGCAAAATACCGCTTCTTTCTTCTTAAATAAAACTATCTTCTTGGTATAATCACTGCTGCAATGATATAAGCCACAATTCCGGAACCCGTGCAGGCAAGAATCGCCCATAAAAGACGTATAATTGTGGGGTCTACATCAAAATATTCTGCAATTCCGCCGCATACACCGCACAGCATTTTGTCCGTATCAGAACGGTATAATTTTTTCTCCATGATTAAATCTCCTCTCTTGTTTTCACTATGGTGACTTTATTAATAAAAATTAACTTCAATTGCTCCTGTACTGCAATCCAGACTCATGTCCTTGTCAGCAGAATAATCCCAGTTATCTCCGCTGGCAACGCCGGCCATCTGTTCATCTGCAATTTTAATGGCCCCAAGGCTTGACTGAACCTTGTAATTATAATCTTCCTTTTTCCCGGAAAGAAGCAGTTTTACTGCACCCACGCTGCATTCTCCATTGATATCACCAGTGGTTGTTCCGGTATATTCCAAAGCTCCCACACTGCATTCAAGATTTAAATCATTGACATTGCCCTGCCTGACGGTAAGTGCGCCTGCTTTTACTTCCAGATTCATATCATCTGCAGATAAGGAACGGCAGACTACAATGGGAGTGGCTCCCTCTCTCTTCATCATGCCTTTCTTCCTGGATACTTCTAAATCCACTTTTGAAAAACGATACTCCTTTGGCACACTGATTATCATAACCAGATCTGAGTCATCTGTCATAATCCCGCCGCCGGCAGTCAGTTCCAGTTCTCCATTGGATTCTCCTATATGCCAGTTGCCATCGTCTTTGTTGCAATATATGGTTAATTCACTCACAGCAGGATCTTCTTTTATAAAAATCCTTCCCGCCCTGATCTCCGCTTTCAGGCTTTTTGCTGTACCGGTGGTATAAATCTGCCGGCCTGATTCAGCAGGTTCATCAAGATCAAGGTAGGAATAATCTCCTGTTTCCACTGCATGATTTTCAAAATCCATATCGTCAAATGAAAAATTATTCCTCCAGTGGACCACTTCCCCCGGCGCAATATCCCAGATATTAGCTCCATAGGAGGCAGCGGCTGCAGCCATAGCTCCTCCTGCAACCACAAGAATTATTCCTGCGATCAGACATTTTTTCACAAATTTGTTCATGTCCGGGCCCTCCTTCCATGCAATAATCTGCTAAACATATTGATACAGCTTCGAAACAGAAATGGAAGAAACTTTCCGTAAAATACGCTGCACACTGCCAGTGAGACGACGCCAAGACCAAGTATGAGTATCCCCAGCCCCAGTAACAATATTCCGTCTAAGGGATGAATGATCATGGCAGTAAAACCAGCAACTGCCAGGGCAAATCCGGCTGCAAGTAATGCAAAAGTGATTGCTCCTACTGCCACCACTGCTGCAACCAAAACTCCGAAAAGACCAGCCAGTATGCCTACAATCCCTCCGCCAATGCCAAAAAGCATAGGGGATGCAGCGATGATCAGTATAATCCACAAAATAATCTTAATAAGACGTCTGCCATCCCTGGGTTTGCTTTCTGCAGGTCTCCTTCCCGTTTGTTCATACCCACTGTCTTTTTCCGGCTGCTCTGTAACCTCCGGGAGATCGTAGCGCTTTGCCATCTGGAAATTAGGATCCCGAAAGCGTTCATCCTGATAACCGCTTTCCGTAAATTCACCGCCGTCCTTTAAATGACCGTTCATATCAGCCCGGATCATGGCTGCGATCCGCTCCGGACTTCCAAATTCACGAATCACCGAATCTTCATTCTCCGCCCCAGCTTCTTCCAGATAATCTCTGTAATATTCAATTGCATCTTCTTTTTCTTCATCCGGAATATCCGCCAGCAGATATTCCAGCTCTCTCATAAACTCATCCCTGTTCATATATGTGCCTCCTCAAAAATACGGGATATCTTCTGCGAATAGCCTGCCCATTCGCTCTTATAGAGATTTAACTGTATCCGCCCTTTTTCCGTAATCTTATAATACCTGCGGTTTCTTCCATCGTATGCAAGATCATATACTTCAAGACATTCTTCCTTCTGAAGCCTGCGAAGCACAGGATAAAGCGTTGATTCTGAAATCTCAATAACATTTCTCACATCCTGGGTGATCTTGTAGCCGTAAGTTCCCTCCTGGTCCTTCGATACGACCGCCAGGACAATGGCGTCCAATAATGCTGCTCCTGTGTTAAAAACCATACGTCCACTCCTATCTTTCCTGCCTGGGTGTTCCTTTATTCTCTGCTTTCTCCAGGATCCTTTGGTATGATCACTGCTGCGAGTATATAAATGGCAATACTTCCGCCGATTAAGGATGCGCCTGTAAATAAATGAAACAGATGCCTCCATGTCTGAAACAGCATGAGCAGAACCCATATCAGCCTTATCATAACCGGATCCACAACCAGATACTCCCCTATTCCTCCGCAAACTCCAAATAAAACTTTGTTCTTCACTGAACGGTACAAACGTTTCGATCCCACGATTGACCACCTTTCCTCTGACTTTTTAATTATCATTTATAATATTATTTAGGTTTGTATATTATATGTTGTATAATATATTGTTATTATATGCTATATAATATTAGTTGTCAACACCTATCAGAAAAAAATGCAAAAAACCCCTAGCCCGCGTAATCAGGGACTAAGGGAGTTAAAACCGAAGAAAATTTTTAGCCTATGCTTTTTAACTTCGTGTATCTGAACTATTTTTTACAAGAAACTTATCAAAAGCCTTCTCAACTTCTTCTTCCTCATCTGTGTAAGCTGTAAGTTCCAGCGTTTCCTCCAGATTCAGGCTGAAAATTCCCATAATGGATTTTGCATCTACCATGTACTTTGACTGGGATAAATCCATTTCACAGTCAAAATGACTGCAAATCCTGTTAAATTCCTGTACACTTGCTACAGTAGGTATATAAACTGTTTTCTTTATCATATGAAACCTCCCGATTTTGTTTTTCTCCATATAATGATACAATGCACCAATGAGATTGGAATCATTAAAATAGCGGCAGGCAGTTACCTCCGGTGTGGGTAAAAATGGGGACAGCTTCCGCAGAGGATTCTCATTACAAAGTTTCTCCACATGTTTTCTGACATACTCAATCAGAAGAGGCTGTTTGCTGATACCGCCTCCGATTGCCACAAGCTCCGCATCAAAAAGTACCTGCAAATTATAAATCCGAACCGCAAGCTGTTTCGTAAAGCGGTCTAACCCCTTTAACACTTCCGGATTTCCCTGTTCTGCCATCTCAAAGATCCGGATTCCGTCAAGCTCTTCCTTCGAAATTCCCGTTTCTTCTGACACTGCTTTTACCAGGGCCGGAGTTCCTCCTGTTGTTCCCCAGTATCCAGTCATCTGGTCCAGATTTTCATCTGATACTGCCATGTAGCTGAATTCTCCTGCCGAAAAATGCTTTCCCTTATAGATCTTCCCGTCGATGATCAGACCTCCTCCGACAGCAGTCCCCAGCACAAGCACAATCCCATTT
The DNA here is from genome assembly GCF_049890855.1 of Lacrimispora sp. 38-1. Classification (NCBI taxonomy): domain Bacteria; kingdom Bacillati; phylum Bacillota; class Clostridia; order Lachnospirales; family Lachnospiraceae; genus Lacrimispora; species Lacrimispora sp. 38-1. The sequence continues at coordinate 8,820 of NZ_JBANEW010000058.1, read as the reverse complement.
CTTACGTCTTTCAGGCTTCCCATCCATTTTTCTGCCAGAGCCGCGCATTTCCCGTCATTTTCAATTGTAACCGGCACTTTGCATCTTTCCTGAAGCAGCTCAACCATATTATGACCTGAAACACACCTTATCTTCCCGCCTGTATAGCAGTATCCTGTTTCACTGTCTAATATCCCGGGAGCACTCATGGCAATCCCTTTTGCCCTGTCTTCATACTTTTTGAAAATGGAATACAGGGTTTCCAGATAATCCTCCAGTTGATTGTTTTCATAAACCTTTGTCCTGACTTTGTCTTTTTCAACAATTTCCCCTCGTTCGTTCATAAGTGCATACTTAATAAACGTACCACCTGCATCAATTACCAGATATTCCATCCATATTCTCCTCCTTCTCCAGTTTTCGCAGCAAGTAGGCTGGAGTACAGCTCCATGCGTGGCAATAGCTGTTTACAGCGGATGAACCATAGGGAGATTCTTCCGGATTTTCCGGGTTATACAGTTCCCAGAATGTATCTGCCCCCTGGGAAAGCATTCCGCCCCAGTAATATTTCATATAATCCACTGCCATTTTCTTTTCTCCGCACAGAATCAGCGCTTCCACATAATGATGATTCATGTAAGGCGTCACCATCCCCATAGCGGGATTCATCTCTGTAATTCGTTTTATGAGCGCACCAGCCTCTTCACCTTTTATGACACCTGCCAGTACCATCCATACCTGGCTTGCATAAGAAACCTGACGTTTGGCCCCGCTGACAAACACATTAAGCTTTTCATCCCATAAATACTTCAAAGCCGCACTGCTGCAATACCCCTTTTCCTCCTGTAATTGCTTTGCAATCTCTTTTTCCCCCAGAATCGTAGCAAGCTCAATCGCTGCCTTCAGGGTATAGATATAGATTGCCTGAGCACTGGCCTGTTTGTCAAGTCCTTCTTTCCAGTCAACAAAGCACCAGAACTTGTCGCTGCCTTCAATTAAATACTTATCATTGAAACGCTCTCTTGCCAGTTCAATCTGCCGGTAAGCCGGCTGCCAAAGCTCCTTTAAGGTTTCCAGATCTTTTGAGGCCTCATAATAGTCCTTCAGAGTGGATACAAAAAACAAAGAATAATCAAACAAAAAAGTATCATCTACAAGATACTCCGGCTCTGTAAAAAGGCAGGCACCGATGGCTCCGTCATCTCTGGTAAGTCCGCCGAATAAATACAGGCATCTTTTAACCATATCATAATTTTTAAAGGTTTCATAATTGGCAAGTGCCTGCAGCCTTAAATCACCCAGCCAAAGCCGCCTGTCACGTTTGGGACCATCCTCAAACACAGACTGCATACAGTTTTGAAGCGTCCGTAAGCTGACTCTGTCCAGCTGTCTCATGAGCGGATTAGCAACAGATGCCACCCCTTCCATACTCACTGCCGAAACGGCCCTGCACATAACTTCCTCCACCGCCACCTGGTATTTTAAAGAGGTATCCACCACATAAATCTCCAGAAAGCGGAACGCATACCTTCTTGGAAGTTCCAAACATACGGGAAGTACATCAATATGTATATACTCTTCCTGAATCCATCCCCTGCTGATCCAGCCATTGTATTCTTCGGAATTTTCTATTATTTCTCTGGCAATTTCACCAAATTTCAGCCTTAAGTATGCTGGTGCATCCTGAGGACTTCCGGCTGATTTTAGCTTTAAACTGACATATCCTACCTGATGATCTCCAAAATCCAGAACAATAGAATCTCCTTTTTTCAGTAAAATACTGGATAAATCATTAAGCTTTGCTCCTGGATGAATCTTCCCTTTTTCATCCACAGTTACAATACCCGCCGGTTTCACCAGATTTTCTATCAGCTTTCCCTCCAGCTTTTTTGCTTTCTCTATAAATGCCTCATTGGTAACTCTCTTCATCTCTAAATCAATACTGACTGATGCCATAATTATTCCTTTCTTAACGTTTTACCGCTCTTCTTTCCTCCAGCTCCCTGTTAATCTGCGGAAGTTTTTTATCCAGGTCATACATCAGGAAAGTAATAATAGTCAAAATATTAGTTGCAAGAGGGATCCAGATATACATGGCACTGATGGCATTTAAGGCAGAGTCTGTCTGGACCTGTGCGTTTGCCACATAACCGCTTGATGCCAAAAGTGCTGCAGCAACAGAACTTGCGACTGCCATTCCCACCTTGCCTATAAATCCGTTTACTGCTGACATGGTTCCTGCAATGTTAACACCTGATTTCCATTCCCCATAATCCACCGGATCAGGCTGAATGGCGAAATGCATGCTTCCCTTCAGTCCATATCCCAAGGCTGACACTGTCACACCTGCAAGCACGACTGGAACTGAAGTTCCCCCTGCGAAAACAATAAGAAGTCCGGCTCCGTGGAACACAGAACCAGTTATCATTAGATTTCTTTTTGAAGTCAGTCGAGCCAGAAACGGAACACAAAGGTTTGTAATAACAGGGATTAAGGTTGTAATGGTCGCCGCCACACTTGAAAGCTCTTTATTGTTGAGGTTATAAGTAAAGTAATATATGATGGCTCCTGCCTGAATAATAAAGCCGCCGAAAAACCAGATAATATTGGCAGCAAACAATAGCCATGGTTTATTGTGAATCAGACAGTTAATACTGGCCTTCAGGCTTGTCTTTTCTTCACTTACCTGCACTCTTTCCTTTGTGTTGAAAAAGCAGAAAAAGAATACCAGACAGCCTATGATACCGAAAATCATCATTACGATTCGAAATCCTACGGCTTCATTTCCATTTCCAAACCGATCCACCATCTTGAGAGCAAAAGCAGATACTACAGTAGAACCCATATAAGAGAAAAACACACGGCTGGCAGCCAGATTGGTTCTCTCCTGAGGATCTGCTGTCAGAGACGGCAGTATGGAGGCCATGGGAATATTTACAATGGTATAGGCAAGAGATAAAAGCATATAGGTTACATATGCATAAATGAGCATCCCCTTCTGTGAAATATTCGGTACGCTGAACGCCAGAAACGCAGTCACTGCAAACGGTACCGCACCTGCAAATATCCATGGTCTGGATTTCCCCCATTTCGTATTGGTTCTGTCAATAAGAATCCCCACTGCCAAATCTGTAAATCCATCAAAAATTTTAGTTACCAGAAACATAACGCTTACTGCCGCTGCATTTAAATGCATCACATCTGTATAAAAATATAATAAGTACAAAGAAATTACCTGCCAGATCAGATTACAGGCAAAATCAGAAGAACCATAGCCAATCCGCTGCCTCCACTTGCTTTTTTTAATCTCTTTCTCAAAAGTATCCATCTTCTCCTACCTTTCCATTTTCATTGATAGTTGTATCCTATCATCTGGAAATGATTTTGACTAATGACTAATTTATGTTATTGACTTGATATTTTTTAAGATGGTACACTGGTAGAAAGAACATGACCGGAGGAAGCTGCCATGAAAATACACAAGAACAAATTTAAAGAATATATTTTTACATATAATGAAGATGAAGAATTTTACCGCCGCCTTTATGAAGCAGAACAACGCTCTCCCCAGAATTTCTCCTCACTTGTGAATTCGTTGGACCAGGAATATATTGAACGACGCCAGCTCTATGTCCCCTGCCTGCACCCAATATGGCATCCGTATATATCTGAAAACACATTTTTCAAATCCAGCTCCCAGAATATTTACATTGCAAGGCATAACCGCTATTCTCCCGAATTTATTCACGAGCATGAATTTTATGAATGCTTTTACGTTTATTCCGGTACCTGCACCAATACCATACAAGGAAAAAAAAGAGTGTGCAAGGCCGGAGATTTATGTATTATTCCGCCCAAAACCAAGCACAGCATTGCCGTATTTGATGACAGTATTGTGATTAATATCATGATAAAATCCAATGCCTTCCACGCTACCTTTTTTGAGCTGTTCGCCAACAACAATGCATTGTCCCTGTTTTTTGCCTATACCCTGTATAAAAAAACGGAAAACAATTACCTGCTGTTTCATACCAGGTCGGACGAGGTAATCTGCTCTCTGGTTGAAGACATCTATATTGAATTCTACGGACATGAAAAGTACTCTGACCCCCTTTTGGACAGCTATCTTCTCACATTCTGGGCAATCCTGCTGCGCCGCCATGAAAAGCATCTGGAAAGTTTTTTAAATACCACCCATGAAAACCTTGCCCTTCCTGATATCCTGAATTACTTTCAGACTCATTTCATGGATATCACGCTTTCCTCTGCGGCAGAACATTTCGGCTTTTCCGTTCCCCATTTCAGCAAGCTGGTCAAGGAACATACAGGCCAGACCTTTATTAAGCTTATCCGGAACATCCGGCTGGAAAAAGCCTGCCGGGCTCTTAAAAATACAAATTTAAGCATCTCTTCCATTTGTGAAATTATCGGATATACAAATCCGGAACACTTTAACCGGATTTTTAAGGAAACCTTTCATATGACTCCGGGAGAATATCGGAAAAATAAATGAATACCTACGCCGCCTTCACAAAAAGCATAAATAACAGCAGGTATCCTCTGTAAGAAATGAAAAGGATACCTGCTGCTATAATCCAAAAAAACAGACGTGCTACAAACTAAACACATGCAGCAGACGTTTCAAATAATCCCCAAACTTCGCCTCCCGCACAGCTCCCGCTGTCAGAACCGGTACTTCGCCGATCTTTTTCCCGCCAAGAGTATAGATCAGATTTCCTGCCGGCTGCCCATCTTCTACGGGAGCAGTCACGGAAGGAACCAGCTCCAGCTTCCTTTCTATCGCAGTAAAATCTTCTCCCTTCAGGCTTAAATAAGAAAACGAACCGCCGTACTTTAAAGGAACTATCTCTTCTACACCGTTATCCACAACCATATCCGGAAGAGGCAGCATCTCTTTGTCTTCATACAGCTTGCAGTTTGCATAACCGTAATTTAACAGAGTCTGGGCATCTGCAAATCTCACTTTATAATCCGGCGCAGCCATGATGGAAGCAATCAGACGGACACCGTCTTTTTCGGCAGTCGCAGAGAGACAGTACTTTGCAATAGATGTAGATCCGGTTTTTAAACCAGTTACCTGAAAGTTTGTTGCCATTTTTAAAAGCTTGTTGGTATTGGAAAGTCCAAATTCCTTTGTTCCCTGTTTTGTCACATGGGTGATGTTTTCCATCCAGATTGTGGAGTAATTATGAATCTGGGGATACTTGTTGATCAGTTCCCTGGACATAATTGCAATATCTCTGGCAGTGGTTACATGAGTGGGGGATTCCGTAAGACCGCAGCAGTCTTCAAAATGGGTATTTGCCATTCCCAGTGCAGCTGCCCGCTCATTCATCATTTTCACAAATTCATCCTCTGTTCCTGCTATGTATTCTGCCATGGCAACGGAGGCATCGTTTCCTGACGCTACAACGATACATTTAATCAGAGTTTCAACCGTCTGAACTTCTCCTTCTTCCAGGAATACCTGGGATCCGCCCATGGATTTGGCATGAGCACTGGTCACAACCTCATCCGTCATTTTAATCTTACCAGATTCCAGAGCATCAAAAATAAGGATCAGCGTCATAATTTTTGTGATGCTGGCAGGACTTCTTTTTTCATCTGCATCCTTCTCGTAAATGACCTGGCCGGTAGATGCTTCCATTAAAATCGCACTTGGAGACTGCAGCGCCGGACCGCCTTCTGTGTTAACTGCCTGGGCCTCTTCCGCCTTTACAATCATGTCCGAGGCAACCGCTATATCCGGCACCTGCCCTGCCGCCGTCTGACATAAACAGGAAAATAGCAGAAAAAAGCTTAATAAAAATGCTGTAACTCTTTTCATGTTATACACGTTCCTCTGATCAATACCTTTCTATCATTGTATGGGACTGCTTCCCCTACATATGCCACTTTTACTGAAAAAAATTACCCCATTTTCATTTCATCTTTCTACAAAGTATGCTATACTTGGACAGGGAATGTTATTTTAGTAATAGTTACAACCAAAAATATAACAGAATTATGAGGTTTCGTTATGAATCAAAATGATTATCGAAAATGGACTGTTGGAAAAGGGCCGAAAAATCCAAAAAATCTGATAGCAGTCATTCTTGCCGGACTGCTGATTGTAATAATAATGATACTCTGCGGTATCATTATTAATAAGAAGATGGGGCATAGAATCCTGCCCGCTGATTCATCGGTGGCATCTGTTTCTTCCGAAAGTGAAGCACAGCCTGCTTCTGAGGAAACTACCAATGCCAGTACATCACAGGCAGATGATCTGATGGCTCTTTTATCAAACGCAGAGAATCTCGCATCCCAATATGATTATGACGGAGCCATTAACCTTTTAAAATCCGATGCCGCATTAGCAGCAAAAGAGGAAGTTGTTTCAGCTGTTACCGGCTATGAGGCATCTAAAGCTGCCCTTGTCCGGATGAATCCGCAGGATGTCACCCATGTTTTTTTCCATTCACTGATTATGGATACATCTAAGGCCTTTGACGGTGATTCCAAGCAGGACGGATACAACCAGATGATGACTACCAAAGATGAATTTATAAAAATGATGCAGTCCATGTATGACAAGGGTTATGTTCTTGTAAAAATTCATGATCTGGCTTATGAAACGAAAGATGAAAACGGCAATCCAAAGTTTGTATATGGAGACATTATGCTGCCTCCGGGGAAAAAAGCCTTTGTGTTGTCTCAGGATGATTTATGCTATTATGAATATATGCAGGGGGATGGCTTTGCCACCCGCATGATTATCGGAGAGGATGGCTATCCTACCTGTGAGATGCAGATGGATGACGGCAGTGTTTCTGTCGGTGATTATGATGTAGTGCCGATTCTTGAAAACTTTATAAAGACCCACCCCGGTTTTTCCTATAGGGGCGCAAGAGGAATCCTGGCCTTTACCGGATACAATGGAATTCTCGGCTACCGGACGGACGAAGCCTATAAAGATACCAACCCCAATTACGAAGCAGACCGCCAGGCGGCTGCCAGGGTTGCACAGGCGTTAAAGGACCACGGCTGGGAATTGTCTTCCCACAGCTGGGGACACCGCAATATGGGTTCTATTTCCATGGAACACTTTAAGACTGATACGGATAAGTGGGAACGCAATGTAGAGTCTATTATCGGACCTACTGATATCATACTATTTCCCTTTGGAAGCGATATCGGAAGCTGGACTCCCTACACAGACAGCAATGAACGTTTTACATATTTAAAATCCAAGGGCTTCCGCTACTTCTGCAACGTAGATGCAAGCAAGACCACCTGGATGCAGCTTGGACCTGATTACTTCAGACAAGCCAGAAGGAATTTGGATGGTTACCGGATGTTTTATTATCCTGACAGTTTAAGTGATTTATTTAATGTATCTGATATATTTGATCCGGCAAGACCTAAGCCGGTTCCGCCTATGAAATAATAATGATAATAATAGTCCATATGCAAAGACTGACACACACTGGTTAAATTAAATAACCAGTGTGTGTCAGTCTTTTTTAATATCGTTCTTTTAAAATTGCACAACTCCTTTTACAGGTTTTGCAGGTTCTACCGACTCGGCATATAAAACCGGTCCTTCCCCTTCGTAATCTTTCCAGTATTCATATGCAATTCTGGCTTTTACGCGAACCCACTGCTTTGTCTCAAGATCTTTGGCATCCCTGGACTTGGTTATAAAGCCCAGAAACGTCATATCGTCTTCACAGCAGGTCATGGCCATACGGCCGGGTACAAAATAATTCTTCGGGAAGTCCGGAGTCTTTAAAACCATGGCGGTAAATTCCACGGTCTTCCCTTCGTAACGGTCCCGGCGTTCCATGCAGTCCAGATACCAGATTCCATATGCTTCCGGTGAAATTTCCACTAAATCGGCGCCGATATCATAAGGTAAGTCTTCTTCTGCGATTTCATTGACTTCTCCCTCAGAATCTTCGAACACAATTTCTCCCCGGAGGCACATGGCTTTTAGTGTACGCCGATAGCCGGACAAATCCTCTATTCCATCACAGCGGTTGCAGATAATCATCTCAGAATCGCGCACCATGGAATACAAAAGTGACTTCATATTGGCAGCATACAGATCAAAGGTAGACATATCAATCAGCGTTATCTGCTGATAGACCTTCCAGTCATCAGGAAGCTTCAAATCATCTAAATTCCACATGCCATTCCATTCGATTAAAACTCTCTCCGGATTATACAAAAGCTCCAGTTCCAGAAGTCTTTCCTGGTTTAGTTCTTCCAGGCTGTCGATGTAAACGGCTGCTGTCTTTGTCCGTTTCAGCAGCTCATCACTGTATTCCGTTTCGCCTTCTTCGCAGACAATGAGAAGTGTCTTCCCTTCCGCCTTAAAATAATCCTGCTCCATGGTAAATTGAAGGAACTGGGTCTTTCCTGACTCTAAAAATCCGTCGATCAGGAAAACCGGCATAAAATCATCTTCCATTTCGTCGATATTACTCATGATTCCCTCCAATTCATCTATTTGCCAAAGGCCTGTTTTAACTCTTCTTCTTTCAGATCAGCCCCGATTACGCAAACCTTTCCGGTGTATTCCGGTTTCCCGTCCCGAATTTCATATTGCTCCGGTACCAGATCAAAATAAAGCCATGTTCCCTTTTCCGTGCCGGGAATCATGCCCTTGGCACGAAGTACATCTCCAAAACCATCTCCATATGCAAGTTCGTCAAGAATCTGATCCAGTGTCTCCTTACTCATTGCAGGCACATTCTCAAGTCCCCAGCTGCTGAATACTTCATCTGCATGATGATGATCGTGGTCATGACCGCAGCTGCAGCCACCCTCATGATC
>NZ_JBANEW010000057.1:0-29789 GCF_049890855.1 Lacrimispora sp. 38-1 | reverse complement strand
CTTTTTTTATTCGATTACAAAACAGGCGGCGTGCTCTGTTTCATAATATTCTGTAAGAATATCCAAAAAAGCTTTGGCATATTTGGGCAAATACCGGTTTTTCTGATATGCAGCGATCAGTGTATTATCGTTTCTCGTTTTTCCCACGGAAAGGCAGACAGAGGAGGAAGGCTCTCTGTTTCTCAAATAGTGATAATAACTTTCCGGAGCGAATGCGGCGCCAAGGCCCTCCATGGCCAGGCGGATCGACATCTCACTGTTGCGGGTATGAAGAAGGATTCTTGGTTCCATCTCATATTCTTCAAAGAGCCTTAACGCGATTCCCCCCGTGTTCTGATCGGGATAAAGAAGAATAAAGGATTCCTCAGCCAGAAGGCTTAAATCAATCCACGGATATTGAAAGCCTTCTTTTTTAACTGCTTTTTCTGACAGAGGATTGTCTGCGGATAACACAAGAACCATTTCCTCTTTTCCGATAATCTGATAATCTAAGTCAGTTGGAAATTCATGTACATTATAAAAGGTTAAGTCAACCGTGTGATCTGTTAAAGTATGCTCAGCCACAAAATTCACTTCCTCCATCATATTGACGGTGACGTGAGGGTAGAGCCTGTGGAATTTCATCAGAGTGGGTCCGATCAGGCTGTTACCAAGCATGATGGGAAGGGCGATGTTTAGACGGCCGTGGTTATGGTGCATAATATCATCGAATTCAATATTCCATTCCATACCGTATTCCACAATCTTTTCCGCATAATGAATGTAACGCTCTCCGATATAAGTGGGAAAATAGCCGCTTCCCACCCGGTCAAATAAACGGGTTCCAAGCTGCTGCTCTATATTCTTTAAATATTTGCTTAAGGACGGCTGAGAAATAAAAAGTGTTTCTGCAGCTTTGCTGATGCTTTTATTTCTGGAAATGGCCAGAATGTATCGGGCTTCTTTTAAATCCATGGCTGATCTCTCCTTTTTATCCGGTGAATATAGCTTTACTGCATAGAAAATATAGATTATATGTATTTGACGTACAGTATATCATAAATTATAATAAATGTATAGATATAAATTAATTTTACTTATAAATAGTTATAAGAATTAGCGACTATTGAATGGAAGAAAGCATGGAGAGGTTAAAATGAAGAAACGCAGTGCATTTGTAATGATAATTCCCGGGCTGGTGATTCTGGCAGTATGTCTGTTCCTTCCGCTTTTGAGAGTATTAATTCCCTCCCTTCATACAGGAGAATATCCCTTAAGCGCATATGTAACATTTTTCCAGGATGAATATTACCGAAAGATCTTTGTAAGAACTGTAAAGGTTGCATGTTTAACCACCGTGTTTTGCATGGTGCTTGGAGTTCCTACCGCATATTTTATCAGCCGGTGCAGTAAAAAATGGAGAGGAATACTGCTTTCTGTTTCCATTTTCCCCATGATGACCAATTCTGTAATCCGAAGCTTTGCATGGATTAATATATTAGGAAGCAACGGGCTGATCAATCGACTGCTTATTACAGCTGGAATTGTGGAAAAACCGCTTAAACTGCTTTATACAGACTTTGCCATTATCATCGGATCGGTTTACTTATTTCTTCCTCTTATGATTGTGACGGTAGCAGGTGTTATGGAAAATATCGGTGATGATATGATGGAGGCAGCTCTAAGTCTTGGTGCAGACCGGATCCGTGCTTTTATGAAGGTTATTTTCCCCATGAGTCTGCCGGGAATCATTGTGGGAGGGATTTTAGTATTTACCGGAACCCTCACTGCTTATACCACTCCCCAGTTATTAGGCGGAAATAAAAACATGGTTCTTTCCACCTTTATTTACCAAAGAGCCATGAGCGTGGGCGACTGGGATGGAGCAGCTGTTATTTCCCTGATCATGATTGTTGTAACACTTGCTGTAATCAAAGGATTTAATTCACTGGCAGCGAGACTTGACAAAAGAGGAGGAGACCATGCGTAAAAATAAAATGCTGACTGTTTTTGCTGTTCTCGTATTTGGCTTTTTAATTTTGCCTCTGATTATCATTACAGTTACCGCTTTTGGCAAAGGCAGTGCCATAACCTTTCCCATTGATTCTTTCTCTGTTAAATGGTTTGTAAAGGTATTTACCATAAAATCTTTCCGTATTTCATTTTTAACAAGTCTTGAGATTGCCATGCTGGCTACGGTTATCGCCCTTTTAGTGGGAATACCGGCAGCCTATGCTCTGGCAAGATCTGGTTTAAAAGGAAAGGGGCTGATAAAATCCGTATTTCTTTCTCCAACCATTGTTCCTGGAATCGTTATCGGATTTGTACTCTATCAGTTCCTGGTGCTGGCTTTAAGAGTACCGGTGTTTATGGGATTGTTAGCAGGGCATTTCATGGTAACGCTGCCCTATGTGATCCGGGTGGTTGGATCAAGCCTTGAGCAGTTTGATTTTTCCACAGAGGAAGCAGCGTGGAGTCTTGGGTGCGGAAAGGTCCGTGCATTTTTCCGGGTTGTGCTTCCCAATATTACCTCAGGAATCTCTGCTGCGTTTATGCTGGCTTTTATCAATTCCTTTAATAACATACCGGTATCCATGTTTCTTTCCGGGCCCGGAGTATCCACCTTTCCGGCAACTTTGATGAATTATATTGAATATAATTATGACCCTACGGTGTCGGCAGTATCCGTATTGTTGATGGCGGTTACAGTTCTTATGATGGTAATTGTTGATAAAACACTGGGAATAGCCGCCCTGGCGAAATAGGAGGAATGAGATATGGCTTATATGACACTGAAGGATATTGATGTCCGTTATGATAAGAAGAAACAGGTGTTAAAAGGTTTAAATCTGGAAATAAAGGAAGGGGAGCTGGTGTCTTTATTAGGCCCAAGCGGGTGCGGAAAAACCACCACTCTTCGAGTTGTAGCCGGATTTATAGAGCCTGAAAGCGGAGTGTTTTCCCTTGATGGGGAAGACTTAACGAAGGTTCCGGTCCATAAAAGAAATTTTGGTATTGTGTTCCAGAGCTATGCATTGTTTCCTCATTTGAATGTTTATGATAACGTTGCCTTTGGTTTGAAAATGAGAAAACTTGATAAAGTCCAGATTGACCAGAAAGTTAAAAATATTTTAGAGATTTGCGGCCTTTCAGAGTTTGAAAAACGTTTCCCCCAGCAGATGTCAGGCGGACAGAGACAGAGAGTCGCTCTTGCCAGAGCCCTTGTCATCGAGCCAAAGCTTTTGCTGCTTGACGAGCCCCTCAGCAATTTGGATGCTAAGCTTCGGATCAACATGCGTATGGAGATCAAGCGCATTCAGAAAAAGCTTGGAATTACCACGTTGTTTGTCACCCATGACCAGGAAGAATGTTTCTCCATTTCTGATAAGGTAGCGGTTATGAATCAGGGAGTGATTGAGCAGTTTGATACACCGGAAAACATTTATCAGAGACCGGAAACGGAATTTGTCGCCAGATTTATCGGCTTTGAAAATTTCCTCACATTAAATAAAGAAGGAAATGTATATAAAACCCAGGCTGGTACAGTATTTACAGTAGAGTCTGTAAAAAGTGGTGATTTACTGGCAGGAACGATCCGACCAGAGGATATCCGGATTGCAGGAGAGACGCAAGATCATAATGTTCTTTCAGGAACCGTAGGCGTACGGACATTTTTAGGGAAAAGCTATCAGTATGAAGTGCTGACAGAGGAAGGCAAATTTCTGGTAAGCAGACCTGCAGAAGAGGTTTATGAAGAGGGCAGTACGATCCGCCTGTATCTTCCTGAATCAAAGCTCATTCTTGTTAATAGGTAACAACGGCTTAAAAGCCGGCAAATGATAAAAAGAGAGGACTATAATTATGAAAAAAGTATTGGCATTATCTTTATGTGCAGCCATTGCGCTGTCAGGCTGCGGCACAGCTAAGAGTGCAGGAGACAGCACTACCGCAGAAAAGAGCTCTGCTACAGAAACCAGCACTACCGCAGAAAAAACCGCAGCTGGTGGAGAAAAGAAACTGGTATTATCTACTTATGGTTTAAGCGAAGATATTTCGGAAGAAGAAGTATACAAACCATTTGAAGACCAGTTTGGCTGTAAAATTGTAACAGAGACAGGAAGCACTAACGAGCGTTACACAAAACTGTCTGCTGATTCCCAGAGCACCATCGACGTAATTGAATTATCCCAGGCCATGACTGCCAAGGGAATAGAAGAAGGACTGTTTGAAACTTTGGATTTATCTAAGATTGAAAACAGCAAGAACTTAATCGGAACAGCAAAAACCATGGCAGATGCCGGACAGGGTGTTGCCTATACCATTAACAGCATTGGCATTATGTATGATCCAAAAGCAGTTGGATTTGAAATTAACAGCTTTGATGATCTCTGGAAAGTAGAATTAGAAGGAAGTGTGGCAATACCGGATATCACAACGACCTTTGGCCCGGCTATGGTTTACATGGCAAGCAATCATGCAGGCGTTGATGTAACCACAGACAAGGGAGAGGCTGCTTTTAAAGCACTGGAAGAATTAAAACCAAATCTGGTTAAGACCTATGCAAAATCTTCTGATTTAATCAATATGTTTACCTCTGGTGAGATCAAGGCAGCGATTGTAGGAGATTTCGGTGTTCCGACCATCAAACAGGCGAATCCAGATCTGGTGTATGTAACTCCTGATGTGACTTATGCAAACTTTAACACCATCAGCATTACCAAAAACTGCAAGGACAAAGAACTGGCTTATGCCTATATCAATTACCGCTTAAGCAAGGAGCTTCAGGATAAGACAAGCAAGGCATTAAATGAAGCACCAACCAACAACCAGGTAGAAGTTGCAGAAGAAAATGCAAAAAATATGACATACGGAAAAACTGCAGAAAATGCAAAGGTTCTTGATTATTCCTTTGTGAATCCGCTTTTAAGTGACTGGATTGACCAGTGGAACCGTATTATTAACAGCTAAGGAAAGAGAATATGAAGGTTGACTTACTTGTTCAGAATGGATGGGTCTACCGGACATACAGGCAGTGTTTTGAAAAGGCGGACATTGCAGTAGTGGGGGAAAAGTTTTACGACGTTTCCCCTGCTTCCTGTTATGAGGCGGACCTGGTGGTAGATGCAAAGGAAAAATATATCATACCCGGACTGATTGATATTCATATGCATATGGAAAGTTCCATGATCGGACCGGCGGAATTTTCCAGGGCAGTTCTTCCCTGGGGTGTCACTACGGTTGTTGCAGATCCCCATGAGATAGCCAATGTATTTGGGATTGCAGGTATAAACCGGTTCATGGAAGAAAAAACAGATCTGGATATTTTTTATGCCATTCCTTCCAGTGTACCGGCAGCCGGTCCGGATTATGAGACGTCCGGCGGTGTGATGGGTGAGGAAGAGGTCCTTAAGCTGCTGGAAGACGGCAGGGTCATCTGCCTGGGAGAAGTGATGAATCACCGGGATTTAATTTCCCCGGAGGATACAAAAATAAAGCGGATGATTGAACTTTGCCAGACAGCCAGCCGGGATATAAAGATCGAGGGACACTGCCCATCCCTTACGGGTAGGGATCTGGCAGCTTTTATCAGAGCCGGAGTGGACGCAGATCATACACAGCAGACTCCGGAATCTGTTCTGGAAAAAACGGATCTGGGGATGTTTCTGGAACTTCAGGAGAAATCCCTGACTCATGATGTTGTGACGACTGTTGTATCTCATATGCTTTACGAGAATGTGGCACTTGTGACTGACGATGTCATGCCGGATCATCTGGTGACCGGACACTTAAACCGGATTCTTCGTCTGGCAGTGGAACAGGGAATGCCGGCAGAAAAGGCTGTTTACTGCGGTACTCTTACACCGGCCAGAAGGATGGGATTACATGACAGAGGGATGATAGCACCTGGAAAGCTGGCTGATTTTGTCATTTTAGAGGATCTGGTTCACTTTAATCCCCTGGCAGTTTATAAAAGCGGGGTTCTGTATGAGACATCATCAAAAGAAGAAAAAACAAAATATCCCGATGAGTTTTACCAGTCTGTGAAGTGCCGCCTTGCGCTGGAATCTGACTTTAAACTTAACCGTTGTAAGGTGAAAGACGGTGAGGCAGTTGTTTCCGTGATGCAGGTACAGGAGTCTGGCACCAGAATCCGGCATGTAAAACGCCGGATAGCAGTTAAGGATCATTGTCTTTGCTGGCAGGAAGCAGGGTTATGTCTTGCTGTGGTATACGAAAGATATGGGAAAAACGGCAATGTTTCCTACGGTCTGGTGGAAAATGGATTGATACTGCCCGGTGCAGCAGCAACTACATGGAGTCATGACAGCCACAACCTTCTGGTTCTTGGAAATTCGCCAAAGGATATGCTTCTTGCACAGAACCGTGTGGTTCACATGCAGGGAGGTTATGTAACAGCCAGAGAGGGAGCCGTAACCGCTTTCGTAAGCCTTCCGGTAGGCGGAATTCTATCCGACGAGGGACTTTATAAGCTTTCTGAAAGCCTGGGTGAGGTTCGCCGGGAGATTGAAAACATGGGCTATAAAAACAGCAATGTGATCATGTCCATTTCAACCCTGACTCTTTTGGTTTCTCCGGAGCTGAAACTCAGTGACAAGGGATTGTTTGATACGAAAGACAGGCAGGGAGTTCCCCTGGTGGATAAATACGAGTGTGAAAAAGGAAAAGGTTGATCAGTGTGAGAACGGTAATCGTGAATGCTATAGTAGTAACCATGAATCAAAAAGGGGAAATCTATAATCCCGGCTTTGTGATGTTTGAAGATGATGTGATCATAATGGCAGGTAAGATGAAGGATTTAGATGAGACGGCTGGTTCTTCGGATGTGAAGTTTGTTGATGCCAGAAACGGGATTTTAATGCCAGGTATGATAAATCTTCATACCCACATGGGAATGATTCCGTTTCGGGGCCTTGGAGATGACTGCAGGGACCGCCTGCGGGTTTTTCTTATTCCCATGGAGCAAAAATCCATGGATGAAGAACTGGTATATCTCTCTACCCGCTATGCAGCAGGGGAAATGCTCCTTGCCGGAGTGACTACGGTTATGGATATGTATTATTATGAAGAAGAGGCTGCAAAAGCCATGGATGAAATGGGGCTGCGGGCAATTGCCGGGCAGACTGTTATGGATGAGGGGGCCTGCGATTTTAAGGATCCCCGTGAGGCGATTGTTTACGGGGAAGACCTCATTAAGAAATATAAAAACCACCCCAGAATTACCGCCTGTATCGCGCCCCACGGAACGACCACCTGCTCTCCCGGGGTGTTAAAAGAGGCATACAGGATTGATTCTTTTTATAAAGTTCCATTCACCCTTCATACTGCGGAAATGGACTATGAAATGGAATATTTTGAAAAAGAGAAAAACACGACTCCTGTGGGTTATTTAAACAGCATCGGAGTTCTGGGAAAAGAAACACTGGCTGCACATTGTATTCATCTGACGGAAGAGGATTTAGATCTTTTAAAAGAGCATAAGGCATCCGTTGCCCATTGTATCGGATCCAACACCAAAGCTGCCAAGGGAGTGGCTCCCGTGAGCGGTATGAATAAGAGGGGGATTGCGGTGGGACTTGGCACAGATGGTCCTGCAAGCGGCAACACCTTAGATATACTGACCCAGATGAAACTGTGTGCAGATTTTCATAAAAATGAAACGAAAGACAGAAGTGCATTTCCTGCTAAAGAGATTGTGGAGATGGCGACCATACAGGGAGCAAAAGCCCTGGGCCTTGATGGAATAACCGGCTCTCTGGAACCGGGAAAACAGGCAGATCTGGTGTTAATAGAGACGGATTCCGCCAATATGTTTCCTGTTTACGACCCTTATTCCGCACTTGTATACAGTGCCGGTCCGGCCAATGTAGAGGCTGTTTATATAGCCGGAGAATGTCTGGTAGAAGGGAAACGATTGAAAAAAAGCAATATGGATGAGATAAGGAAATCCCTTTTTAACAAAATGAAACAAACGGATTTTGGAAAATATTTGGAACATAACCTGGATTTGGATCTGTAATTATGAAGTTTCTGGTATCAGATTACAAGATCCGGAAACAATATAAATAAGATAAGTATTTGACAACCATTTTCCCCTGTGGTAAACTATATCAGTATGAATACGCGCCGGTACCCGGTATTTCGGACACTCCAGCCATTGCTTGGTACAAGGTGAGAATCTTAAATTTAAGGAGGAAATCAACATGATTTCAAAGGAAAAAAAAGCAGCTATTATTTCTGAATACGGCAGAAAGCCTGGCGATACAGGTTCACCGGAAGTTCAGATCGCAATTCTGACAGAGAGAATCACAGAATTAACAGATCATCTTCAGCAGAATCCAAAGGATCATCATTCCAGAAGAGGTCTTCTGATGATGGTTGGACAGAGAAGAGGTCTTCTTGATTACTTAAAGAAAACCGATCTTGAAGGATATCGTACTTTAATTGAGAAGTTAGGAATCAGAAAATAATAACCATTTAGGGTGGAGAACTTCTCCACCCTATCTGTCTATTAAGAAATGGATGTTAAAAGTAGAAGTATCCCCCGAGACCGCTGATGTACGCGTAAAAATAAGGAGTTTTTTTACGTGCAGATCAGTAGTTTCGGCATCTTCTACTGTTAATATAAATTTATTTTTAAGGAGATACCAGTATGTACAAGAGTTTCAGTATGGAGCTTGCAGGCAGAACACTGACCGTCGAAGTGGGCAGAGTGGCGAAGCAGGCAAACGGTGCAGCACTGATGCACTATGGAGATACCGTTGTATTAGCAACTGCAACTGCATCCGATAAACCCAGAGACGGAATCGATTTCTTCCCTCTGAGTGTAGAATACGAAGAAAAATTATACGCAGTAGGAAAGATTCCGGGAGGTTTTAACAAGAGAGAAGGAAAAGCATCTGAGAATGCAATCCTGACCTCACGTGTCATTGACCGTCCGATGAGACCGCTGTTTCCAAAGGATTACCGCAATGATGTAACTCTGGATAATATCGTTATGTCAGTTGACCAGGACTGCAGCCCTGAATTAACCGCCATGATAGGTTCCGCCATTGCAACCAGCATCTCTGATATTCCCTTTGACGGACCATGTTCTTCCACTCAGGTGGGGCTTGTTGACGGAGAATTAGTGATCAATCCGACTCAGGCACAGAAGCAGGTTTCCGACATGGCTCTGACCGTTGCTTCCACCAGAGAGAAAGTAATCATGATTGAAGCCGGAGCCAACGAGGTTCCTGAAGATGTTATGATTCAGGCGATTTTTAAAGCACATGAGGTAAACCAGGAGATTATTAAGTTTATCGATACCATCGTTGCAGAGTGCGGAAAAACAAAGCATGAATATACCAGCTGTGCAGTACCGGAAGAATTATTTGCAGCCATCAAAGAGATTGTAACTCCGCAAGAGATGGAAGTTGCCGTCTTTACTGATGAAAAGCAGATCAGAGAAGAAAACATCCGTAATATCACCCAGAAGCTGGAAGAGGCTTTTGCTGATAAAGAAGAGTGGCTGGCTGTACTTGGAGAAGCCATTTACCAGTATCAGAAAAAGACTGTCCGTAAGATGATTTTAAAAGATCACAAGCGTCCTGACGGCCGTGCCATGAACCAGATCCGTCATCTGGCAGCAGAGATCGATCTGCTCCCAAGAGTTCACGGTTCTGCCATGTTCACCCGGGGACAGACACAGATTTTAAATATCTGTACTCTGGCACCATTATCGGAAAGCCAGAGACTGGACGGCATTGATGATATGGAAACTTCCAAGAGATATATGCACCACTATAATTTCCCGTCCTTCTCTGTAGGAGAGACAAGACCTTCCAGAGGACCGGGACGCCGTGAGATCGGTCATGGTGCGCTGGCAGAAAGAGCCCTTGTTCCAGTTCTTCCGTCAGAAGAGGAATTCCCATATGCAATCCGTACCGTATCCGAGACCATGGAATCCAATGGTTCCACTTCTCAGGCCAGCATTTGTTCTTCCTCCATGTCCTTAATGGCAGCAGGTGTGCCGATTAAGTCAGCAGTAGCAGGAATTTCCTGTGGTCTGGTAACCGGAGATAGCGATGATGATTATATCGTCTTAACTGATATTCAGGGTCTGGAAGATTTCTTCGGAGATATGGACTTTAAGGTGGGCGGTACCCATAAGGGTATCACAGCCATTCAGATGGATATTAAGATTCACGGTTTAACAAGACCGATTATTGAAGAAGCGATCCGCACCACAAGAGAAGCAAGACTTTACATTCTTGATGAGGTTATGGCAAAAGCTATTGCAGAGCCTCGCAGGGAAGTTGGAAAATATGCGCCTAAGATTGACCAGATTTCCATTGATCCTCAGAAGATCGGTGATGTAGTGGGCAAGCAGGGCAAGGTAATCAACAAGATTATCGAAGAAACCGGCGTGAAGATCGACATCTCTGACGACGGAAGTGTTTCTGTATGCGGCACCGATCAGGCCATGATCGACCGTGCAATTCAGATCATCAAGAGCATTGTGACTGAAATTGAAGCAGGACAGATCTTTACCGGTAAGGTGGTAAGAATTATGAATTTCGGAGCTTTTGTAGAGCTTGCTCCTAACAAAGACGGTATGATTCATATCTCCAAGCTTTCCGACAAGAGAGTGGCTAAGGTTGAAGATGTGGTAAACATCGGAGATATGGTTACTGTAAAGGTTATGGAAGTAGACAAGATGGGCAGAATCAACTTAAGCATGAAGCCAGGCGATTTAACTGCGAAAGCAGAAGAGCCAAAGGAAGCAAAAGAAGAAACTGCAGGAGAATAAAAGCTGTGATATAGATCAGGCATCAGACAGAAGCAATCTGTCTGATGCCTGTTTTCAGTTTCCGGGGGGAGAAGAGAAAAGAAGATGAAAGTTACTGTGGCGGTTTAAAGAATTCGTCCCCTTACTGATAAATTCCCAGGTATCTCTGTAATCGCCGGGAACGGTAAAATCGTTGCCGGAAAGGTAAGAAATGAAGGCAGCAGGATTAACGGAGTACCGGTCTGCAAAGGTATCTGCATAAATGACCTTTTCTTCATCGGTTAAATTCTTTCTGCTGTTATGAAACACATGTTCCAGATTCCTGGAGAAGTAGTAGATGGAGTAGGGAATGGTACCGATTTTTCCTGTGAGTGAAAGCCGGGATAATATCTGTGATTTTCGTTTGTTGCGGTTAATCACGGTTTCAGGAGAACGGGTTTCTATGTGGTCACCAAAATACAGAATTTCCTCATGTTTTCCATAAACCACTTTATCCTCCAGGATAAAGGCGCCATCCATATCCACCAGATGTATTACTTTTAAGATATCTTTTTTCTCGAATCCATAACGTTTCCGTTCTATATCAATGTGCTGGTTCACTGTTTTCACTGCATTTTGGGCAGTAACCGACCAGTTACTGGTCAGATCCCCATGTACAATATGAAACCTGACGTCTTCCTTCTGAAATATTTTCTTTAGAACCGGACTTAACGTTTCTTCGTCAGTAGGTCCTTCGGCAATAAAGAGTATGACTTTTTTAGTCCTGTTGATCATAAGAAACCGCCTTTCCGGCACGCCGGAATGCGCGTCCGATCTCTACACTGTCTGTTTCTTCATAAATTTCCTCAGGCTGTCCTCCCAGTGTGATGCTGCGTAAATACATATCCCGCAGGTTGTTATTGCTTTTTACATTCTGAAGCCGGATATACCGGTTGGCCGGATTGGCGGTAGAAAAAAGAATGCTTCTTTTGTGGATCATCTCCAGCGCTCTTAAATTATGGGATGTAAAAATAAGCTGCCCCCTCGCCCCTTTTTCAAAAACAGATAAAATCTCTCCAAGCAGATATTCATAGATTCCGGCATCCAGTTCATCTATGATCAGGCACATGGAAGGATGGTTATACACACACATCATTACGTTCAGCACAGAGATGATCTTAATGATCCCTTCCGACTCATATTTAAGAGGGATCACAACCTCTCCCCGTTTTGATATCAGCTGAATCCGGTAGCCGGGGGTGCCATTTTCCCTCAGCTGTTCTCCGAAGTTGTGGATTCCGATGGTCAGGCCTGGAATCAATGAAGATAAAACAGCGTTCATTTCTTCGATAATCTGGGAAACAAGCTGAAACTGATCCTTGCTGATCACTGACGGGTCATCAAGGCGGATCATTAAATCACCTTTTGCGATTCGGTTGCCCAGGTTTAGGCGGAAGGCGAAAGGAAGCCTGGAACTGGTGGTAATGGAACCGGAATGAGCGCTTGAGATAACGAACAGGTTTAAGGAGGCGTACTGATACAGAGCTTCTATGACTGGTACATAATCCTGTGTGATCTCTTCCGGTGCTGACAGAAAAATGCTCCTGCTTTCCTGGCTGAATAGAAAGGAAGCGGTATTTTTCTGGGCAAGCTTTTTGGCCACACTTAAATTGACACGGATATCTTCCCCGCTTTTGGCCAGAGATTCAAAACGATATTTTGGTGTGAAGACCGGTCCGTCCGGTGAGGAGGAATAATCAATCAGAGTTCTCCTGTTTTCAAACCGGGTTCCGTTCCAGATGGCAGTACTTAACGTTTCTCCAGAAATTTCCAGGGGAAGACCGGTCCCCCGTTTCAATTGGGCAGTATATTCTGCCAGGATGGACTTTTCAGGAAAACGGATCAGGAATTTTACAGCGATGCTGCAGCTTCCTGATTCTTCGGATATATAGTGAACCGTATCCTCAGGCAGAGGTTTACCTGCTAAAAGCATCTGAATGATATCCATGGCTTCAATTACGGCAGTTTTTCCGGAACCGTTCTGTCCATAAATACCGAGAAGATCTGCTTTATCCGAAAAATAATCCTTTTCTGCATAGGCCGGCATTTCTATTTTTCCATATTGTGTATTTTTTAAATCTTTTAACTGGATTTCGCTGATGCGGACAATTGCTTCTGGCATATGTTCCTCCTATAAAAATCTTATACTGATATTATAGTAACACAAAAAAATGAAAACTCAATGCAAAAAATGTATTTCGATACAATTTGTATCAATTTATAGTATTGCACATAAATAATGGGATAATACCTGGATATTGTAATGGAATGCGGAGGCAGGTAATGCGACAAAAATTTACCAAAAATTACATGCCCGGTGCTATTTATTACATGAACCCCATTTTTGTAACAATTTATTTTATAATAGCTTAAAAGCAATTATTTTTGTAATTAACCTTAATAGAGGGAGGAAGTTATGGTACAAACAGACGAGCAGATTAAGGAGTGGGAACGCGGTAAAAACACCTTAGCCGATGGGTGGGATATGGAAGTCTTAAAGGAGGGAATAAGGAAAGAACGGTTAGAGTTATCGGATGGAAATGTGATTAGATTTTCCACTGAGAATTGCTTTGCTGAAAAAATGCCATTCATAAAAATAGAAAATGGAGATACGCTAAGTGAAAAAAGAGAAGATGCAATAATACAGATTAATCCTCAATCAACAACAATTCAGATGCTGATCCATCTGTCGCAGGATATTGGGAATCCTCCTCTGAATGAATGGAAAGATACTATTGTAAGCGATTTAAAAAAGATCGGAAAGAGGACTGAAAATTTCCGCATGGAAAAACTTAAATATATGGATTATATCTGCTACGAGGTGAGCGATCAAAATATCTGGACATATAATATAACATTCAGAATGCATAAATATGAGCGGAAGATTATGGGAAACTATAATTGTTTAAAAAGTGATAATAGAACCTGGGGACTGTTATTGGAAGCGCTGTTGCATGAAAA
Organism: Lacrimispora sp. 38-1; assembly: GCF_049890855.1. Taxonomy (NCBI): domain Bacteria; kingdom Bacillati; phylum Bacillota; class Clostridia; order Lachnospirales; family Lachnospiraceae; genus Lacrimispora; species Lacrimispora sp. 38-1. Next base: position 16,021 of record NZ_JBANEW010000057.1, on the reverse strand, counting down.
TCACAGTAAATTATAAAGGATCGAGGGAGGAACAGACATGACAGGGGAACAACAGATATTAGATGACAGAAATGACGAATTATTCGTAGGGGATAATTATCAATATTACAATAATCAATGGCGTGGTAAAATGGTACAACAAACCTTTACAAGCTGGAACTGGCCGGCGTTCTTTTTTCCGATTTACTGGCTGGCATACAGAAAAATGTATTTAGAAGCTTTTTTATTTGGGCTGCTTTCTTTTTTTTCCATGATTATTCCGGGAGGCGGACTGGTTCTGCATATATTAGTTGGAATCTATGCAAACTCTTATTATCGAGACAAAGCAAAAAAGACCATAGCACAAACCTCCCAGATGACACAATGGGAGGCGGTACAGTACATAAAAAGACATGGCGGTACAAATGTTTTGAGTATCTTCGTTACTTTACTGATAGTGGTTTCTCTCGCTGCCGCTGTTATAACAGGTATTGCATTATTCCCCACTGGAGAAAACGAAATTCATTCACAGGCGGTGCAGTCCAAAACTTTCAAAACAGACAATTTTTCATTTACATTCCCGAATGATTGGAGACAAGAGAAAGAGAATACTACTTTAGATTTGAAATGCCTGACATATGATGAAGATCTATATACAGGAGTTTTAGAGTATGATAAAGCAGATTTTGCGGATAACATCAGCCCTGAAAATGCTTTATCTTTATACATTGATGAAGTGCTGGCAAAATGTGATAATCCCGAATTTATTGAGGTAATGAAAGATGAAAAAGTTGGGGAAAAGAGGATAAAAACTGTCCTGTATTCCTGTGAACTGGATAGTTATAAATATTATTATATATTCTCTTTAGCAGAGTTTGAAGATTTTGAGAAATTTGCAATTATTGTACAGAGTATTACGCCAAGTCAGTTTGAGAAATATAAATCCACGTATGAGGATATTGTTGGTTCGTGCCAACATATTCAATTGATGAACGTTATTTAAGCCATATTGAGATCAGATTTAAGCCGAGCCGGGGAAGTTTCCCGCGGCTCGGCTTAAATCTGACTCACTTCACCTGCACAGACCGGAACTTCTTCATTAATTGTTCAAACTCTTCACTGGAATGCAGGTAAGAATACTTATCGTCGTCTTCAAGTTCCCTGAGAATGACTTTAATCATTTTATTCCGGATATCTCCCGTATAGTTGGGCATTGGAATGTGCCGGTACAACATAGAGTTACCCAAATCCACGGGGTGAAGAAGGGAGGACAGTATGGATTTTAAGAGAGATATGCTTTCTGAAACATTTTTCTGGTCAATAGCGGACTGAAGGGGGGCTATATAGGTATCATATTCCTGGATTCCAAACAGTTCTGCCAGTTTGGAAGAACGTTCCGATATTTCTGCTGCATTCTGCGGCTGTTCTTCTTTTAGAGCGATATCAGACAGTTTCATTAATATCACCTGGGTTTCCTGAACTGTCATTAGAAGTCTTCGTTCTAAAAGTTCTCCGGCTTTATCTGTTTTTCCCTGAGTAATCAAAAGCTCTGCCAAAAGAGGCCGTTTGTCGATGGCGCTTCGTTCCGGCAGCAAATCTAACAGCTTTTGTGCTTTGTCATATTCCCCGTTTCTTGTGTAGTTGGAAGCCAGCATAAAATTCGCCTGGCTGCGGGTTTGTTCATCCCCGTATCTGGCAGCTTGTTCATAAAAGGCGGTAATCTGACTGCTGTATTTTTTCTTTTCCCCGGTACTCATACCACTCATCAGCATGGCTCCCTCTAACAGCAAAGCGGCCGTGTGAATAAAGTGGCCGCAGGTTGGATATTCACGGATTTTTTCCATGGTCAGAAGAAAGCCGGTCTCAAACCCCTCATTTTGAATCACATCCATAATTTCTTTGCAGAGCTGGCTGACTTCGTCCCTGGATAGTTCTTCATGAAAACAGAGAAGCGTATTGATATCAATCTTCAAAAGGCGCGCCAGGGCAGGCAGCAGGCTGATATCAGGCGATGTGCTTCCCTTTTCCCATTTGCTGACGGCGGGGGCAGATACGCCTAAATAGTCCGCTATTTCTTCCTGGGTAAGTCCGGCTTCTTTTCTTTTTTCACGAATAACGATGTTTAATGGCATTGGATTGTCCTCCGGTTTTATAAATCAGTATGATGATGTAATCGTATCAGATCTGCTTTAATACTTCAATGGAGTATTGATTAATCTGCAGATGAGAAAATTAACCGCAGGTTAAGTCTGCGTATACAGCACAAATTAGTATTCTAAAAAATAAAGATGTCAAATCACTTGATCTTATTACTTATTTGTAATATTCTGATAATTAAGAGATGATAAACGTCTCAATTAAAATTTCAGGTACATGTTATCACAGGGTACAGGAGGTTGATGCAATGTTTGCTGTATGGATTATTTTTATACTGTTATTTGTTTTATCAGCTGTTTTACTGACAGGACACGGTTCATTTCTCATTGCCGGATATAATACGTCAAGCCAGGAGGAAAAGGAAAAGTATAATGCACAAAAGCTGTGCCGGACGGCAGGGGTTTCTATGTTACTCATACTTTTTGCGACGGCGGGCCTGTTTATAATACCATTAGACAGTATTTATCGCACTCCCTATTTTATTTTTTATTTTATCTTTATTATCGCAGATATCGGAATTACCATATATTTTTCCAATACACGGTGTTATAAAGAAGGGTATGAGAATAAAAAAGACATTGGCAAAAGCAAAAAGGAAACGTTATTTATTATCGCAGGTCTCTGCATTGTAATGTTTCCGGTTCTCCTTTTGGTGAGTATCACTATGTACCGGGCATCATTACCCCCTGTTTATACAATAAGCGGTGATACCCTGAAGATATCATCCTTTTATGGTGAGACTGTTCCGCTTGACGGAATAAAAAATATTAAGCTGGAAGAAGCCATGCCTTTTAAATTAAATAAGAAAAATGGTTCTGATTTGGGTTCTATCTTAAAAGGCAGATTTGATGCGGACGGGATAACTGCCCACGTATATATAGATGCATCCAGACCACCTTTTATCCTGATTGAAACAGAAGAAGGTCTGCATATTATAAATGATCAGACCCGGGAAAAAACGGAGGCGCTTTACAGCCGGTTGGAGTCCCTGTTAAAATAGCAGTATAAATTTCGGAGAGGAGTGGAAAATATGGGTTTTTGGGCTTTTATGACAGCAATGAATTTGCTGCTGCCGTTTATTATGATTGTGATCGGCTATATTTTTAGCAAAAGGCCACCAAAAGAAATAAACCATCTGGCAGGATACAGAACTTCAATGTCCATGAAAAATAAAGATACATGGGTGTTTGCGCATCACCATTGCGGGAAAATCTGGCGAACCGTGGGTTACTGGATGCTGGTTCCGTCAATTTTAGTAATGCTTTTTGTTATTGGAAAAGATACAGAAACAGTTGGCATTTTCAGTTCAGTGGTCATAGGCGTTCAGACGGTTATACTGATTGCTTCCGTGATCCCCACGGAAATCGCATTAAGGAAGAATTTTGATAAAGACGGAAATCGTATACAGATTTAAAAACAAAGGAGAACATAATTATGACACAGGCACTGGTACACATCGCGCTGGTTATAAAGGATTATGATGAGGCCATTGATTTTTATACAAAAAAACTTCATTTTATATTGACAGAGGATACGTATCAGCCAGAGCAGGATAAGCGCTGGGTTGTGGTTTCTCCGCCGGGTGCCTGTGGGACCACGGTCTTGCTGGCAAAAGCCTCTAAGCCGGAACAGGAACCTTTTATCGGCAATCAGGCGGGAGGAAGGGTATTCCTGTTTTTGGGAACGGATGATTTTTACAGAGATTATGAAGAGATGAAGGAGCTGGGAATTACATTTATCCGGGAGCCCAAGGTTCAGGAATATGGCATTGTGGCTGTGTTTGAAGATCTGTATGGAAATCTCTGGGATCTGGTTCAGTTTCGTGAAGGACACCCTATGGCAGACAGGGTGATTAAAAAAGAAACTGCATTGACTGAAATAATATCCGATCAGACAAACCGGGCTTTATGGGAAGTGAAAAATGTAATTGAATGTGTTCCCGATGAAATGTGGAACAAGGAATACTGTAAAATGCCCTGCTGGAAGCATATTTACCACATGCTTCATTCCCTGGATCTGTGGTTTATCAATCCCAGAGACAAAGAATATGGGGAACCGGAGATTCATGAAAAGAATTTAAACAATCTGGATGCGGTATCCGTTAAACAGCTGACAAGAGATGAGATCAATGACTATTTTTATGGAATCAGCCGTAAGATTACGTATTATCTTCTGAAACTGACTGATGATGAATTAATGTATATGCCCAGGGACTGTGAATATAGCAAATTTACACTGATATTAGCGCAGTTTCGGCATTTACATACCCACATGGGGATGGTAATGGGCTTTATCACAGCAGATACCGGTTTGTGGCCCAGAGTATTAGGGTTGGAAAACCCTGTTCCCACAGGGGAATATAGCAGATACTTTTAAAATTAAATATATATTATATGATAGAAGAAGCAGGAGATATTTTATGAAAACAATTGGGTTAATTGGAGGTATGAGCTGGGAAAGTACAGTTACCTATTATCAGATTATGAATGAGACGGTAAAGGACGAACTTGGAGGATATCATTCGGCCAAAATTCTTTTATACAGTGTGGATTTTTCAGAAATTGAGCGCTGTCAGGCGGAGGGTGACTGGGAGAAAAGTGGGGATATTCTATCCGCGGCGGCAGAAGCTCTTGAAAAAGCTGGAGCGGACTTTCTTGTAATTGGGACCAATACCATGCATAAAATGGTACCTCAGATACAAAAGAGAATTAATATTCCGATTATCCACATTGCCGAGGTGACGGCTGAGGAATTAAAACAGCATCATATTACGACAGTAGCATTGCTGGGGACGAAATATACCATGACTCAGGAATTTTACAAAGAAAAGCTGGAAAATGAAGGCATTACGGTTCTGATTCCCGAAGGGCAGGATATTGAGGTAGTAAACAGCGTTATTTATGACGAATTATGTCTTGGTTCTGTTTTGGAAACATCGAAGGAAACGTACCTTCATATAATCGAAAGCTTAAAGAACCGCGGGGCACAGGGAGTTATTCTTGGTTGTACGGAAATTGGACTTTTAATTCAGCAGAAAGATGTGGATCTGCCCGTATTTGACACAACGAAAATTCATGCGGTTAAGGCAGCAAAGCTTTCCTTAGAGGTGCAGCTGTGACGAAAGAAAAAGTGATTCCCCAAATGATCGTTGCAAGTGCCCATCATCATGTTGCTTCTGTTACCGATGACTTAATAGAGAAGTTCAGCCGGGATTTTGAGATAAAGCTTGCTGAGGCAGGAGCAGCAGGAAAAAAGCCTGAAAATTTTTATACCGTATTCCATGTAAATGAATATAGAGAGTACAATTATGATATGGAATTATGGCTGGAAGTAGAGGAATTAATGGAAAATACAGAATCGATACAGTATCAGATTGTTCCCGAAAGCGAGGCTGCCTATGTCATAGTATCGGAAACGTATGATAACCTGAAACCAGCCTATGATGAATTATTTGCCTTTGTTAAGAGTAAAAATTACAGCATATGCGGGTATCCAAGAGAGACATATCTGCCTGATTACAGCGTACAAAGTGGATTTTTGACGGAAATCCAACTGCCCTTTCATAGAAAAAAACAGGAGTAAATTCGGTGGATTCTTAAAATGTGAATATGAGGCCGGTCAAAAGACCGGCCTCATACAAATTATATCATTTAAGGTTATCTGTCCCTGCATACACGAATCCCCATATCCGCACCCTTGCCGTTAGGCTCAAATTTACCCCGGTAGGATATTTTGCAGCTGGTAATATCGCCTACCCAGCCGCCTCCTTTCCACACCCTGTAAAAACCTTTTGGAATCCTGGTATCCTGATACCATTCATAACACCATTCCCTGACATTCCCGGACATATCGGAAATTCCCAGTTCATTGGCTTTCTTACTTCCAACAGGGTGCGTTTTGTTCTGATTGGTCTCGATGTCGGGCCAGTTCCAGTCGCCCTTTAAATACTCTTTTCCGGCATTTCTCCAATACCACACAGTTTCTTCTTCATCTGAACTTCCGCTGTAAGTATAATTCTGGCTTTTTGATCCTCCGCCAGCAGCATAGGTCCACTCGGCTTCGGTAGGAAGGCGGTACCCATTTGCCCCTTCATTCACTGTGACAGTCCACCTGATATCGTCATAATCGCAGATATTATCCGGATCCTGGTTCTTTTCAATTTTGTAATAAGGAGCAAGTCCTTCCTTTTCACTTCTCTTATTGCAATATTCTATGCTGTCATACCAGCTTACAGATTCAACCGGAAGATGACTGCCTTTAAAAGCGGAAGGATTACTTCCCATTACTTCCGTCCATTCTTCCTGAGTAACCTCGTGCTTCCCTATGTAGAAATCCCGGATAGCCGGTTCATCCTGATTCGTTCCGGCTGAGACAGCAATCGCAGATCTTCCTTCCACCAGCACAAGGTCATCCGTTTCCTTATTGGAACATCCCCAGGAAATGACAGTCACAGCAATCAAAAGCAAGACCAGCTTTTTCCTCATAGACAAGTCCCTTTCTTAAGTCTTTCTTCCAATCTGATTCAATAATATTTAAATAGTATGTAGGTAAGTATATGTTAATTAACGGCTGCCAGAAATGCAGACCAGATTACCAGACGGTTACATTTGCATTACCGCTGCTTTGATATCCTTCTACACAAAATGCCTGATAGGACCAGGAATTTCCTAAGTTCATGCCCTTATTTCTCCATGCATTCACATGGTTCCCGAAGTTAATCTGGGAATTGCCGCCCGTAGGCCTCTTTGACTGTCTGACACTCCAGTACTGTGGAAATGTCTGATAACCGTCAATAGAGGGAGCATTATAACGCATGGTTGTATATATGTCATAGTTGGCTCCATCGCTGTTAACGGTTCCTTTATAGGTTCCCGTAGGTCTGTAGGTTCCCCAGCTGTCAACTACATAATATTCAATCAGGGAATTCCTTGTCCAGCCATAAAACGTTAAGTAGCTGTTGCCGGATGGAGAAAAAACGCCGGCGTTATAGTTGACAACTCTGGAAGGACTTCCGGCACCCCAGCCTTTTCCAACCACGAAGTTTCCACAGTTTGTCCAATTTACACTGAAATTACCTCCGGAGCCATTAACCATATTAACGGTTCCGCCTCCGTCTGTATAGTTTTGCCAGTAATCGGTTGCTGCAAAGGCTGTACTGGAAAATATTCCTGAAAAACACATAGCGATTGCAAAAACTAATGATAAGACCTTTTTGCTTAATTCATTCATTTTAAACCCCTCCTGTTTATATTACAGATTCATACACTTACCTACATACGATATAAATATTACCGGAACCCCTCCTTTTACTTTTTTGCACGATTTTATTAGTATCATTGTTGTTATGGTGGATTTAGTCTGCGGTTGAGAGTCAGCCCTGGAGAATAATGAATGTAATAGAATAGTCTGATATTTCTTCTATAATAGTAAAATAATTTTATAATAAATATGATATCAGATAAAGAAACATTTGTAAATTATATTATACAAAAAATGGAATTTTTAGTTAATTTAACTAATATTATAACCGTACTCCAGGTGATAAAGAAACAATTACAGTTACTTTTTCATATATGGAAAGATGTTCTAAGTGAGACAATGAGCAGAGAAATAACTTACAGGAAGTGAAAATTACTTGACAGATGACATGGCCCCGGGTATAATCAGTACTCATGAAGCTTTCGGTATCTGATTATAATTGCATAGTTAATTAAAAGGGAGTAGTTTAAATGTACCGTCAACATCCTGGCTGTAATTGTACAGTCTGGCGGTGCGTACCAGATAGTGGTTACCAGACTTTTAATGTACTTGTTCTGAACATTTTTTTTCAGAAAAGTACGTTAAAAGTCTTTTTTATTTCCTTTTTTGAAACAATCATTATCGGAGCTGAGGTATACATTTTTGATGCGGGGCATCCCAAAGGGGTGTCAGAATGGAGGATTGGATTGAACGAATGGTATCAGAAGAGCGAATTTGAGATATTAAAAGAGCTTCACACACAAAAAGAAGGATTGAGTTCAGAAAAGGCGTCCGCACTTCTTAAGGAAAAAGGTGAGAATGTCCTGGAGGAAGGAAAGAAAAAAAGTACGATTGAAGTATTTGCAGAGCAGTTTAAAGACCTTCTGGTGGTAATCCTGGTCGCAGCTGCTGTGATTTCCATGCTGTCAGGAAATGTGGAGAGCACAATCGTTATTATGGCAGTTATAATACTCAACGCTGTATTGGGAACGGTTCAGCATGAAAAGGCCCAAAAATCTCTGGCAAGCTTAAAATCCTTATCCTCACCAAATGCGAGAGTCATGAGGGATGGAACGAAGACGGAAGTGGCTTCCAGGGAAGTCGTACCTGGAGATATTCTCATGCTGGAAGCCGGCGATATGGTGGTGGCAGACGGAAGAATCTTAAATAATTATTCTCTTCAGGTTAATGAAAGCTCTCTCACCGGAGAATCCACCAATGTGGATAAAGAAGATGGAACCCTGGAGATTTCCGCTGCGCTGGCAGACAGAACCAATATGGTATATTCCGGAAGCCTGGTCACCTACGGAAGAGCAGTTGTTGTGGTTACAGATACGGGCATGAAGACAGAAATCGGTAAGATAGCCAGTCTGATGAATGCTACAAAAGAAAAAAAGACGCCTCTTCAAGTCAGCCTGGATCAGTTTTCCAGCCGCCTTGCTACGGTAATCATGGCTATATGCGGAGTGGTATTTTTATTAAGCCTGTATCGTAAAATGCCGCTTCTTGATTCCATGATGTTTGCAGTCGCACTGGCAGTAGCTGCAATTCCCGAAGCCTTAAGCTCTATTGTTACCATTGTCCAGGCCATGGGAACCCAGCGTATGGCAAAAGAAAACGCCATCATCAAGGAATTGAAGGCAGTGGAAAGCCTTGGCTGTGTTTCCGTAATCTGTTCTGATAAAACCGGAACACTTACCCAGAATAAGATGACGGTTCAGGAAATTTACTTAGATAATCAGATATTGAAACCTGAGGAGCTGGAGCTGACCAACCAGCTTCACCGTTATCTGCTTTATGATGCAGTTCTGACCAATGATTCCACCATTGCCGATGGAAAAGGAATTGGTGATCCTACGGAATACGCACTTCTTGAAATGGCAGGTAAGATATCTGTCAGCCATAATACCATCAGGGATCTGATGCACAGACTGGAAGAGATCCCCTTTGATTCTGACCGTAAGCTGATGAGTACCAAATACAAACTGCACGGTGTTCCAACCATTCTGACCAAAGGAGCGGTTGATGTTTTATTAGACCGGACGGTGAGTATACGTACCTCCCAGGGCATCAGAGAGTTGACAGAATCAGATAAGGAAGATATTTTAAAACAGAATATGATGTTTTCTGAAAATGGACTTCGTGTTCTGGCTTTTGGTTATAAGGAAGTGGAAGAGTCTCATGTACTTTCCCTTCATTCCGAGAATAATTTCATTTTCCTTGGTCTTGTTTCCATGGTGGACCCGCCAAGGGAAGAGTCAAAAGCAGCTGTGGCAGATGCTAAAACAGCAGGAATCCGCCCGGTTATGATTACCGGAGATCATAAAATTACGGCAACAGCCATTGCTAAACAGATTGGAATTTTTGAAGAGGGAGATTTAGCGGTTACCGGTGCTGAACTGGATGCCATGACAGATCAGGAGTTGGATGGGAAGATTGTTAATATCTCAGTCTATGCGAGGGTTTCTCCGGAGAACAAGATCCGCATTGTGGATGCATGGCAGAGAAGAGGCAATATCGTTTCCATGACTGGAGATGGGGTGAATGATGCTCCTGCGCTTAAGAAGGCCGATATTGGAGTAGCCATGGGAATTACGGGTACGGAAGTATCAAAGGATGCTGCTTCCATGATTCTGTCAGATGATAATTTTGCTACTATTATAAAAGCAGTGGCAAATGGAAGAAATGTATACCGGAATATCAAAAATGCCATTCAGTTTTTATTGTCGGGCAATATGGCGGGAATTTTTTCAGTTCTTTATACTTCCATCATGGCTTTGCCGATTCCGTTTGCACCGGTTCATTTGTTGTTTATTAACCTGCTTACCGATTCCCTCCCGGCAATTGCAATCGGCATGGAACCGGCGGAGCACGGACTGCTGAGCCAGAAACCCAGAGATCCGAAGGAAGGTATCCTTACGAAAGAATTTATGACAAAGGTCATGATTCAGGGAGCGCTCATTTCAGTATGTACCATGACCGCATTCCATCTTGGCTTAAGACAGTCAGGTGCGGCGGCTGCCAGTACGATGGCATTTGCCACTTTAACTCTTTCACGGCTCTTCCATGGGTTTAACTGCAGAAGTAGCCAGTCAATCTTCAGACTGGGATTTAAAGGAAACTGGTATAGTCTGGGAGCATTTGTACTTGGATTTGCTTTACTGAGTCTGGTTTTGTTTGTTCCTGTTATGGAAAAGCTGTTTTCTGTAACACCTTTAACCGGCTCACAGATCGGAATTGTATATGGGCTGGCCATTATTCCGACTGTAATAATACAGCTGACAAAAGCAGTAAGAGAAATTGGAAAATAGTTTCAGTAAAAGAGGTTCAGACTTAAAAAAAAAGAGTTGAACCTCTTTTTTATTAATGATAAAATGGTTTTGTAACGAAAACTTAATATAGGAGAGGGAAACAAAACGACATGACAGGACAACCTTCATTGAGATTCAGAAATTACAGACCGCTTTCCAGGCGGACCAAATTCCAGATTCTTGCCCTGGTGCCGATTTATTTTATTGTTGCAGGATTTTGCCTGCAGCCGTTTGATGAAATCTGGAGGGGAATCATCACCATCGTACAGGAGCCGGATTTCCTGATTACGGATTACATTGCCATAGGAGGCATAGGAGCTGCGTTTATTAACGCAGGTGTATTAACATTATTAAGCATTGCAATCGTCTATTTTCTGGGGATGGATATGAGCGGTCATACCATAACCTCAAGCTTTCTCATGTTTGGCTTTTCGCTGTTTGGGAAGAACATCTTAAACATCTGGGCTATTATGATGGGAATCTGTTTATATTCTTATTATCACAAAACTTCCATAACACGTTATATCTATGTGGGGTTCTACGGAACCTGTTTGTCTCCGGTTATTACCCAGATCATGCAGATTGGAAATCTGCCCATAGGGGTCCGGCTGGTTTTAAGTATTATTGTTGGCATGAGCATTGGGTTTGTGCTTCCGCCTCTTTCCACCCATACCCATTATGCTCATATGGGATATTCTCTTTATAATGTAGGTTTTGCCTGCGGAATCATTGCTACCATTATTGTTTCTATTATGAAGTCTTATGGGATCAGAATAGAGGAACGGCTTATCTGGTCAACCGGGCAGAATTTATTATTTTCCAGGCTGTTAATAGCATTATTTTTCGGAATGATAGTATTTTCCTTCTTTCTGTCGGATCAGGTATGGAAAAGGTATGTGGAAATATTTAAGTCCTATGGAATCAGCGGAACGGACTATGTAAAGACCGAGGGGTTTGCGCCTACGCTGCTTAACATGGGAATTAATGGAATTGTATCAACCCTGATTATCCTTTTTGTGGGCGGAGATTTAAATGGTCCCACCATTGGCGGGATTTTTACCATTGTTGGCTTCAGCGCAACTGGAAAGCACACCCGTAATATACTGCCCGTTATGATCGGCGTTATCATCGGAGGTTATACAAAAAAATGGAGCATTACCGATCCAAGCGCCCAGCTGGCGCTTCTTCTTTCCACCACACTGGCGCCCATTGCAGGAGAATTCGGAGTGGGTGCCGGAATTCTTGCCGGATTTTTACACTCCTCTGCAGCTCTAAATGTGGGCATCGTTTACGGGGGACTGAATCTTTACAACAATGGTTTTGCAGGAGGTCTTATTGCTACCTTTCTGGTACCGGTGTTAAAATCCATCCGGGACAGAAAAGCGCATGCGAAAACCCATGTTTCTCTTTAAGGACAGGCTGTGGTGCAGATTGATTCCCCGGATGCTTGTATAATTCCGGTTTTGTGATAGAATAAGACAAAAAGAAAAACAGAGGAATTCAACTATGCTGTACCAGATTACAGAAGGAACGGTTTCTGCCGGAGGAAACGTAATTCTGTCCCATATAAATTTTGAAATACACGGCAATGAAAAGATTGCAGTCGTCGGAAGCAACGGAGCCGGGAAGACCACCCTTTTAAGGCTGATAGCGGGAGAGCTTGAGCTGGACCGGGACGATAAGCGTCCAAACTGCGGCATCACAGCTGCAAGGAAATTAACCATTGGATATTTAAAGCAGCAGGCATTTACGGAGAAAGAGCGGACAGTGGAGGAAGAGATATTCTCTTCCTGCTCTTTTGCTAATGAGTTTTCGAAGGAACGGTTTGAATACGAGCGGGAATACGACATACTGTTTACCGGATTCGGTTTTTTAAAATCAGATAAGAAGAAAAAACTGTCAGAGTTTTCAGGGGGAGAGCAGACTAAAATTGCGCTGATCCGCCATCTTCTTTTGAAACCGGATATTCTCCTGTTAGACGAGCCCACCAATCATCTGGATATTCAGACGATACAGTGGCTGGAACAGTATTTAAACGGATATGGGAAAGCTGTGGTGATGGTATCCCATGACCGCTTCTTTCTGGATCAGACAGTTTCTATTGTATATGAACTGTCAGGGAAAACCCTGACCCGTTATCCAGGCAATTATACGCAGTACAGGGAAGAGAAAAAGAAACGGATCCGGCTGCAGAAAAAGGCTTATGAAAAGCAGCAGGAAGAGATAAAAAGATTAAATGACCTGGTGGAGCGTTTTAAGCACAAGCCCAATAAGGCTGCATTCGCCCGGGCCAAAAGAAAGGCAGCAGATAGGCTGGTTCCGGTGGAAAAGCCGGAGGAAGATGAGATTCCTCTGTTTGCCCAGCCCCTTGAGCCCGCTGTGTTAGGAAGCAAATGGGTATTTGAGTCAGAACATTTAAAAATCGGGTATGATAAGCCCCTTGCCGAGCTCACATTCCGGATTCGAAGAGGGCAGAAGATTGGTATTCTTGGACCAAACGGAGCTGGAAAGAGTACCTTTTTAAAGACTGCTGCCGGTCTGATTGAAGGATTATCCGGGGATTATTCACTGGGGAATCAAATCACCATCGGCTATTTTGACCAGCAGTCTTCCGAGATTCAATCGGATAAAACCGTAGCAGATCATTTTCATGATCTGTTTCCGGTACTGACAGAAAAAGAGGTTCGAAGCATTCTTGGATCCTATTTATTCGGAGGAAAGGAAGCCGGAAAACGTGTGAGCGTTCTTTCAGGAGGTGAAAAGGCGAGGCTTGTACTGGCGGAGCTTTTACAGAGCAGACCCAATTTTCTTATTCTGGATGAACCCACCAATCATATGGATATTCAGGCGAAGGAAACGCTGGAGTCCGCATTTATGGCTTTTACAGGAACAATCCTATTCGTATCCCATGACCGGTATTTTCTTGACCGGGTAGCGGAATCCATATTAATATTTGAAGATCAGTCCGTTTTTTATTATCCTTTTCAATATGCTCATTATCTGGAACGCAGCAGGAGAGTATATGGAGAGGAAATCGCTGCACAGATCAAAGCGGAAGAGCAGGCGTTAATTGCAGGGATCAGAGCGGTTCCAAAAGCAGAAAGGCACCGCCTGAAGGAAATATCCAGCGAGGAAGCCTATGCTGACTGGAAAATGCGGCTTGTAACAGAGCGTCTTTTACAGGCAGAGGACAGGGTAAAAGAGTTAGACTGTGCCTGTGAAGAACTGCTTAAGGACTGGCAGGAATCCAGGGAATTCTGGGAAGGTGATGGCTGGAGTGATGCTACGCGCTACGAAAGCCTGAGCTGGCAGCGGGAAGAAGCCTGGGAGACATGGACGGGTCTTTGTATGGAATGGTTTGAAGAAGCTTTGGATGTGCTGATATAAAAAGAGGCAGGTCAGGAATCGCAATGGATTCCCGCCTGCCTTTGTCATATGAAACTAATATTTGTCGGAGCTTGAGAAGTCATTGTAAACCGGGTATGAAGTCTCTTTAAATTCATAAGAGGAAAAAGTCTGGTCACCTTTCAGTCTGAACTTGCCAACCTCCTGCTGGAGAGTCATGGACTGGGCTGCCAGCTCTTCGCTGGAAGCGGAGCTTTCTTCTGCGGTTGCCGCGTTGGTCTGAACAACGGAAGATACCTGGGAGAGCCCCTGGTTAATCTCTTCAATTGCAATCACCTGCTGTGCAGAAGCGTTCTCGATTTCCTGAATGGCCTGTTCTACCAGTCTGGATTTTTCAGAAACTTCTCGGAGAATTCTTGCGGCCTCGCTGGCCATATGTCCGCCTTCTGATACGGCTTCCACAGAGCTCACGATAAGAGAGGCAGTTTCCTGGGCGGCCTCTGCAGATTTTGTAGCCAGATTCCGTACTTCGTCAGCTACCACTGCAAATCCTTTTCCTGCATTGCCTGCACGGGCAGCCTCGATTGCTGCGTTTAAAGCGAGAATGTTTGTCTGGAATGCAATATCTTCAATAACTTTTGTAATATTGGAAATCTTCTCGGATGCAGCGCTGATTTTTTCCATGGCACCATTTAAGTTCTGCATGTGGCTGTTGCTTTCTTCCACTCCTATTCCGGTCTGGTGTACATATCCGGCTGCAAGGCGGACATTGGTTGCGTTCTGGTCAGCCTGTCTTGCTACGGTGGCAATGGATGCATTCAGTTCTTCTACCGTTGCAGCCTGTTCAGTGGAGCCGGATGCAAGAGCCTGTGCTGCGGAGGATACCTGTTCTGCGCCGGTGTTGACCTGCTCTGCAGCTGTGCTGATCAGGAGAAGAGTTTTGTTTAAATCATTTTCAATCTTGCGAAGTGCAAGACCCAGGGTATCTTCATTGGAACGGAGGGGAACCTCCTGAGTGAAATCACCGTTACTGATTTCTTCCGCAATTAATACCTGTTTACGGATTCCGTCAAGCATTTCATTAAAGGCATTTGCAAGTTGTCCTGTTTCATCTTTGGTGTCAATTTCATTTAAGTCTACATCTACATGTCCAAGAGCGATCTTTTTAGCGGCCTCAACTACCTGATTGATAGGCTTGCTGATCATAGCGGAAATCTTAAAACTCAGGTAAAGAGCAGCACCGGCTCCGGCTATTACGATAATAATAAGAATGATTGTCAGAATTAATGCAGTCTTATCGTTATCCTGGCTGGTTTCCTTAGCGGATTCCATACGCCTCTCAATCAGTTTATTAAAATCTTCAAATATTTTATTGATATTATCTTCCTGACCAGATAATATGGACAATGATTCCTTTGAATTACCCTGCTTTGCTTCAGCAATTGATTTTTCTATGGCTGGTGCATAGGACTCTGTGAACAGCTTGCTTATTTCGTCCATAACAAGAATCATATCAGCATTTTTCATGCTTGCCCTGTAAAGATCAAGATTTTTTAGAAATGATTCCTTGCTGGAAGTGTAACTTTGCTCCAGCTTTTCTAATTCTTTGGCATCACCGGCATAGACGACCACCCCACGTGAGTCAGAACGAATCTGATTGATACTGTTAGATGCGTTAAACAGTTCCCGTATGGGAGCCGTCCGATTCTCGTATAAATATGTATCCATCTGATTGATTCGGACCATGCCGAAAATCCCCACAGCTCCCACAAAAAGTATGATGACAATCATACTAATAAAAGCTGTGAGAAGCTTTTTTGTAATGCTGAAATCCTTAAATTTCTTCATACTGAATTCCTCCTGAGTTTATCTGTTGTTAAGTAAAATGCTTGATCCTGTCTGTTATGCTCCCAAAGAATTCTTACGATGTACTATGAACTTATAATGTATTTTTTCATACACTATTAGGTTGATTTGTGAACATAGAGTTT
>NZ_JBANEW010000056.1:0-97550 GCF_049890855.1 Lacrimispora sp. 38-1 | reverse complement strand
AAAGGAGAGTAGTTCTATGAACGTCAGAGATTTCTATTTTGATTTACCCCAGGAGCTGATCGCTCAGGATCCTTTAGAGGACCGGTCTGCCTCCAGGCTGCTGGTACTGGACAAGCATACAGGAGAGATCGAGCATAAACATTTTAAGGATATACTGGATTATTTAAAAAAGGGAGACTGTCTGGTTATTAATGATACCAAGGTAATTCCGGCAAGGCTTTTCGGAGTGAAAGAAGGTACCCAGGCAAAGATTGAGATTCTTCTATTAAAAAGAAGAGAGAATGACATTTGGGAAACGCTTGTGAAACCGGGAAAGAAAGCAAAAGTTGGAACTGTCATATCATTTGGAGAGGGACTTTTAAAAGGAACCGTTATCGATGTGGTTGAAGAAGGAAACCGTTTGATCCAGTTTTCTTATGATGGTATTTTTGAAGAGATTTTAGATCAGCTGGGACAGATGCCGCTGCCTCCTTATATCACGCACCAGCTGCAGGATAAAAACCGGTATCAGACCGTTTATGCAAAGCATGAAGGCTCCGCCGCTGCACCGACTGCAGGTCTGCATTTTACAAAGGATCTGTTAAAGGAGATAGAGGAAAAAGGGGTGGAAATTGCCCATGTGACACTTCACGTTGGTCTTGGAACATTTCGTCCGGTTAAGGTTGATGAGATAGAAGCTCACCATATGCATTCCGAATTCTATATAGTAGAAGAGGAAGAAGCAAAAAAGGTTAACGATGCCAAACGAAGGGGAGGCCGGATTGTCTGTGTGGGAACCACCAGCTGCAGAACAGTGGAATCCGCATCCACGGAAGATGGTATCTTAAAGGCAGGAAGCGGATGGACGGAAATCTTTATTTATCCAGGTTACCGTTTTAAAGTACTGGATTGTCTGATCACGAATTTCCATCTGCCGGAATCCACCTTAATTATGCTGGTATCAGCTTTGGCGGGAAGAGAGAACGTTCTTCATGCATACGAGGAAGCAGTCAGGGAGAAATACCGCTTCTTCAGCTTTGGTGATGCCATGTTTCTTACAGACCGGAAGGATTAAATGAGACTGGGGGAAGATTTTATGGAAGAAAAAAAACATATGGTTGGAGGAATATCCAGAAAATCGCTGGAGCGCCTTCCCGTTTATCATCATTATCTGGAAAAGAAAAGCAGCGAAGGATTAGAGACTATTTCTGCGCCTGCCATTGCTTTGGATCTTCAGCTAAATGAGGTCCAGGTCCGTAAGGATCTGGCACTGGTGGCTAAAACGGCAGGTAAACCTAAAATGGGATATGTAATTAAGGAATTAATAGGGGATATGGAGGAATTCCTCGGATTTCATAACACCAACCAGGCTGTACTGGTAGGCGTGGGTTATCTGGGGAAGGCTCTGCTTTCCTATAAAGGGTTTGAGCAGTACGGAGTTGAAATCGTTATGGCTTTTGATGCTGACGGAAGAAAGGTGAATACCAGAATCGGAGGAAAGATGGTCCTTTCCATGGATAAACTGGAAAACCTCTGTCAGAGAATGAGTATACATATCGGAATCATTACCGTGCCCGCAGAGTATGCTCAGGGGGTATGCGACAGGCTGGTGGCAGGCGGCGTAAAGGCCATCTGGAATTTTGCACCTGTGCATCTGTCTGTACCGCCACATATACTGGTTCAAAATGAAAACATGGCAGTATCTCTGGCAGCACTGTCAAAGTATCTCTATGAAGTGGAAAAGAACGGGTGGCAGGAGACGAAGGAGGAAGATGATTGAATACCGTGTTATTGCAGTATGCAGTCGAAGTGGAAAAGACAGGGTCCATTACACAGGCGGCAGCCAATTTATACATGGATCAGCCGAATTTAAGCAAGGCGATCAAGACCCTGGAAGAAGGGCTTGGGGCACCTATCTTTAAACGGACTTCCAAGGGAGTTGTTCCGACTGCCAGAGGAAGAATCTTTTTAGAACATGCCAGGAATGTTCTCTTTCAGATTGATGAAATGGAGCATCTATACAAAGCGGGAGATGAAAACGGCGTGGAGTTTTCTTTATCCATGCCAAGAGCCAGCTATATCAGCACTGCATTTTCTAAGTTTATCGGAGAAACCGGCGGGGATTTTATGATGAACGTGTGGCTTCGTGAAACGAACTCGGCAGATACCATAAGAGATGTGGAAACCGGGGAGTACAATCTTGGCATTATCCGGTACCCGGTTACTTCAGAAAAGTATTATGCCAGGGAAACGGCGGCAAAAGGCCTGTTAATGGAATCGGTTTTTGAATATTCCCTCAGGCTTCTCATGTCAGAAACCCACCCGCTGGCAGATAAGAGTGTGATAGAAACAGAGGATTTAACTAAATTTATTGAAATTGTTCATGGAGACGGTGTTTCCAGCAAAAGCAATGATTTTGGCAGGGGGATCAAATATCCCCTGTCCTCAAAGCGGGTTTATGTCTATGAAAGAGGCAGCCAGTTTCAGCTTTTGTGTGATAATTCAATGACCTATATGTGGGTGTCTCCCATGCCGGCTGAGCTTTTAAAACGGTATCAGCTGGTGGAAAAACAGTGCGCAAAGAAGAAGGATTTCAGGGATGCACTGATTTGCCGGAAGGGGTATCCGCTTACTGGCTGGGATAAGAAATTTCTTGAACAGTTAAGCCGGGTAAAAGAAAATTTGTCAGAATAAGAATGTTAAATATATATCAGTATTTATATACTGATATATATTTTTTTACCTTTGTAATTCCCACCTGTTTGAACTACAATTATCTCATAGAAACGACAGGAATTTCACAAGGAGGGTTTTACAATGGCTAGATTTACATTACCGAGAGACTTATATCATGGAAAAGGCTCCCTGGAGGAAATAAAGAACTTAAAGGGAAAGAAAGCAATTGTTGTTGTAGGCGGCGGTTCTATGAAGCGTTTTGGCTTTCTTGACAGAGTCGAAGCATATTTAAAAGAAGCTGGTATTGAAGTAAAACTGTTTGAAGGGGTAGAACCGGATCCCAGCGTTGAAACTGTTATGAAGGGTGCCCAGATGATGCGGGAGTTTGAACCGGACTGGATCGTTGCAATCGGCGGCGGATCACCCATTGATGCAGCGAAAGCGATGTGGGCGTTTTATGAGTACCCGGATACAACCTTTGAGGATTTATGTATTCCTTTTAATTTCCCAACTTTAAGAACGAAAGCACAGTTCTGCGCAATTCCTTCTACATCCGGTACTGCTACCGAAGTTACGGCATTCAGCGTTATTACTGATTATCACAAGGGAATTAAATATCCTCTTGCTGACTTTAATATAACACCTGATGTGGCAATTGTTGATCCGGATCTTGCTGAGACGATGCCTAAGAAGCTGACTGCTCATACAGGTATGGATGCGATTACCCATGCAATGGAGGCATATGTTTCCACCCTTCACTGCGATTATACCGATCCTCTTGCGCTTCATGCGATCAAGATGATACATAATGATCTGATTGATTCCTATAATGGAGATATGGCAGCACGTGACCGTATGCATAACGCACAGTGTCTTGCAGGTATGGCATTTTCCAATGCACTCCTTGGAATCGTTCATTCCATGGCTCATAAAACAGGAGCTGCTTATTCAGGCGGACACATTGTTCATGGCTGTGCCAATGCCATGTACCTTCCTAAAGTAATTAAGTTTAATTCCAAAGACGCAGAGGCAGCAAAGCGTTATGGCGAGATAGCCCGTTTCATTGGTTTAGAGGGCAGTACTGATGAAGAACTGGTTGATGCACTGATTGCTGAAATCCGTTCTATGAACAAGAAGCTGGATATTCCCACCTGTATTAAGGAATACGAAGGCGGAATCATTGATGAAAAAGAGTTCAATGATAAATTAGCGGCAGTAGCTGAGTTAGCAGTTGGTGATGCATGCACCGGCTCCAATCCACGGGCAATTACACCGGTAGAGATGGAGAAGCTGTTAACCTGTTGTTACTATGATAAAGAGGTAGATTTTTAAAATAATCTCCAATAAAATGTATGCAATGTGTGTCACAGGCGCAGAACCGTTTGGTTCTGCGCCTGTGGTGCGTAAAAAGGAATTTGACAGCAAAAATCATCTGTGATATGGTAGTCAGGAAAAAGATTAGAAAGTGTGGACCAGAAAGATGAAACAGGCATTATTAGTAGTGAGTTTTGGTACAAGCTATAACGAAAGCAGAAAAAGAACCATAGAACCCATTGAACAGGCGTTAGCTGTTAAGTTTCCTTCCTATGAATTCAGACGGGCGTTTACCAGCCGGATTATTATAGATATATTAAAGAAGCGGGATAATATTATCATTGACGGAGTGGAGGAAGCTATTATAAAGCTTGCGAAAGAAGGCTTTAAACGGGTGATTATCCAGCCGACACTTGTTATGGGCGGGGAAGAATATGACTGCATCGTCAATGCTGCAAAAAAACAGAAAGATTCTTTTGAACGATTGATAATCGGTGCACCTTTACTTTCTTCTGAGGAAGACTATTTAAAGCTTGCCTCAATTTTAACTGAAGATACGAAAGAATATGATTCTGAGGGTATGGAGATTCTGTTTATGGGGCATGGATCAGAACATGAGGCCAATGCAGCATATTATCGTCTGGCTGGAATTTTAAAGAAAAAGGGATACACCAGGTATCATGTGGGAACGGTAGAAGCAGAACCTTCTTTTGATGATGTAAAGGCAGAATTGGATGAGAGAGACTCAAAGCGGGTGGTTCTCCAGCCGATGATGATTGTCTGCGGAGATCATGCTCATAATGATATGGCTGGTATTGACAGTGATTCGTGGAAAAGCCGGCTCGAAGCAGATGGTTATGAGGTCATCTGCCGGCTGAAAGGAATGGGTGAGATAGAAGGGGTACGCCGGATGTTTGTGGAGCATGCAGAGGCAGCCGGCAGGGAAATGGAGGATCAGGAATGAAAAAAGGAAAAACAGCGGTTTTGGCGGTCTGTCTGGCTGTCAGCCTTCTTGCCGGATGCCAGAGAAAGATAGAACCGATCAGCAAGTCTGGGTTTCTGTTAAATACATTTGTTACTGTCACGCTTTATGATAAGGATGATCCTAAGATTTTAAATGAATGCCTTGATATCTGCCGTTCCTATGAAAATGTTTTCAGTAAAACCATTGAGGGCAGCGAAGTTTATGAGATCAACCACAGACCTGCCCAGGAATCGTCTGTTAAACTGTCACCGGATATGGCAGCGCTCCTTTCCAAGGGGCTTTATTATTCCAGAATCTCAGGAGGAGATTTTGATATTACGGTGGAACCTTTGTCCTCTTTATGGGATTTTACAGCTCCAAATCCCGTTGTTCCCCCTTCGGATGAAATCAGTGCTGCGGTTAAAAAAGTGGGTTACCAGAATTTAAAGCTTGACGATGATACTCTCACCTTTTTATCCCCGGATACTTCCATAGACTTTGGCGCCATTGCAAAAGGTTATATAGCAGACCGGATGAAGGATTACCTCCTTGAACAGGGGGTCAGAAGCGCAGTCATTAATCTGGGTGGAAATGTCCTCTGTGTCGGGAATAAACCGGATGGAAGTCCTTTTAAGATCGGACTGCAGAAGCCTTATGCAGACAGGAATGAGACCATAGAAACATTGAATATAGAAGATATGTCTGTGGTATCATCCGGAGTATATGAACGCCATTTTGTAAAAGACGGTGTGAACTACCATCATATTTTAAATCCAAGAGATGGTTACCCCTATGACAATGGACTGGTTTCCGTTACGATTCTGTCAAAGCTTTCTGTTGATGGGGATGCATTATCCACCACCTGCTTTTCCATGGGGCTGGAAAAGGGAATGGAACTGTTAAATTCCATGGATGATGTTTACGGAGTTTTTATCACTGCTGATGGCAGTGTTCATTATACGGAAGGAGCAAAGGACTTTCTGGTAACGTCCCCTTAGATTTCCTTTACAATTTCCGGTGCCTATAATACAATAGAGGAAATGTGTTTTACAGGAGAAAAGCAATTATGATAAAAAAAATATGGGACAAGGTTATGAACCGGGAAGTCATTTCCTATCTGGTATTCGGTGTCCTTACCACGGTAGTCAACTGGATCGTGTATGTTGGAATGGTGAAAGCCGGAATCGACTACCGGATCAGCACTGCAGCAGCCTGGCTGGTTTCTGTGCTGTTTGCATTTGGTGTTAATAAAATCTTTGTTTTTCAAAGCTATGATCTGCACCTGGGATTTGTGATAAAGGAGATGATTTCCTTTACTGCATGCAGGGCGGCATCAGGCGTCATGGAAATGGTTCTTATGGTGATAATGGTTTCCTGGCTCAATATGGATGAATATGTAAGCAAAATGCTGGTGTCCATCGTTGTTGTGATTGTAAACTATGTATTCAGCAAGCTTTTCATATTCCGAAAGAGTGAGGTTCCCCCCTGTAAAGAGAGGTAAATTAAATGGAACGCGATGACGATATTGAAAAGATTTCGAAGGAATTAGAGGATATTCTTAAAATGACATCAGATGAAAAAAAAGATAGAACTGAGAACATCCGGGAGGGGAAAAAGCCGGGTGACAATCAGGATACAGGTGTTTTGACTGATAAAGGAGAAGTGGAAATTGATCGTGAATCCATGCCTGTGATACGGCTTGATGTTCCGGTGGAGGGAATGGAAGAGCTGTATGATTACGGCGGTTCTGAGGATGACAGTGATTATTATTCTGATGATAAATACTTAACCACTGAGGCAGATGAGGAAGAGGACGAGGACGAAGAAGAAATCAGGGCTGGGGAACCATTTTATAAGGACAGGCATCCCGCTTTTAAAAAGAAAGAGCATAAAAGCGGAAGCCTTGTAAAAGCTTCTGACGGTCTGATTGCGGCTTTTTTTGTGCCTGTGGTTATCATGATCATTATTTTTGCACAGAGAGGGATCTTTCCTTTTGGAGAAGAAAGCTTTTTAAGAACGGATATGTATCATCAGTATGCTCCGTTTTTCTCTGAATTCCAGTATAAGCTGACTCACGGCGGCAGCCTTTTATACAGCTGGGATATTGGAATGGGAGTTAATTTTGCAGCTCTCTATTCCTATTATCTGGCAAGTCCCTTAAACTGGCTGATTGTGCTCTGTCCGAAAAATTATATCATTGAGTTTATGACATATATGATTGTCTTTAAGATAGGATTAAGCGGTCTTGCTTTTTCCTGGTATTTGCGAAGACATTTTAAAACAGCTGATTTTGGTATTGCTTTTTTCGGAATCTTTTATGCGTTATCCGGATATATGGCAGCATACAGCTGGAATATCATGTGGCTGGACTGTATCTTGCTGTTCCCTCTTATTATGCTGGGACTTGAAAAGCTGGTTCAGGAAAAGAAGTGTTTTCTTTACTGTATTACACTGGGGTTATCAATTTTATCAAATTATTACATATCTATTATGATATGTATTTTTATGGTCTTCTATTTTGGTGCGCTGCTGATTTTGGAAGGAAGAAAGCCGTGGAAAGAAATTCTGCTTAACTGCATTCATTTCGCTGCATATTCTCTTTTGGCGGGAGGACTGGCGGCTGTTGTACTGCTGCCTGAGATCTATGCCATGAAGATGACGGCTTCGGGTGATATTAACTTCCCCCAGACATTCAGTTCCTATTTTTCCATCTTTGATATGATCGCAAGACATTTGCCTGCGGTGGAAACGGAAATCGGACTGGACCACTGGCCTAATATTTACTGCGGTGTGGCAATCCTTATATTTTTTCTGTTATACCTTGGATGCAGGAAGATCCGGCAGAGGGATAAGATTGTCATGTGTTCCCTCATACTGTTTTTTTTCGCCAGCTTTTCCATTAACGTACTGAATTTTATCTGGCATGGATTTCATTATCCCAACAGTCTGCCCTGCAGGCAGTCCTTTATTTATATTTTTCTTATGCTGACAGCCGGATATCATGCTTATATTTATTTACATGACATCCCCTGGAAACATGTTGTCACAGCTTTCTTCGCCTCTGTTATCTTTGTAATTATGGCACAGAAACTTGTGACAGATGATGCGTTCCATTTTTCTGTTTTTTATGTTGCCATTATTTTTCTGGCAGTCTATGCGGGTCTGATTGGTCTTTATCAGAAGGGGACCAGCAGGAATATGCTTGTTTTGCTGGCGCTTGGCGTGGTGTCTTTAGAGGCAGCAGTTAACACTACGGTTACAAGCGTAACAACCACAAGCCGTACAAGCTATATAAAGGATAACAGGGCATCGATAGACTTAACGGAAAGCCTGATGCCGAACCCGGCTTTCTACAGGGTGGAGAAGGTGACAAGAAAGACTAAGAATGACGGCGCATGGATGAATTTCCCTTCCGTGTCCCTGTTTTCTTCCACTGCTAATGCGGATCTGTCCAAATTTTTTAAGAAGCTTGGCTGCGAGAGTTCTACTAATGCCTACAGCATAACTGGAAGCACTCCTCTTGTTGATGCTCTTTTTGCTGTGAAATATGCTCTGTACTCGGAAGAAGCCGGTGAAAATGAAATCTCTTCTCTTGTATCTGTTCAGGATGAGATGCAGCTGAGGGAAAATACGTATGCCCTTTCCTTAGGCGTTATGATGCCTTATGATGTGGAGAATAACTGGCAGCTGGATCTGACGAACCCAGCAGAGGTTCAGAATGATTTATCAGTGGTATTAGGTGCAAGCCCGGTGCTTTCTGAAGTGCCAAGTGAAGTGAAGGGTAAAAGCTTTACTTTTACTCCTGATACAGATGGAGATTACTATGTTTTTGTCAGCAATAAAAAAGTTGAAAAGGTCACAGCACTTCTGGGAGAAAAGACGAAAAACTTTGACAACGTGAGCCGCGGATATTTGCTGGAACTTGGTTATTTAAAATCTGGAGAAGAGGTCACCCTCCGTAACGATGACAATGAGCAGGATCTGGTGGCCAGCGCTTACCGTTTTCTTCCCAAAGGGCTTGAATCAGTTTATCAGGTATTAAATAAAAATTCACTTAAGCTTACCAAGTGGACAGATACACAGATTAAGGGCACCGTTGATGCAGAGAGAGCAGGACTTTTGTATCTGAGCATTCCGTTTGACAAAGGCTGGTCTGTTAAGATCGACGGAAAAGACGCAGAGCCCTATAAAATATTTGACACCTTTTTAAGCGTTCATATGACAGCCGGTACTCATGAGGTTTCACTGGAATATATGCCCCAGGGCTTAAAGACAGGTGGAATGATTACCGGAGGAAGCATATTGATACTGCTTGTGCTGGCTGGCCTGGCAGCAGGAAAGAATAAAAAACGCAAACCCATGCGGACTCATACAACTAACTAAGGAAAGAGGAGAACAATTATGAAATTATGGGGCGGTCGCTTCACCAAGGAAACCAATCAGCTGGTTCACAATTTTAATGCATCCCTGTCTTTTGACCAGAAGTTTTACCATCAGGACATCGAGGGAAGCATTGCTCACGTTACAATGCTGGCGAAACAGGGCATTATCAGTGAAGAGGACCGGGATAAAATTATCGGCGGCCTGAAAGGCATCTGTGCTGATTTAGAAAGCGGAACGCTTACAATCACAGCGGAGCATGAAGATATCCATTCCTTTGTGGAAGCGGTTTTAACGGAACGAATCGGAGATGCCGGAAAACGTCTTCATACAGGAAGAAGCAGAAATGATCAGGTAGCTCTGGATATGAAACTGTACACCAGAGATGAGATTGATGAGCTTACAGTACTTGTAAAGGGGCTTTTAAAGGAACTTCTGGCTCTGATGGAGAAAAATCTGGATACCTATATGCCGGGATTTACCCATCTGCAAAAGGCCCAGCCCATTACACTGGCTCATCATACAGGAGCTTATTTTGAGATGTTTGACCGGGATTATTCCCGCCTTTTGGATATCAGGAAACGAATGAACTACTGTCCCCTGGGGTCGGGAGCTCTGGCAGGGACGACTTATCCTTTAGACCGGGAATATACAGCTAAGCTTCTTGGTTTTGAGGGGCCTACCTTAAACAGCATGGACTCGGTTGCAGACAGAGATTATTTAATTGAGCTTTTAAGCGCCTTATCTACCATTTCCATGCATTTAAGCAGATTCTGCGAGGAAATCATTATCTGGAATACCAATGAGTACCGTTTTGTGGAAATTGATGATTCCTATAGTACCGGAAGCAGCATTATGCCTCAGAAAAAGAATCCTGATATTGCGGAGCTGATCAGGGGAAAGACAGGGCGCGTTTATGGGGCACTTATTTCCATTTTAACCACAATGAAGGGGATTCCCCTTGCATATAACAAGGATATGCAGGAAGATAAGGAGCTGACCTTTGATGCCATTGATACAGTAAAAGGATGCCTTGCCCTGTTTACAGGCATGATTTCTTCCATGACCTTCCGCAAGGATGTAATGGAGGTAAGTGCAAAGAACGGTTTCACCAATGCAACTGATGCTGCAGATTACCTGGTAAACCATGGAGTTCCGTTCCGGGATGCTCATGGAATTGTGGGTCAGCTTGTGCTTTTCTGTATAGAAAAAGGAATTGCTCTTGATGATATGACGCTGGAAGAATATAAAGCCATCAGCCCTGTTTTTGAGGAAGATATTTACGATGCCATCAGCTTAAAGACCTGTGTGGAGAAGCGAATGACCATTGGCGCACCCGGCCAGGAGGCTATGAAAAAGGTGATTGAGATCTACAAGAGGAAGATAGAGGAATAAGAGCAAAATAACGAAAAGGATCCGTACATGATTGATGTATGGGTCTTTTTTTGACTGAAATGTCAAACAAAGCAGCAAAAAACCAAAAACAATGTTAATGTTATATAAAAAATCGGGAATAGTTTGTGAAGAAGATGTTAAAATAATACTAGGATTCGCAATTATTTACCGTAGTTTTATCACTTTTTGTGTGATAGAATGATTTCGCTGGGGAAACATAAGGAAGTAAAGGTTTCCAACAGGCAAGGAAATTTAGAAGGAGGGGTTATATCATGAAAAAAAGAGGACTGAGTGCTTTAATGTTAGCTGCAATTGCAGCCTTATCATTAGCAGCATGCGGCGGTACTGCAAAGAATAATACCGCAACGGAGGGTACCACTGCAGCAGCAACCACTGCAGCAGCAGGCGAGACAACCAAGGGAGGAGAATCAAAAGAAGCTTCTTCCACAGATCCACAGGTAACACTTGTATATGCAGAAGTAAATCCTTTGGATACAATTGTAGGAAAAACCGATCAGGCATTTAAAGACAAAGTAGAAGAGCTGTCCGGCGGATCCATTAAAATTGATTTACAGGCAAGCGGTGTTCTTGGAGCAGAAAACGATGTTCTTGATAACATGCTTGGCGGAGGCGGAACCATTGATATGTCACGTATCTCTGCATTTGCTCTCACCAGCTATGGTGCAAATAAGTCAAAACTGTTATCCATACCATACACATTTGCAGGCCGTGATCATTACTGGAAATTTGTAAACAGCGATCTTGCTCCTGAGTTTTTAATGGAGCCGCACGATATCGGACTTGGTGTAAGAGGTTTATTCTACGGTGAAGAAGGCTTCCGTCATTTCTTCTCCAAGAAGCCGATTAATGGAATTGATGATATTAAAGGATTAAAGATCCGTGTTTCCAGTGACCCTGTCATGACAGGCATGGTAGGCGCATTAGGCGCAAATGCAACCGTAGTAAGCATGAACGAGCTTTATTCCGCTCTTCAGACCGGTGTAGTAGATGCTGCTGAGCAGCCAATTGCCAACTACAAAGGAAATGCATTCCAGGAAGTTGCTCCAAACTTAATTCTTGACGGACATACACTTGGTGCCATTCAGGTTATCATTACAGATGCTTCATGGGATAAATTAACTGAGAATCAGCAGAAGGCTATGACGGAAGCTGCCAAATATGCTTCTGATTACAACCAGAAACTTTCTCAGGATGCGGAAAACGAAGTGCTTGATGGACTGAAGAAAGATGGTGTTAATATCGTTGAAGTAAAAGACATTACACCATGGCAGGAAGCCTGCAAAGATGTTATTGCTGAAAACACAAAGGATAATGCAGAATTATATCAGAAGATTCTTGATATGAAATAATCAGTGTTGACAAGTGGGGCACAGAAAACTCAGCTTTCTGTGCCCTCACTATTAGAAAGGGGTTCTTTATGCCAGAAATTTTCAAAACAATTGACAAAATAAAACCGGCTTATGATATCGTTTATAAGATTGTTTTGTTTATATGTAAGATACTTTTGATCGGGGATGTTCTGATAACCACAATGTCGGTGGCCGGAAGATATATCCCTTTTATTCCGGATCCGGCGTGGAGTGAAGAGGTGGTATTAACCTTTATGAGCTATATGGCGGTACTATCCGCAGCTCTTGCCATTCGGAAAGGATCTCATATCCGTATGACTGCACTGGACAGATATCTGCCAAAGAAACTGATCATGGTTCTTGATATTCTGGCAGATGTCTCCATTCTTGCTCTTGCATTGATCATGCTGACAGTAGGCTGGAAATATGCGAATGGCATCGGGTCAAAGGGCTTTTATACCAGTATGCCGAAGCTTTCCAGATTTTGGATGTATTTTCCTGTTCCTTTGGCAGGTGGTGCAATGATTATATTCGAACTGGAAGCTCTCTACAATGATGTGAAAAAACTGTTTGTAAAGGAGGAAAATCTCTAATGGGCGCTAATATTGCAATCCTGGTTTTACTGGGAAGTTTCTTTCTGATGGTTTTTCTGCGGTTTCCAATCGCTTATGCCGTAGCTTTATCCGCTGTATTCTGTCTGCTTGCTCAGGGAAGTTCCCTTGCGGTGATCTGTCAGCAGATGGTAAAAGGAATCAGCTCCTTCAGCTTAATGGCAGTACCGTTCTTTATCACCATGGGTGTTCTCATGGGATCCGGCGGTATTTCTGAAAAGCTGATTGCTCTGGCAAATGCCTGTGTAGGCTGGATGCGGGGTGGTATGGCCATGGTAAATATCGTTGCATCTTATTTCTTTGGAGGTATCTCCGGTTCTGCAGCAGCTGATACTGCTTCTCTGGGATCAATCCTCATTCCAATGATGGTGGATCAGGGATATGATGATGATTTTTCAACTGCAGTAACCATTACATCTTCCTGTGAGGGACTTCTTGTTCCACCAAGCCATAATATGGTAATTTATGCGACTACAGCAGGCGGTATTTCGGTAGGAAGCTTATTCCTTGCCGGTTACGTTCCCGGAGCAATCCTTGCACTCTCCCTTATGATTGGTTCTTATATCATTTCTGTAAAAAGAAATTATCCAAAGGGTGACAGATTCAGCATCAAGAATCTGGTGAAACAGCTGGGAATCTCCTTCTGGGCACTGGCAGCTGTATTGATTGTTGTATTCGGTGTTGTTGGCGGTGTATTTACTGCAACAGAGTCAGCAGCCATTGCTGTTATATACAGCCTTCTTGTCAGCGTCTTTATTTACAGGGGTCTGGACTGGAAGGGTGTCTGGAGGGTGATGGAGGACTGTGTGAATACACTGGCAATAGTTCTGATCCTGATTGCAACTTCCAATGTGTTCGGCTATTGTCTGACCTCTCTCCATGTTCCGGATATGGCAGCAAATGCAATTACGGGAGTTACCTCTAATCCGATTATTCTTGCTCTGCTTTTGAACCTGATTCTGCTGGTGCTTGGCTGTATCATGGATATGTCACCAATTATTTTGATTGCAACACCTATTTTACTTCCGATTGCAACCTCAATTGGAATTGACCCGGTTCAGTTTGGTATTATAATGGTACTTAACTGCGGTATCGGACTTTTAACACCACCGGTTGGTGCGGTACTCTTTATCGGTTCTGCGGTAGCAAAAATTCCGATGGAAAAGGTGGTAAAGGCAACCCTTCCATTTTATCTTTGCATGATTGTTACCCTTTTACTGATTACGTTTGTACCGGCTGCCAGTCTCTGGTTACCGTCCTTATTTGCAAAATGATGAGCACTTTTGAAATCAGGCATTGTTCTTTTCGATGCCTGATTTCTGTTATGAGAGGAAAAGAATTATGAGATATGAGTATACTTACCGGAATACAGGAATGGATATCTGGCAGCTGTCCATGTACTATATTTATGGATCAATGGTAGGGGTGTGCAACGTGATTTTTACGGCAGCAGTCCTGACACTTACCATTGTCAGATGGGAAACTTCCGGCAATTTGTTCCGGGTCATTGCGGTTTTAGGATGCTTTCTCTTTCCGGTTATTCAGCCCCTTGCAGTTTATGGCAAGGCAAAAAAGCAGGCAGCAACCAGCCACGATATAAGGCTCCGGTTTGATGATACGGGAATTCATGTGGGGCAGGGGGAAGAAAATCAGGATATCAGCTGGAATAAAATCAGGCGAATCGCCAGAAAGCCTTCCATGATTCTGGTGTTTTTAAATTCCACTCATGGATTCGTTCTGCCCAACCGCATTTTAAAGGAAGAAAAAAATGATTTTTACACATTTCTTTCTTCCAGGATGAAGAAATGACAGAATAGATATGAGAGTAAAATTATTCACCGCCGCAGGTATCAGGACCGAAAATCTGTTTGCACAGGCGGCAGCCGGTAGGAGTGGCAGCCAGTCCTCCTTCTGCCGTTTCTTTTAAGGAAGAAGACATGAGCTGTCCCACCTGTCTCATGGCAAGAATTACTTCGTCTGCGGGAATCACACTTTTTATTCCGGCACAGGCGAGCTCTGATGCGGTAAAGGCGTTGGCAACACCCATGGCATTTCGTTTGATGCAGGGTACTTCCACAAGTCCGGCCACCGGATCGCAGACGAGTCCCATGGTGTTTTTTAATGCAATGGCACAGCTGTCTGAGACCATCTGGGGTGTACCGTCAAAAAGTTCAGTCAGTGCGGCAGCTGCCATGGCGGAAGCGGCGCCAACCTCTGCCTGACAGCCTCCCTCAGCTCCGGCAATGCTGGCGCATTTGGCGATGACCATGCCGATGGCAGAGGAGGTAAACAGGGACATAACGATGTCATGCTTTGGAATATCGTACTCATCCATAACGGAGATTAAAGCTGCAGGAATAACTCCGCAGGAGCCGGCAGTGGGAGCTGCAACGATTTTACCCATGCAGGAATTAAATTCTGTGACAGCAAGTGCCATGCTGATGGCATTGCCAAGAAGATGACCGTAATGGTTTTTTCCTTCATCAACGGCTTTTTTTAACTTTGCGGCAGCTCCGCCGGAAAGCCCGCTGGGAGAACGAAGTGTCTCATCAAGCCCGCTGATTACAGACTGGCGCATGACATCAAAGCTGCTTTCCATGGTTGCGTAAACCAGTTCTGTGGTTGATTCCATATCCTCTGCCTGCTGTTCCAGAACGATTTCAGAAATTTTTTTATGACTGGAAGAAGCGGCGTTGACCAGCTCTTCCACGGTATTATATTTTAGTTTCATTGTTTTTCTCCTGCTGGCTGGTTCTTTTAGCCCAGTTTAAAAAGAATGGTGTTGTAGACATGAGGAAGAAGCCGGATCTGATCGGCTAAAGAAGGATCGAAATCGGAATCCATTTCAATAGTCATAATAGCCAGCCCGCCTTTTTCCTGCCTGTTTAACCGGAAATTGCAGATATTGGCATTGCCGGCAGCAACCAGATTTGTGACATGGGCAATGATGCCGGGAACATCCTGATGCATTACGATTAATGTGGTATTCTGGCCGGTAAAATATACTTCCATGTCATTAATTTTGTTAATTACGATATTTCCTCCGCCAACAGAAGCACCCTGAACAGAAAGCGTATTACCGCCCGTTCCGGTAAGTGTGACCAGGGCTGTGTTTGGATGGGCATTTTCAATGGTGCCAGTGTGAATGGTGATGCAGATGCCCTGACTGTCAGCAGTTTCAAGACTGGTACGGATCCCGGGGTCCCAGGGATCATACATTAAGATTCCGCCGACGATGGCTTTATCGGTTCCATGTCCTTTGTAGGTTTTAGCAAAGGAACCGTGGAACAGAATATCCGCTTTAGCCACCGGCTCTCCAAGAAGGAGAGCGGCAGTTTTACCGATGCGGGCGGCTCCGGCCGTATGTGAGCTGGAGGGCCCGATCATCACAGGCCCGACGATGTCAAATACATTCATGATAATTCTCCAATCCGTTTTTTCTCAGCCAAATCAAAGTGGTTTAAATTCCGGTTTTCTTTTTCTGAATTCTGTATAATAGGAAAATCCGCAATGCTTCAGCAGCTCTTTTGCAGTCTTAAAATCCGCGCCTAAATCCTCCGGTATGTGGGCATCTGATCCGACAGTGATAATCTCACCGCCCAGCTCGTGGTAACGTTTCATAATATCTTTCGACGGATTTGGCTGTCCGATTCCCTTTCTGTAGCCTGCGGTGTTTAACTCGATACCATTCCCATTTTCAATTACTGTCTTTAATATGTCATCAATAATATCCTGATATGCGCCATAACTGTAAAACGCTGCTTTATTAGGACCATACCGGACAATATAATCCATATGTCCGGCTGCGTCATAAGCATCTTTCATTCTTACATTCTCCAGTGTCGCCTTAAAATACTGAAGATATGCCTCTTCTTCCCGTTTCCCTTCAAAAAATTCCGGGTAGGCAGCGTCCTTTCTGTTGATGAAGTGGGTGGATCCGATCACATAGTCAAAATCATAGCGTTTCAGCAGTCCGCTATAGTACTGTGTTAAATGGGGCTGCAGCCCCAGTTCAATTCCGATACGAAGGTCAATGCGGTTCCTGTATTCTTCTCTCAGTCCGGACATGGTCTGATAATACAGGTCCGGGTCAAGGGTAAAGTCAATAGGGGAATCTACGTCATAATCATGGTGATCCGTCACACATAAGGAATCCATTCCAAGCAGAATGGCCTGCTCAATCTGGCGCCTCATGGGGGTGTTGGAGTCACCTGAAAAATCTGAGTGAAAATGATAATCTGGCAGCATTGTGATCTCCTTTCCAAAAATTAAGTTCATTATAAACAATCGTCAGTGGAAATGCAATCTGCCCTGACGACGGTTTTACCTAAATTTCACCAAAACTTTACATAAATTATAAAAAGCGTTGAAAAATGAAATCTTTCTATGTTATTATTTTATACGGTGCAGATAAATGCCAGGGCAAAAGTCTGCACTGCATAAAAATACATATCGGTTACAAGGAGGTAACAAATGTCGGTCAATGACATATCGAGTCTGTTTGGATTCATCGGAGGACTGGGACTGTTCCTGTATGGCATGAATACCATGGCGGACGGCATGCAGAAAAGTGCAGGAAGCCGTATGAGCCAGTTTCTGGGAATGCTCACAAACAACCGTTTTATGGCAGTGCTTCTGGGTGCGCTCATCACAGCAATTATACAGAGCAGCGGAGCTACTACGGTCATGGTTGTAGGTTTCGTCAGCGCAGGGGTTTTAAATCTGACTCAGGCTGTGGGCGTTATCATGGGTGCAAACATAGGAACAACCATCACAGCATGGATTGTTTCCATGAATCAGCTGGGAGATGCATTTTCTGTATGTCAGCCCTCCTTTATAGCTCCTCTTCTTGTGGGAATCGGAGCTGTTCTTCTTCTGTTTGCAAAAAAGCAGAAGACCAGGACTGCAGGTGAGATACTGGTGGGACTTGGTATGCTGTTTATAGGACTTGATTTCATGTCAGGTGCGATTTCTCCCTATACAGATGCTCCTGTATTCTCGGAAGCGTTCCGTATTCTTGGCAATAATCCTCTGCTGGGTATGCTAATTGGAGCACTGGTAACAGCGCTTTTACAGAGTTCTTCGGCTTCGGTTGGTATCTTACAGACACTTGCCATGAATGGTGTGGTTACTACCAACGCGGCTATTTTCATCACTCTTGGTCAGAACATCGGTTCCTGTGTGACTGCCATGATTTCCAGCATCGGCAGTTCCAGAACTGCAAAACGGGCGGCAGTGATTCATCTTTCTTTCAATATCATTGGCTCAACATTGTTTGGTATTGCCTCCTTTCTTATTTTTATTGTGATGCCTCAAATTGCAGCTCATAACATTACTGCAGTGCAGATTTCAATTTTTCACACGGTATTTAATCTGACCAATACCTGTATTTTGTTTCCTTTTGCAAACCAGCTGGTGAAGTTATCGGGCATACTGGTACCTGATGAGAAAAAGCAGTCAGAGGAAAGCAGTGATCAGGAAAGTGAAACCATGAAGCATCTGGATGAAAGAATTTTCGAATCACCTGCATTCGCAGTGGAGACAGCTGCCATGGAAGTGGTACATATGGGACTGATTGCCATGGAGAATGTGCAGCTTGCCATTGATGCTGTAATAACGAAAAATGTCGATAAAGCAAAGGATGTGTATAAAACAGAAAAGACGATTAATAATATGGAGAAGATGCTGACGGAATATCTGGTCAAAATCAACAATCTGTCTTTGACGGAGGAGCAGAAAATAATAATCAACAACTTATTTTACAGTATCAATGATATTGAACGTGTGGGTGACCATGCAGAGAATCTGGCAGAGCAGGCGGAATATATGGCGGAGCATGAGGTGGCATTTTCTGAAACCGGCATATCCGACCTTAAGATTATCTGTCAGGCAGCTTACCAGTCGTTCTCCCATTCCATTGATGCCAGGAGAAGAGGCGATATGGATGAGGTCCGTAAGGTGATCAAGTATGAAGATGAAGTAGATGCACTGGAGGAAGAATTAAGGGAGAAACACATCGAACGTCTTTCCGCAGGGGAGTGCAGCACGGCAGCCGGTGTTGTATTTCTGGACCTGATCAGCAACCTGGAACGCATTTCTGATCACGCATATAATCTTGCCGGATACGTCAAGAATGAAATGTAAAATTAATATTATGAAATGATAAAAATAAAAAAAGGACTTGCTATTTATTGGAATATTAGGTAGAATAAACGGTAGTTGATTATTATTTAACGATCACTTTTAATTTTATTCTTAGGAGGAATTGAATTATGGCAGTAAAAGTAGCGATTAACGGTTTCGGACGTATTGGCCGTCTTGCTTTCAGACAGATGTTTGGTGCAGAAGGCTATGAAGTAGTAGCAATCAACGATTTAACAGATCCAAAGATGTTAGCACATTTATTAAAATATGATACAGCTCAGGGCGGATATGCTGGATACTATGGTGAGAAAGCTCACACAGTAGAAGCTTCTGAGGATTCCATTACAGTTGATGGAAAGACCATCAAAATTTACGCAGAAAAAGAAGCAAAAAATCTTCCATGGGGACAGATCGGCGTAGACGTAGTACTTGAGTGTACTGGTTTCTACTGCTCCAAAGACAAATCCCAGGCTCATATCGATGCAGGCGCTAAGAAAGTAGTTATCTCTGCTCCAGCCGGCAATGATCTGCCAACCGTTGTATTCAGCGTAAACGAGAATGTATTAACAGCAGATGACAAGATCATCTCCGCTGCTTCCTGTACAACAAACTGCCTTGCTCCTATGGCAAAGGCATTAAATGATTATGCTCCGATCCAGTCCGGTATCATGAGCACCATTCACGCTTATACAGGTGATCAGATGATCCTTGACGGACCTCACAGAAAAGGCGATTTAAGAAGAGCAAGAGCCGGCGCAGCAAACATCGTGCCAAACTCTACCGGTGCTGCTAAAGCAATCGGTCTTGTTATTCCTGAATTAAACGGCAAGTTAATCGGTTCTGCCCAGCGTGTTCCGGTTCCTACAGGTTCTACCACTATCTTAACAGCAGTTGTTAAGGGTGCTGATGTAACCAAAGAAGGAATCAATGCAGCTATGAAGGCAGCATCAAGCGAGTCTTTCGGTTACAACACAGATGAGATCGTATCTTCTGATGTTATCGGTATGAGATTCGGTTCTCTGTTTGATTCCACTCAGACTATGGTTTCCAAGATCGGTGATGATTTATATCAGGTTCAGGTTGTTTCCTGGTATGACAACGAGAATTCCTATACAAGCCAGATGGTTCGTACAATTAAGTACTTCGCTGAATTAGGCTAAAGATCCACGAAGGGTCCGGTCGGAAAGGACCGGGCCTTTTGTTTTTTTTATGATGTTGTAACAACATAATCTGAAAGGAGCATAAAAAGATGCTTAATAAAAAAACAGTTGATGATTTAACCGGATTAAAGGGTAAGAAAGTACTTGTAAGATGTGATTTTAACGTACCGTTAAAGGAAGGTGTCATTCAGAACTTTAACCGTATTGACGGAGCGATTCCTACCATAAAGAAGCTGCTTGATCAGGGTGCTAAAGTTATTTTATGCTCCCATCTGGGAAAACCAAAGGGCGAGCCTCTTCCTGAGTTATCTCTGGCACCGGTTGCTCCGGCTTTAAGCGAGCGTCTTGGCGTAGAAGTTAAATTCGTAAATGATCCTAAGGTAACTGGTCCTGAGACACTGAAAGTGGCTGCAGAATTAAAGGATGGAGAAGTTCTTCTTCTTGAGAATACCCGTTACAGAGTGGAAGAGACCAAATACGGCAAAGATGAGGCTGCAGAAGAATATGCAAAAGAGCTTGCTTCTCTCTGCGACGGAATCTTTGTAAATGATGCATTCGGTACTGCTCACAGAGCTCATTGTTCCAACGTAGGTGTTACCAAATATACATCTGAGAATGTAGTCGGATACTTAATGGAAAAAGAGATTAAGTTCCTGGGACAGGCAGTTGAGAACCCGGTACGTCCTTTTGTGGCTATCCTGGGAGGCGCAAAGGTTTCCGATAAGATCAATGTAATCAATAACCTTCTTGACAAGGTTGATACATTAATTATCGGCGGCGGAATGGCTTATACCTTTGCTAAGGCTCAGGGTCATGAAATCGGAAATTCCTTATGCGAGGAAGATAAGCTTGACTATGCATTAGAGATGATCAAAAAGGCGGAGGAGAAAGGCGTGAAACTCCTTCTTCCTATCGATAATGTGATTGGCAAAGAATTCTCCAACGATACAGAGCGCAAAGTGGTAGAATCCATTGACGCTGGCTGGTCAGGATTTGATATCGGACCTAAAACCATTGAATTGTTTAAGGAAGCATTAAAAGGCGCTAAGACTGTTGTTTGGAACGGACCGATGGGCGTATTTGAATTCTCTAACTTTGCAGAGGGTACCTTGGAAATTTGCCGTGCAGTTGCAGAGCTTAGCGATGCTACTACAGTAATCGGCGGCGGAGATTCCGTAAATGCAGTGAAGAGACTTGGCTTTGCTGATAAGATGACCCATATCTCTACCGGAGGCGGAGCATCCTTAGAGTTCCTTGAAGGCAAAGAACTGCCAGGTGTTGCAGCGGCAGATAACAAATAACGGAAGGTAAGGTTATTTTATGTCCAGAAAAAAAATTATTGCAGGAAACTGGAAGATGAATATGACTCCAACCGAAGCGGTGGAGCTTGTAAATACGTTAAAGCCTTTAGTGGCAAACGATGAAGTAGACGTGGTATTTTGTGTACCGGCTATTGATATCATTCCTGCCATGGAGGCAGCAAAAGGTTCTAACATTAACATCGGCGCTGAAAATATGTATTTTGAAGATAAGGGCGCTTATACCGGAGAGATTTCACCGGCTATGTTAAAGGACGCAGGTGTGAAATACGTGGTAATCGGTCATTCCGAGAGAAGAGAGTATTTTGCAGAGACCGATGAGACCGTTAATAAAAAAGCAATAAAGGCTTTCGAGTACGGGATCACTCCTATTATCTGCTGCGGAGAATCACTTACCCAGAGAGAACAGGGAATCACCATTGACTGGATCCGTCAGCAGATCAAGATTGCATTCTTAAATATACCGGCTGAGAATGCTGCTAAAGCAGTGATCGCATATGAGCCCATCTGGGCAATCGGTACAGGCAGGGTTGCAACGACTGAGCAGGCCCAGGAAGTATGCCAGTCTATCCGTTCCTGTATTGCTGAAATCTATGATGAGGCAACTGCAGACGCAATCAGGATTCAGTATGGCGGTTCTGTTTCCGCCGGCAGTGCACCGGAACTTTTTGCACAGCCGGATATTGACGGCGGTCTTGTAGGAGGAGCATCCTTAAAACCGGAATTCGGCAATATTGTCAATTATAAGAAATAACACAGCTGCTGCTTCCTGTCTGCTTTCGGGCAGGGAGCAGCTTTTTGCTTCCTGATAATTTTTCACCATTCCCAGGTTGCAGGAAATAACGAAATCATGTAGAATATTGTGTTGTGAGATTATGATTGCAATAAGTACAATTACGATAGAATGAACAGAAAGAAAAGGAGAACTAGTTATGAGCAAAAAACCGGTTGTATTAATGATCCTTGATGGTTACGGGTTAAACGATAACTGCGACCATAATGCTGTATGTGAAGCGAGAACTCCCGTTATGGACCAGCTGATGAGCCAGTGTCCTTACGTAAAAGGGAATGCCAGCGGTCTGGCAGTAGGTCTTCCGGACGGACAGATGGGAAATTCCGAGGTTGGCCATTTAAATATGGGTGCAGGACGCATCGTTTATCAGGAACTGACCAGAATCACAAAAGCTATTTCAGACGGAGACTTTTTTACAGTTCCTGAATTTTTACAGGCAGTGGAAAACTGCAAAAAGAACAATTCCGCACTTCATATGTGGGGCCTGGTATCAGACGGCGGAGTTCACAGCCATATCGGCCACATCTACGGGTTATTGGAACTGGCTAAGAAAAACGGCCTTGAGAAAGTATACGTTCACTGCTTCTTAGACGGCCGTGATACACCACCCGCTTCCGGCAAAAGCTACGTGGAAGCGCTGGAAGCGAAGATGAAAGAGCTTGGTGTGGGCAAGGTGGCATCTGTTTCCGGACGTTATTATGCGATGGACAGAGATAACCGCTGGGACCGTGTAAAACGGGCTTATGATGCACTGACAAAGGGAGAAGGAAATCAGGCCCAGTCAGCTGTTTCCGGTATTCAGGCTTCCTATAACGCAGAAAAGAATGATGAATTTGTGGAGCCATTTGTAGTGACAGAGAACGGAGAACCGGTTGCTGTTGTAAAAGACGGGGATTCAGTCATCTTCTTTAACTTCCGTCCTGACCGCGCAAGAGAGCTGACAAGAGCCTTCTGTGATGATGAGTTTAAGGGCTTTGAGAGAGAAAAGCGTCTTAATCTGACCTATGTCTGCTTTACCGATTATGATGAGACAATTAATAATAAGCTGGTTGCATTTAAAAAAGAATCCATTATCAACACATTTGGAGAATTCCTTGCCGATCACAACATGACTCAGGCCAGAATTGCAGAGACGGAAAAATATGCCCACGTAACATTTTTCTTTAACGGCGGTGTGGAAGAACCGAATAAAGGAGAAGACAGAATATTAGTTCCGTCTCCTAAGGTTGCCACCTATGATTTACAGCCTGAGATGAGCGCTCCTGTTGTCTGCGACAAACTGGTAGAGGCTGTTACCTCAGGAAAATACGATGTCATCATTGTTAATTTTGCCAATCCGGACATGGTAGGACATACCGGTATGGAAGATGCGGCAATCAAGGCAATCGAGACCGTTGATGCATGTGTGGGAAGAACTGTAGATGCAGTGAAGGAGATGAACGGGGTACTGTTTATCTGCGCAGATCATGGCAATGCAGAGCAGCTTCTGGATTATGAGACGGGAGAACCGTTTACAGCCCATACAACCAATCCGGTACCTTTCATACTGGTTAATGCTGATCCAGCCGATAAGCTGAGAGAGGGCGGCTGTCTTGCAGACATCGCACCGACCTTAATCGAACTGATGGGTATGGAGCAGCCAAAAGAGATGACAGGAAAATCACTGCTTGTCCGGTAAATTGAAGGAATAAGAGGGCTTCCCGGTAAACGTACCGGGGGTCTTCTTTTTTGTAAAAGAATAAAAATTACCTTGTCCGTGTACGTTTTGTGCTTCCATTTCTAACAAAAATACGATAGAATATAGAAAGGTATGTTAGGAAGGATTTCAGATGAGTATAAGAATCAGATTTTCTTTGGAGCCCAAGAAAAAAATATTTTCCCGATTTTCCTGGAACTGTCAGTCTGCCGAGCTTATGGTGAAGGAGCTGGCGAAGAAGATGGGATATCAGTGTTTTCGCATTGAAGGAATGCTGCTTGTCCAGCTGTGTCCGGAAGGATATATCTGGTTTAACTGGAATAAGCGCAGGTTTCAGGGAGAGAGCCAGACAAACATTGCAGGACCCGGATTTCATGCTGCAGTGGTGGAGTTTTTAGAAGAAGCTGCGCGGGAAAAAAAGCTAAAGCTTAAAGTAGAAGACCGGACGGGTTATTTCATAAAAAGAGATTTTTTTGCCATGAGACAAAAATATTTTTACCAATGGTTTTCCGATTTGATGGATCTGGTATCCGGCTGGAGTGAAAAAGGGGAATATATGTTTTGCTGGCCTGCCATTTACTATATTCCATCCAGGCAGGAAGGAAAGCTGATTACTCACATCCGGTCTTTTTCGTTTAAGGAGATAGCCGGGATGGTACATTCCGGGATGAGTGTGGCATTTGCCAGGGATTTCTTCCTATGGAATGATCTTCAAAAGGATGCCAGATATTACAGGAACAGCGCGATGGTTCTTTTAAACCAGTCCTGCTATTTTATGCCATCACAGCGGAGCACACAGGACTTTTATGTAAATCAGAGAATTATAGAGCTTCTTGAAAAGGCATATGTCATGGATCCGGATATTCCATTTCCAATGAAGTCTTATCTTGATATCTGTGCTCTTGATTTACACACTCCCATGAAGATGGAGTCCGTGAATCTCATGGATATTGAGGATTCCATTGGATGCAGAAAATATCTGGTCTACCGCAAGATCGGCAATATGAGTTTTGCCATACCAGGAAATTTCTTATACGATGAGGAAGATAACAGCGCAATGGATCATTATTATGACGGCAGGGATTATGGCGGTCATGATTATTATATTTATGCAGCGGTCTTTGCTGGACGTGAAGCGGAGTTTAAGCCCCAGTGGTTTGAACAGGGCAAACCCGAGGAGATCCTGGATTTTGAACTGAATCAGGCGAAGGTCAGGGTGGCTTTTTATGAACCGGAGGAGAAGCCGGGGGAAACCAGATATGGAGTATCTGCCCAGGTACTTTATAAAGACCAGCGTATGAATATTAATATTGTAAGCAGAAAACCGGGGGAGAAAGACTGGGCTTTGGAACTGATAAAAAGCATTCGAATAACAGAGTAGAGGAACGTATGAATCAGAAAGAGATGAAAACAGGCATATTGCTGAGGCGGTTTGTGCCTTATTATAAAAAATATACAAAGATTATGGTGATGGACTTGTTCTGTGCGTCCTTAACCACCATTTGTGAGATGGTGCTGCCCCTGATCCTTCGGTTTATTACCAATCAGGGGCTGCGGGATATATCGGCACTCACCGTCCGTACCATTATAAGTATCGGTGCACTTTATTTCGGACTCAGGATCATTGACGGTATGGCAAGCTTTTATATGGCATATACCGGTCATGTGATGGGAGCTGCCATAGAGACGGATATGAGAGAGGATGCGTTCAGCCATCTGCAGAAGCTCTCCGATAATTATTTCAATAATACCAAGATCGGGCAGATTATGTCACGGATTACCAGCGATTTATTTGACGTGACGGAGTTTGCCCATCACTGTCCCGAAGAATTTTTTATTGCGTTTTTAAAGACGGTGATCTCTTTTATCGTCCTGGCGGGAATCAATCTTTCGCTGACCCTTATCATTTTCCTGCTGATTCCAGTCATGGCAGTGTCCTGTACTTATTTTAACATTCAGGTGAGGAGAGCATTTAAACACCAGAGAAACCATATTGGTGAACTGAATGCCAGGATTGAGGACAGCCTTCTTGGAAACAGGGTGGTAAGAGCTTTCGCCAATGAGAAGATCGAGATAGAAAAATTCAACCGTGACAATCAGGAATTCTTACAGATTAAAAGAAAAACATATAAATATATGGCGGCTTTCCAGAATACCATCCGGATGTTTGACGGTCTGATGTATGTGGTGGTGATCATTGCAGGCGGTATTTTTATGATAAAGGGTCTGATTGAACCGGGAGATCTTGTGGCATACACTCTTTATGTCAGCACGTTACTGGCTACCATACGAAGAATTATTGAGTTTGCGGAGCAGTTTCAGAGAGGTATGACAGGAATTGACCGTTTCATGGAGCTGATGGACGCCAATGTAGATATTTTTGATGAAGAGGGCGCAAGACCTCTTACGGAAATCAAAGGGGAGATCTCCTTTGAAGATGTCTCTTTTGAATATCCGGATGACCGTAATCCTGTCCTGTCTCATATCAACTTAAAAATCAGACACGGAGAAAAAGTGGCTCTGGTAGGGCCTTCCGGAGGCGGTAAAACAACTCTCTGCAGCCTGGTTCCGCGTTTTTATGACCCTACAGAGGGAAGGATTTTAATTGACGGACAGGATATCAGGGAAGTAACGCTTAAGAGCTTGAGAAGCACGGTAGGTGTGGTGCAGCAGGATGTTTATTTATTCTCAGGAACTGTTTTTGAGAATATTGAATACGGCCGCCCGGGTGCTTCCATGGAAGAAGTGGTTACAGCGGCTAAGATGGCAGGAGCCCATGAATTCATCACGGGATTAAAGGACGGATACAATACATATGTAGGAGAGCGGGGAGTGAAGCTTTCCGGCGGTCAGAAGCAGCGGATCAGTATTGCCAGAGTGTTCTTAAAAAATCCGCCGGTTCTGATTCTTGATGAAGCGACCTCTGCACTTGATAATGAAAGCGAGCAGCTGGTTTCCCAGTCTTTGGAGCGGCTTTCCAAAGGAAGGACAACTGTGACGATCGCGCACCGGCTTACTACCATACAGAATGCTGACCGGATTTTAGTTCTGTCTGACAACAGTATTGTGGAAGAAGGAAGTCATGAAGAACTTCTTTTAAAGAAAGGCATGTATTACCAGCTTTATACATCTGTGAATGAAGCAGAGCAGAATACTTAATTTGAGGAATGAAGGAGAGCCGGAATGAAAGTAGCGATTGTTACAGACAGCAACAGCGGAATTACCCAGAAGCAGGGGAAGGATGCTGGAATTTATGTCATTCCCATGCCATTTATGATGGATGGAGAGATGTATTATGAGGATATCAGCTTAAGCCAGCAGGAGTTTTATGAAAAGCTGA
This sequence comes from Lacrimispora sp. 38-1, assembly GCF_049890855.1. NCBI lineage: Bacteria > Bacillati > Bacillota > Clostridia > Lachnospirales > Lachnospiraceae > Lacrimispora > Lacrimispora sp. 38-1. Next base: position 70,409 of record NZ_JBANEW010000056.1, on the reverse strand, counting down.
AAAGCGGCGCGGATATTTCCACCTCACAGCCATCTCCCGGTGATTTAATGGATTTATGGAATGACCTGCTAAATGAATACGAAGCCATTGTGCACATACCCATGTCCAGCGGATTAAGCAGTTCCTGCCAGACAGCCCTTATGCTGGCGGAGGATTTTGAGGGTAAGGTGTTTGTTGTTAATAATCAGAGAATCTCTGTGACCCAGAGACAGTCTGTACTTGATGCGAAGGGGATGGCAGATCAGGGAATAAGCCCCCAGGCGATTAAGGAGAAGTTAGAGGAGACAAAGATGGACTCCACCATTTATATCACCTTAGATACCCTGGAATATTTAAAAAAGGGCGGAAGAATCACTCCTGCTGCCGCACTTCTTGGAAGTTTTCTGCGGATTAAGCCGGTACTTACCATACAGGGAGAAAAGCTTGATGCTTTTGCAAAAGCAAGAACCATGAAACAGGCAAAAGCCATGATGATTGCTGCTATAAAAAAAGATATGGATGAGCGTTTTAAAGATCCGTTGGGAGAGAAAACTCATATGGCGGTTGTACACTCAGACAGTCTGGAAGCTGCCCTGGAATTCAAACGGGAACTTGAAGAGCTATTCCCGGAAACAGGAGAGATCTATGTGGATCATCTTTCTCTCAGCGTGGCCTGCCATATCGGTCCGGGGGCGCTGGCAGTTGCCTGTACCAAAGAAACGCAGCTATGATAAGTCGAAGATTGGAGGGGTGTGACCATGTTTCAGGATAAACGATTCAGCCGAAAACCCACCATAAGCCTGCAGGTCACCCTGATTCTCGTCTTTTTGTTTATAGGAAGTATTCCTGTCTTTATAGGAAGTTCTGTCCTGCTTGGAGCATTCCGGCAAAATCTCATCGATTCCAGAATGCAGGAGATCCAGAACCAGTGCTGGATATTAAGCAACAAGATGACCAGGATTGGATATTTAACCATGGATCCCAAGGATCCTCTGCTGGATAATGAGATGACTGTGAAAGCGGATATGTTTAACGGAAGAATTGTAATTATCAACAAGAGCTTCCGCATTATCAGCGATACGTTTTCCTTATCAGCAGGAAAGACCAATGTGTCGGAGGAAGTGATTCGCTGCTTTAACGGCGAAAACAGCAGCAAATATAATCAGGAGAAAAGGTATTTTTCTCTCACAATTCCTATCTATTCCAACAGCCAGGACAAGGAGATAGATGGTGTCATGATTGTAACGGCATCTTCTGAGGATCTTCTGAACCGGATTGTGGCAGTATCAGATAAAAGCGCGTTTTTGCAGCTTTTAATTGTTTCCATACTGGTAATTGCAGCAGTTCTTATTGTAAAGCTTTTGATGAAGCCGTTCCGTGAGCTGCAGCGGCTGTTAAACAGGGCTGCAGAGGGGAATTTAGATGAGGACATCAGCTCCCGTATCTATAAGGAAACCAGGCAGATCTCTGATTCCATCAATACCACTTTAAAGAAGTTAAAAGCGGTGGACAAGTCAAGGGAAGAGTTTGTTTCCAATGTATCTCATGAATTAAAAACTCCCATTACCTCTATTCGTGTTCTGGCAGATTCTCTGATTGGCATGGAGGATGCTCCCGTGGAGCTGTATCGGGAATTTTTAAGCGATATATCAGAAGAGATTGAAAGAGAGAATAAAATTATTGACGATTTACTGGCTCTGGTTCGAATGGATAAGACGGCAGGGGCAAACTTAAACGTGGCCCAGGTTAAAATTAACGGACTGCTGGAACTGATTTTAAAGCGTCTTCGCCCCATTGCAGGAAAGAGGAATATTGAGCTGACTTTTGAGAGTATGCGGGAAGTAACTGCAGATGTGGATGAGATGAAGCTGTCTCTGGCACTGAGCAATCTTGTGGAGAATGCCATTAAATACAATGTGGAAGGCGGCTGGGTCCGGGTGACACTGGATGCGGATCATAAATTCTTTTATATTAAGGTTGCTGACTCAGGAATCGGAATCTCCGAAGAATTCCAGGAACGTGTTTTTGACCGCTTTTACCGGGTGGATAAGGCAAGATCCAGAGAAACGGGAGGAACAGGTCTAGGTTTGTCCATTACAAAAAAAATCGTGCTGATGCATCAGGGAGCCATCAAGCTTCAGAGCAAAGAGGGAGAGGGTACCACTTTTACCGTACGTATACCTCTTACATATATTTCTTAGGAACAGGAGGGACAGGGATGAAGCGACGAATCGGTATACTGATCTTCCTGCTGTCTGTAATATACTGTTTATCTGGCTGTTCAGGAAGAGCGCCGGAAGAAAGCAAAGAGGACGGGGAGCTTTATCAGATCTACTATCTGAATTCAGCCATGACAAAAATGGAGCCTCAGCCATATACCATGCCCCAGAAGCCGGCAGATGAAGCAGAAGAGGAAACAGACTGGGAGATTAAAAATCTGATGGAACAGCTTCGTAACGTTCCAAAGGATTTAGACAGGCAGGCAGCGGTCCCGGACAAGGTGGGATTTGAACGGTATAAGCTGGAAGATACGGTTTTGTATCTGTATTTTGATAATAATTACGCCATGATGAACAGCACCAGGGAGATTCTTTGCAGGGCCGCTCTTGTCAGGACATTAACCCAGATTAAGGGGATTGCATATGTTGCAATCTACACGGCGGAACAGCCTCTTATGGACAGCACAGGAAATCCGGTGGGACCCATGCAGAGTACGGATTTTGTAGATAATATCAGCAACGTCAACTCGTTTGAAAAGACGGAGCTGTCTTTATATTTTTCAGATGAAAGCGGAGAGAAACTGGTTAAGGAGACGAGAGAAGTGGTTCATAACATCAATACTTCTCTGGAAAAGCTGGTAATTGAACAGCTGATTGCAGGTCCCGGCAGACCGGGATTAAACCCCACTCTGCCTAAGGATACCAAGTTACTCAATGTTTCCGTGAATGAAAATGTTTGTTACATTAATTTTGACTCCTCATTTCTCAATAACACACTGGAGGTAAAAGAATATATTCCCATCTATTCCATCGTGAATTCTCTGGCTGCGGTCTCTTCCATCAACAAGGTGCAGATCACAGTCAATGGTTCCCAGGAAGTGATGTTCCGGGACTCCATTTCTTTAAACCAGCTGTTTGAGCGAAATCTGGATTACAATAAGGAAAATGAGGAATCTACAGAAGAAACAGGAGGAACACAACAATAAAACGCCCATTATGTCTGATTGCAGGGGGATTTGTACTTGGAGAGACTGCCGTACTGCTGGCTCTGACATCTTGGCTTTTTCTTCCGGCGCTGATTGCAGCCGGGATGATTTTTTGTGGTCGCAGGAGAGGCAGAAACCCGCTTTGGGTCTTTTTGCCTCTTGTTTTTTTCTACTTGGGATCGGCTCGTGCAGGTTCTGAAATGGAGAATTGGAGAGAACGGGAAATGAGGATGGATGAGATTTCCTCCCATTATACCGAGGTTCAGGGTAAGATTTCTTCCATTGAGGAAGAGGAAGGAACTGTCTGGCTGACTTTAAAGAATAACCGGATACGGAAGATGAGAAAAGGAAACTGGGATGAGGTTCCCTATGAGCATTCCAAAATTCTGGTTTCCTTTAAGGAGGCCGGCAGCGTTTCAGCGGAACATTTGGGAATTGGGCAGACTATAGCGGTGCGGGGAGAGGTGCAGCTCTTTTCCCAGGCAAGAAATCCGGGTGAGTTTGACTTCAAAGACTACTACCAGTCTCTGGGATTTGATTTCCGCCTTTTTGCAGAAGAGATAGAAATAGTGAATTCTGCGAAGTCCCCGCTATTGGAAGGCTTAAGGAAATTTAAGTCACGAAGTAAGGATCTTCTCTATCGGGATGCGAAAGAAGAGGATGCAGGTATTTTTGCGGCTGCGGTGCTGGGAGATAAAAAGGGAATTGCCAGTGAAATCAAGGATTTATACCAGAAAAACGGTATCGCCCATCTTCTTGCAATCAGTGGTCTTCATATGTCCTTTATCGGACTGGCTTTCTATAAAATGATGAAGAAAGCGGGGGCAGGCTTTTGGGGCGCAGGCCTTGTAAGCACAGTTCTTCTGATTTTATACGGCATTTTGACCGGTGGCAGCCCCTCTGTTGTGCGGGCGGGGCTGATGATGTGTGCTGGATTTTATGCTGCATGTCTTGGCAGAACCTATGATTTGCTGTCTGCAGCATCGCTGTCTTTCCTTTTTCTTGGTTTTCATTCTCCGTTTCTCATCATGCAGGGAGGGGTTCAGCTGTCCTTTGGTGCTGTTTTTGCCATCGGAGGACTGGCTCCGGTCATCCGCAGCTGGCTGGGGAAAGATCATCTGTTTGCCGGGAGTATTTCTGCCTGCTTTGCTGTTCAGATGATGACTCTGCCTGTAACGGCATTTCATTTTTATCAAATGCCTCCTTATGGTCTGCTCCTAAATCTTCTGGTCATTCCTCTTATGGGAGGAGTACTCTGTTCGGGTATGGGAGTGATTGCCCTTGGAGCCATAAGCTCTGTTTTAGGAACAGCGGCAGCAGGAACCGGACACTATATTCTGTCTTTGTATGAAGTTCTGTTAAAAACGGCTGGGCGGATACCGGGGCACAATATTATATTGGGAAGGCCGGGGATTCGTGTGCTTGCCGCGTATGCTTTACTTCTGACTGCTGTTATGCTGTTCATTGAAAGGCTGAGAAAATGGGAGAAGGGAGAGGAGAAAACAGCACAACCCCCAAAAGAGAAAAAGGATAAAACTGCAGCCGGAATTCCATATGGGGCAAAGCTTCTTTTTTTGGCAGGATTCTATCTCTTGTCCATCCTGCTTTTCTCACCTCAGCCGGTAAAAGGGCTGGATGCATGGTTTCTTGATGTGGGGCAGGGAGATGGTATTTTACTGAGGACTGAAGGGGAAGCCATACTGGTTGATGGAGGGAGTTCATCAAATAAGTCTCTTGGAGAGTACACACTGTCTCCCTGTCTTAAATCCCTTGGTATTTCCCAGATTGATTATGCATTTGTCAGCCATGGCGACCAGGATCATTTAAGCGGGGTGAAATATTTACTGGAAAGCTGTGAGGACATTCAGATTAAGAATCTGTTTCTCCCCTATCATGGGAGAGGGGATGAATCAATTCAGTCACTGGAAGAGCTGGGAAGAAAACGGGGAACCTGCGTGCGGTATTTAACGGAAGGAGATTATATGAAAACAGGAACTTTTTCCGTTACCTGTCTTTATCCCGGAAAAGAGGATATTCCGGGTGATGTAAATGGAGAGTCACAGGTGCTTAAAATGGATTATGGTGACTGCCATATGCTGTTTACCGGTGATATGGGGGAGGTGGAGGAACAGCGGCTTCTTGAAAAAATGGATCATAATCTACTTGGCGAAGTAAATGTTTTAAAAACCGCTCATCATGGGTCTAAGTATTCATCCAGTGAACCGTTTCTTGATGCAGTATCTCCCACCTGGTCTGTGATCTCCTACGGACAGGGAAACTCTTACGGGCATCCTCATAAAGAAGTCTTAGACCGTCTTAAAGAACGAAATGTTACGGTCTTTCAGACTGGAATGAGCGGAGCGGTCAGACTGGAAACGGATGGAACCAGGATTCGTTTTTCAACTTTCGTTGACGGAAGCCGGAACCATGGGTATAATGAAAAGAAGGAAAAGGAGTGAACCATGTTATGCAGACCCTGAATCAGGATATAAAAAATAATAGTTTTAAGCCGGTTTACCTCTTATATGGGGAAGAAGCATTTTTAAAAAACAGCTATAAAAATCAGATGAAATCGGCTATAACCCAGGGCGATACCATGAATTTCAATCAGTTTAACGGAAAGTCCATTGACGTAAAGGAGCTGATAAGCCTTGCCGATACTATGCCTTTTTTTGCTGAGAAGCGAATGATCCTGGTAGAAGACAGCGGTTTTTTTAAATCGGCAGCAGAGGAACTGGTTGCCTACCTTCCTCAGATGCCGGATACAACCTGCATGGTGTTTGTGGAATCAGAGGTGGATAAAAGAAGCCGGATGTTTAAAAGGATAAAGGAACTGGGGTACGCGGCAGAGATGGAGCGTCAGGATATGGGCCAGCTTGCCAGATGGGCGGGAACACTTCTTTCCAGAGAAGGAAAGAAGGTGACCGGGCAGACCATGGAGCTGTTTCTAAGTATGACCGGAGACGACATGGAAAACATTCGGATGGAGTTAGAAAAGCTGATCAGCTTTACCCTGGGAAGAGAAGTGATAACGAATGAAGATGTGTCGGCGATCTGTACGGAGCGGACTGCCAATAAGATATTTGAAATGGTCAATTCTATTGTTAACCGCCAGACCCAAAAGGCTCTTGCGCTTTATGAAGATTTGCTTACATTAAAAGAGCCGCCTATGAGAATCCTGTTTCTCATAGCCAGACAGTTTAATCAGCTGCTTCAGGTTAAGGAACTGATGGGAAAGGGGATGGACAAGAGTGGGATTGCATCTAAGCTTAAAATACCGCCTTTTGCAGCTGGAAAACTGATGCCCCAGGCCAGGACTTTTTCAAAGGAACAGATTCTCTCTTATGTGAATTCCTGCGTGGAGGCAGAAGAGGCGGTTAAGACAGGCCGGCTCTCGGACCGTCTTGCAGTGGAGCTTCTTCTTACGGCAGCATATTAAAAAATGGATTGTCTGAATTGGAAACCAGGAAAATAAGGAACTGATCGATAGTTCCTTATCATTCCTGGTTATTTTGTTCTCTTTGGAAAAAAAATATATCGTCAACATCTTTGTCCCCAGAACAGAGTAACTGATGGGCGGCAATTGTATCCAGAGTATCACTAAGCTGGTTGAAGACACTACTTAGCAGAGCGATTTCAGCGGCAGAGCGGTCTTTCGCCAGACAGCAGGCGATTGATGACACAAGCGCTACGAGTTCACAGGATTGCATGTTAGATCACCTCTGGATAGTATATGAATAATCCCCTTGTATTACGATAAAAAAATACTATTCAATCATTTTATAGATATTAAATGGCTCAAAAAGGATTAAATAGCAGTCCTTCTGCAAGCCTTTCCCATATTTTGTGTGATAGCATTCCAGTGCTTCCAGCAAAAATTCTTCTGTTACATCTAAGTGCTCTGCGATTTCATAGCTGTTTCTGCATCCGGCTTCTTTTGCCGCAACCAGCTTTTCCAATGTGATCATCTTGTTGTAAGCCCACAAACGGGCGGTACGCTCCTGTTTCCGGTTAGAAACATCGGACTGATCCAGAATGTCTCCGGCAGTGGTGTAATAATGTCCAAGTTCTTCTGCCAGAACACAGGCCTTCTGGCAGCCGGACATATTTTGGCGGATCAGAATATGATCTCCTCTGATTCGTCCATCATTTGCAATTAACGGTTTTTCCTTAATCAGAATTCCATCAGATTCTGCTTCTTGTAATAATGTATCATAATTCAAACAAATCACCTCAACGAGTTTATTCTTTATTCATCGAAAAAGGCATCATCATACTGCTTCATTTCCTCTGTCACTTCAATATCCGTACGTTCGTGAGCGGCTACCGGCTGTAAATAAGTCCTCGTATCCTTGTGTAAGGGGGAAATAACCTGGGCTGTTTTTGTATATTGGGGAATGTGTACCATCTCACTGACTCTTTTAAGTGCTTCTTTCTGTCCGCTTTCATTGAGCTTTTGAAAGTTACTTAGCATTTCCCTGGCGGATTCTCCAAAGCAGCTGTTTACATGGTCCAGCGCAAAACTTTCTGTTTCCTCCCACCCCATGAGGGAAGCAGGGGTTGTTTTCAGTGCTTTTGCAATCGCGCTTATTTTAGACTGGGGAAGCCCTCTGCCGTCCACCTCTATCTTATTAATGGAAGAACGGGATTTGTAACCCGCCATTTTAGCAAGCTCTTCCTGGGACATTCCCAGTTCCTCACGTCTTTGTTTTATGATCTGACCTATATCCATAGGATCACCTCCATGACAGTATTATAACACGGAGTAGAACTATTTTCAACAAATTTAAAAAACATGTTGACAAAATAGAAACACTAGAGTATGATGATGGTGTAGACAAAAAGACTACAAGAAAGGAGGGAAGCATGACAAATACAGTTCGGTTAAATGAGTTAATTAGAAAGTCCGGGCTGAAAAAGGGGTGGATTGCAGCCAGACTTCATTTATCCAGCTATGGGTTTCGAAGGAAACTGTGGAATAAGAGTCAGTTTAAGGCGGGTGAGATTAAGCTGTTGTGCGAGTTGCTTGGGATTGCGTCGTTGGAGGAAATAAGTGATATTTTTTTTAATGATGGAGTAGACAAAAAGACTACAAAAACGGAAGAGGGGTGATGGTTGAAAATGTATAGCCAGATTGTGGATTCTGTAATTGGAAAGCTGAAGGTTATTTTTCCTGATAAGAAGATTGTTTCAGGTCCAATAAAAGAGGGGGAAAAGGAATCTTGTCTTGCAACCGGTATCTCACAGGTGTCGGAAAAATGTGTCAATGGAAACCGATACTGCTGTTCCATAGGACTATTTGTTAATTACCATCCAATGGATACAGAAGAGTCCTGTCAAGACAAGTATCATGTTTTGGAATTGTTAATGGAGCATCTGGAATTTGTTTCTATGGAGAATGGGGTGTCTATTGGCTGTGTCAGCAGAAATGGGGAATTTGAAAATGGGAAATTGATTTTTCAGGCAGAATACCAGATGTTTTTCTTGAAAAATAAAGGGGAGGACGTGTCCATGGAGGACATGAGGTTAAAGTAAAGAGGTAATTTAATGACTGAGAATAGTAAAAAAAGAGATAATGCTGCAAATTCATCACGTTATACGAAGAAACAGTTAATCTGTTCTGAAAGGTACTGCAATCAAAGCGACTTACTGTGTGCACTGCTGGAAAATGGTAAGACTTATACATTTGCAGAAGCGGATGAAATAATGATTCGATTTAAGAAAGGAAAGGTAAAAGTATGTTAGGTGGAGGTAATTTCAAGATTCAAAATAAGGTGTTTCCTGGTGCGTACATAAATTTTATTAATCGTACAGCCTCTGGGGCAGCTATGGGAGACAGAGGAACAGCTGCAATCCCCATGAAATTTAGCTGGGGCCCTGAAAGAGAAACTTTTGAAGTTTCAGTTGAAGAATTTCAGAATAACAGCAAAGAATTATTTGGCTATTCATATGATGCAGAGGAAATGCGCCCCATCAGAGAATTATTTCAAAATTTAAAGAAGGGTATTTTTTACCGGTTAAATTCTGGAGTGCAGGCTTCCTGTGATTATGGTATAGCAAGATATTCCGGCAAACGTGGAAATAGTTTAATGATTGTTATATCAAAGAACGTTGATGAAAATTCTAAGTACGATGTGCGAGTCATATTTGATGGCAGAGAAGTGGATGTGCAGACAGTTTCTCAAGCTGCTGAACTGAAGGACAACCGTTACGTAATGTTTAAGAAAGATGGAACACTTGCAGAAAATGCCGGTCTTACCTTTACTGGCGGCACAGATGGCAGTGACATAACTGGTGAAGATTATTCAGAGTTTCTCAGTGCTGTAGAGAGCGGTTCATTTCAGATTCTTTGCTGCCCTTCTCAGGATGAGAGCGTGAAAGCCTTGTTTGCAGCATTTACAAAGAGAATGAGAGATGAAGTTGGCGTAAAATTCCAGACAGTTTTACATCAGTACACCAAAGCGGACCATGAGGGAATTATTTCGGTGGAAAATGAAGCAGAGGAAAGTGCAGCAGGTCTTGTTTACTGGGTTGCGGGTGCGGAAGCAGCATGTGAGATTAACAAAACCATAGAAAACAGAAAGTATAACGGGGAATATACCGTAATGGTTCCTTATACTCAGGCTCAGCTGGCGGATGCCATGAAGGCCGGAAAATTCCTTTTCCATAAAGTTGGAAGTGAGATCCGTGTTCTTACCGATATTAATACATTTGCTACCTATACAGATGAAAAGGGAGAAGATTTTTCCAATAATCAGACTGTCCGAATTCTGGACCAGATTGGTAATGACATCGCCGGACTTTTCTCTTCCCGTTATCTTGGAAAGATGCCAAATGATAATGGAGGGCGTATCAGTCTTTGGAATGATATTGTTACTTATGGAAAGCAGTTGGTTGTTTTAAGAGCAATTGATGATTTTGACACAGAGGCGGTTACTGTGGATAAGGGTGATGGAAAACGATCTGTTTTAGTTAATTTTCCAGTTCAGCCAGTTAACTGTATGAGTATTTTGTACATGACAGTCGTTGTTTCATAAGAAAGGAGTAATGAAATATGAGTAATATAACTATGAATGCATGGGATGCAGTCAGTGCAACAAAGGCAGAGTGCTTTATAACAATTGAAAATGAGCGGTACAATTTTATGCAGGCTTTGAATCTGGAAGCTAAAATTGAGAAGGTGAAATCTGAGATCCCTATTCTTGGACGTGCCATGAAGGGGAATAAGACCGTTGGCATGAAAGGGACCGGATCCGCAAAATTTCACTATAACACCAGTATCTTCCGCGACATTTTATACCGTTACCAGCAGACCGGAAGAGATATTTACTTTGATATCCAGGTTACAAATGAAGATCCTGCTTCCAGCGTGGGAAGGCAGACGGTTATTTTAAAAAATTGTAACATTAATGGCGGTATTATTACCAAATTCGATGCATCCGGAGAATATTTAGAGGATGAATTTGAATTTACATTTGAAAGCTGGGAGATGCCGGAACGCTTTGGATCAATTGCTGGAATGCAGTAAGAAAAAAGGAGATTAATTATGGGTGATTTAAGTTGCTTTTTAAGTCAGAATGCTGTGAAAGCAGAAAATGAAAAATTTGTGGCATCAAAACGATTCGTTGATCAGAAAAATAAGCCAGTGGAATGGGAAATAAAAGCCATTACTTCAAAAGAAGACGAAGCACTGAGAAAAGAATGTACGAAGCGGGTACAGGTGATCGGTAAAAAAGGACAATATACTCAGGAGACAGATTACAATCTCTATCTTGGAAAATTAGCTGCGGAATGTACGGTATACCCTAATTTAAATGATAAGAGCCTTCAGGATTCTTATCATGTGATGGGAGCGGATGCACTGTTAAAGACAATGCTCACTGCAGGAGAATATGCAGGCTATCTGGAACGGATTCAGCAGGTAAATGGATTTGATACAACTCTGGAAGAGCAGGTAGAAGAAGCAAAAAACTGATAGAAGGAGGCGATATGGAAGCAAATATTGCCTACTATTGCCTCCATAAGCTTCATAAGTGGCCCCATGAATTTTTAAGTCTTGACCGGTATGAAAAGGCGTTTATCATAGCAGCGGTCAATCTTAAACTGGAAAATGATAAAAAACAGGCTCAAAAAGCAAAATCAAAGCACAGATAGAAAAAGGGAGGACGTCTTAACGGACGTTTTCCTAATAATAAAGGGAAGGAGGCAGTGGTGTGGCAACAGCAGAAAACTCGATACAGATTACGGATGGAGCGACTCCTGTACTGCAAAGAGTCAGCAATTCTATAAAGATTACCGCCGGTCTGATGCGCAGCTTACAGATGGCTTCATCTAATGCACTGGCATTACCGGGAATGCAGATGTGGGAATCTTCTCTATCGGGGATTCGTATCCAGTATGACAGGGTAGAAGAATCTGTGTATAAAGTGAAGAATCAACAAGATCAGCTAACACAGAGCGCAAGTGAGAACACAAAAGAACTGGAGAAGCTAAAAAATGCCTGGGGAAAAGTGGTATCTGGTGCAAAGAAAATGGGAATCAACACCAGTGCAATGGAGATTTTTAACCAGGCGAATGATAAGAAAGCTGCTGGTAATCTTATTCAGACCAGAACTGGATTACAGGGACCAGAACTGAAAGCAGCAGAAAAAAGTACATCCAATCTCTACATTGATAATTTAAGCCCCAGTCTGGACTCGGCAGCCCAAAGTCTGTCTGCAGTTAATCAGCTTACAGGACAGACTGGAAATGGATTAGAGCAGATAACCCGTGCAGGACTGCTGATGCAGGATACGTTTGGGTATGGTCTGACAGACAGTATAAAATCTGCAGGAATGTTAGAGCAGCAGTTTGGAATCTCCGGTGCGGAAGCATTTGATCTGATTATTCAGGGAACTCAGGCAGGGCTTAATAAAAACGGTGATTTGCTGGAGACAATTAATCAGTATTCAGCCAGATTTAAAAGTCTCGGTCTTGGAGGTGATGAAATGTTCCAGGCTATGATTAATGGTGCTGAAAACGGAGGAATATCTGTTGATTCACTTGGAGATGCAGTCAGCGAATTCTCAAAACGGGCAGTCAGCGGAGGAAAAGATTCCAGTCAGGGATTCTCTGCTCTGGGACTTGACGCAAACAAAATGGCGGAAGCATTCAGAGGTGGGGGAGAAACAGCAAAGCAGGCATTCCAGCAGACAATGAACGCCTTAAACAACATGGAAGATCCGGTTAACAGGAATCTGGCCGGTGTACAGTTGTTTGGAGAAGCATGGGGAAATATTGGAAGCGATGGAGTGACGGCACTTACTGATTTAAGTGGATCCGTAGAGTTGACAAAGAGCCATCTGGAGGAGTTAAACAGGACAAAGTATGATGATGCGGCAAGTGCTCTCAGCTCGCTTGCAAAAACAATAAATGTTGGATTAGCCGGACCAATTGGCGGAGTGGTAGATTTTGTAACAAAAAGCATCCATGATTTTACATCAGGATTGCAGGGGGATGTGGAAAATATAAGTGGTATATTTGGTGTAATTGGTTTGGTTGCTGGTGAGATTGGAAATTACATTGCAGAATCATGGTCCGTTTTACAGCCTGTTATCCTGGGGATTATTGCAGCGTTGGTTGTTTACAATGCAGTTTTGGGAGTTGGTTGGTTGACGATGATTGGGAGTGCAGCTGCAACTGCCTGGAACACGGTTTGCAGCTGGGCGCAAGTAGCAGCTACTACAGCACAAACAATTGCAGCGGAAGGTTTAAATGCGGCTCTTGCAGCTTGTCCTCTGACTTGGATCATAATACTGATCATTATGTTAATCGCTCTGTTTTATGCCGGAGTAGCCGCAGTGAATCAATTTGCCGGAACTTCGTATAGTGCAACAGGAATCATTGTTGGAGTGTTCTACATGGCATTAGCAGCTATAGGCAATATACTGATGGCTATGGCTGAACTGGTTTTTGGAATAGTTGAATTTATGTTAAATCCATTTATTATAATGGCAAATTTTATAGCAAATGTGTTCCGGGATCCAATTGGAGCAGCGGTGCATCTATTTGCAGATTTTGCAGATCAGGTTCTGGGACTCATTCAAAAGTTAGCGAAAGCTCTGGATTTGGTTTTCGGCACTAAAATGGAAGCAACAGTATCGGTTTGGAGAGAGGGTATTTCTGACTTTACTGATAAATTTGCAAAAGAACATGGAAACGGTAAATATAAAAAAGAGTTTGAAACTATGGATTTAGGTAAAAAATTCAATCTCCAACATATGGATTATACTGATAAATTCCAGGCAGGTAATAAAATAGGAACAAATATGGAAGCGGGTGCTAAAGACAAATTTGAGAACTTCAAAACTTTTTTAAAGCAGCAGGATCCTATAGAAAACACAGATAACAAACTGGATTCAAATGAAAACATTATCAGAAATACAGGTGATACGGCAATGAGTACAGCCGCCATGGCAGATTCTATGGATGTTGTAGATGAGGAATTAAAATATATGCGGGATGCAGCAGAGCAGGAGATTATCAACCGTTTTACTCTTGCAGAACTGAAGGTGGATGTAAATAATAATAATACCATAAAAAATATTACCGATTTTGATGAATTAAACCGCAGACTATCTGATGTTACTGGTGAGATCTTAGCATCTGCAGCGGAAGGAGTGGGTTGATATGTCTTATGAAATATATATTGATGATATGTTGCTTCCCCTGCCGCCTGAAAAAATCCCGGTTAAATATAATGGTCAAAATCAAACGGTAAGTTTAATCAATGGAGAAGAGATAAATTTAATTAAACCATCTGGTCTGGCAGATATAAGCCTTGATATTATAATTCCGCAGATGGATTACCCCTGTGCAGTATGGGATGGAAGTATTGACAACGCAGAAGATTTTTTAGAAAGGCTTGGTCAATTAAAGAAAAGCAAGAGACCATTTGAATTCATAATAATTCGTCAGGGACCATCTGGAGAAAGTCTGTTTGATAACAGTATGGATGTAACGCTTGAAGAATATCAGGTGAGTGATGATGTGGGAGAGGGACTTGATGTGAAAGTTTCTCTTTCCATGAAGGAATATAAACACTATGGTACTAAAATTATGAACTTCACCATTGTAGATGACAAACAGGAGACGGATTCTTCACAAGATGGTACAAAGAGGCAGGGAGAGCCGCAGACTCAAAAAAATTATACAGTGGCAAAAGGAGACTGTCTGTGGTCAATCTCAAAAAAACAACTTGGAAATGGTAACCGTTGGCAGGAAATTTATCAGTTAAATCAGGATAAAATCAAGAATCCGAATCTTATCTATCCGGGGCAGGTTCTGATTATACCGTAAAGGGAGGAAGGAATTGGAGGCACATTTATATATACAAAACGGTCAGACTGTATATGAACCTGTGGTGGAAGGATCCATTACCTGGGTACTTCAGCGAAGAGGCCAACCTGGTAAGTGTTCCTTTTCACTGATACCGGACAGCAATCTTGTGATTGAAGAGGGTAATGCAATACGTCTTGACGTTGATGGAAAATCAGTATTTTTCGGATTTATTTTTGAACGGAGCTGGAATCATGATGGAAAGATGAAGGTCACCGCTTATGACCAGCTTCGCTACTTAAAAAATAAAGACTCCTACAATTACACTAATTTATCAGCAGGTGAACTGATTCGAATGATTGCACAGGATTATCATTTGAACGTTGGTGAATTGGAAGATACAGGGATAACATTCTCCAGAAATGAAAAGGACAAGACCCTGTTTGATATTATTCTGAACAACTTGGACCTTACCATGATCCGTCTCGGTCAGATATACACATTTTATGATGAAGCAGGTAAACTGGCCTTAAAAAATATGGAGAGTATGATACTTGATACTCAAATAGATGATACGACAGCTCAGGATTATGACTATAAGGTAAGTATTGACAGCAATACTTATAATCAGATCAAGCTCTATTACGATGATTCTGACAGTAAAAAGAGAGAAATTTTTATGACAAAAAATTCCGAATCCATTAATAAATGGGGAATTCTTCAAAAAGATGAATCAATTGAAAAAGGAGTAGATGCCCAGTCAATCGCGGAAAGATATCTGAATTTATATAATAGACCCTCAAGAACCTTAACAATTAAAGATGCATTTGGGGATATCCGTGTAAGAGCAGGCTGTCTGATTCCTGTAATATTAAATGTCAATGATATTGGTCTTAAAAATTACCTTATCATTGAATCTGTTACCCATAAGATAGCGGGAGGGATACATACAATGGATTTGACATTGAGAGGAGCAAAAATAAGTGGCTGATACTATTTGGGTAGATAATATAAAAAAAATTGTATTTCAGGCAATGGAAGCGACAGATCCTTGTGATGTAATAGCTGGTACAGTTGTAAAAGAATATCCGGTTGAAATTCAAATCAGTCAAAAGACCATATTAAACCGGAATCAGATACTGTTGACAGAGCAATTTATGGAGCATACGGAAATAATGGATATTCCTGGAATAGGAGAAGTCGCAGTTACGGTAAAAAACACATTAAAATCGGGAGATCATGTGCTGTTAATCCAGAAAAAAGGAGGTCAGCAATTTGTGGCCATTGGAAAGTGGTAAGAAAGGGGGAGTAGAATGATTCCGGTAACGGGCAATATATTGCAGCAGGATTTTAAAATAATACAGCAGCCATCAACAACATTTTATCTGGATATAAAAAATAAGCGGATAAATGGAAGTGTGGATGGTTTAGATGCAGTAAAACAGGCAGTTTATTGTATTTTAAATACAGAGCGGTTTGAGTGGCTGATTTACAGCTGGAATTATGGAACTGAGCTTAATCATTTATTTGGTAAACACTCTGGATTAGTAAAGACAAAAATAAAGAAGAGAATCCGTGAAGCACTTCTCCAGGACGACCGCATACAGAACGTGGATCATTTTGAATTTGAAATGAAAGTAAAAAATCTTCACGTAACATTTACAGTCAACTCCATATTTGGTGACTTCAGGATAGAGAAGGAGGTGAATACCTGATGTATGAAAATATGACATATGAAGTGATATTAAAGAGGATGATGGACCGTGTTCCAAATGGACTGGATAAACGGGAAGGATCTTTGATTTATACAGCACTTTCTGCGGCAGCAGCTGAAATGCAGATTGTATACATAGAGTTTGATACTATATTAAAAGAAACATTTGCCCAGACGGCCTCCAGGGAGAATCTGATCCGCAGAGCGGCAGAACGGGGACTGCAGCCGACGGAAGCTACCAGAGCAGTATTAAAGGCAATAGCAGTTCCTGATACAATTCTTATAAAAAAGGGGGAACGGTTCCGCCAGGGCACATATTACTATACTGTTTCAGAAAGTATGGGTAACGGTATATTTCAGGTAGTCTGTGAAAAAGCCGGAGAAGAGGGAAATCATCAGTTTGGCAGGCTGATTCCGGTTCAGAATATTTCCGGTCTTACTTCTATGGAAATAACAGAACTTCTTATTCCTGGGGAAAATGCTGTGGATACGGAGGTATTTCGGAAAAATTATTTTGATTCTTTTGAGAAAAAATCGTATGGGGGAAATAAACAGGATTATATTGAAAAAACAAATGGAATTGCAGGAGTTGGTGCAACTAAAGTTACCAGGGCATGGGATGGCCCATCTACAGTAAAATTGACCATATTGGATTCCGACTGCAACAAGGCGTCGGATTTATTGGTACAGACGGTACAAAATGTCATTGATCCAGCAGAAACGGCTAGTGGAGATGGTCTGGCACCTATTGATCATAGGGTTACTGTTGTATCAGCTGAAGCAGTACCCATACAGATCAATACTGCTTTAGAAATTAATGAAAACTACACGTTGGAGGCACTAAAAGAACTGATTAATAAGGCGGTAGAAGATTATTTAAAAGAAATCAGAACTTCCTGGGAGAGTATGGGCGATTATGGCTGTATAGTTAGAATTTCCCAATTGGAATCTAAAATTTTATCAATAGAGGGAATCTATGATATTAAAAACACAAAAATAAACGGAGAACCGGTAAACCTGGAGTTAAATCCCTATCAGATACCGGTTAATGGAGGGGTGGAAATTGATTCGTGAAGTTGATTTATTGTCTTATATTCCTGATTTTCTGCGAGAGTACATGGAAATGAGTGTGATTCAGAAGGTAATCCAGCCTGAAATTCAGATTATGGAAGATGAGACAGATGTACTTTTTAATAATCAGTTTATAAACAGCTCCGATGAACGGAATATAAAACGCTATGAAACAATGATCAGGGTATACCCACAAAGTGGTGACACGCTGGAGGACAGGCGTTTTAAAGTTTTATCAAAATGGAATCGGATGATTCCTTATACCAGGGCAACTTTAAGAAAAAAATTGTCAATGCTCTGTGGGGATGATGGCTTTTTCATGGAAATAAAACCGCAAAAAATAATTATTGTACGTGTTGCATTGAAGCGTAAACGGAGCTTTTCAGAAGTGGCTGCACTGCTGGAAGAATTTACTCCCTGCAACATGGTGTTAGATTTAGATCTTCTTTATAATCAACAAGGACTGCTGAAACATTATACTCACGGGCAATTAGCAGCGTGGACACACGGTCATATACGAAACGAGGTGCTTAATAATGGAAAATGAAACGAAGAATTATAAATTTCCCAAACCAGGGGAAGACGATTTCTATGATATAAATGAGTACAACCGGACATTGGATTCAATTGATGAGGAACTTATGAATCTGGAACAAAAAAAACTGGATACAACAGGAGATTCCTCGCAAACAGTTACCGCATTTGAAGAAGAGGTGTTACGGGAAAATCTTGAGTCAGGGGAAACCTTATCGTTAACTCATGGCAAAATAAAGAAATGGTTCTCTGAAATGAAGGATATCGCATTTTCAGGGCGTGCATCGGATATTGAAACGGATGGGGCGAATCGGTTTGTTTCCGATGGAGAAAAAAAGAACTGGAATTCAAAAGTATCGGCTGAAGGTGATATCTCAGATACTAAAATTCAATCACTGGATTCTGTTTCATCTGAATTTCCTATTCCGGAAGAGGGGGAAACTTCCAGACAGTTTTTTGGGAAAGTCAGGAAGTTTATACAGGATTTTAATAACTTTAAGACTGGTATCATCACAGTGGGGAAGTTGGTGAATAATGGGAGTACGACTGCGGGAGGATATGCTCTTGATGCGAGGTATGGGAAGACGTTGTTTGATTTATTTAACCAATTGAATAATGATTTAGGAAAAAATACTGATATAAAATCTGGAACTATTTTAGATTTTGTAAATGCAAACAGAGAAAATAAAAAAGATACATTTGCCGTTAATACATATATACCCCCTGATGCACCTTCTGATGTACGGTCTTCTTTCGCAGAAGGATATATACAAATATTACGAGGAACAAATGGCTATCGTACACAAGTGCTTTATCATGAATATGGAACTAATTGTACAAGAGTATGGCACAGAAGTATTTTTAATGGTAACTGGTTGGATAATTGGATACCATATGCTACAAAAAGTGATTTAGAAAATATAAAGTTTATGACGTATGTTGTTAATCCTAATGGTAATAATTATGTGGATGTTGTTATTGCAGGAACATTAGATACAGCAAATCCTTGCGTAATTGCTATGAATGGTGATTATGACGCATTCAGCGAGGGGTATGTTACAAGCGTACAAGTCTTATCTCCATCAAAAGTTAGAGTCCATCTTAATGTAGTAAGAACTGAAGCTATAAGACTTAGTATTTCTTATAAAAGTGTCTAAATTATAAATAATTATATAGAATAATGGATATATGTTATTTTTAAAATATATATCTAAATTGAGGAGAAGCAATATGAAAAACACCATATGTACCTTAACCGGCATAGTCGGAAGCATCATCACAACGTTATTTGGCGGCTGGGATACAGGAATTGCCACTTTAATTTTATTTATGGCAATTGACTTTATATCCGGAATTGCAGTAGCCGCTATTTTTCATAACAGTAAAAAGACAGAGACAGGAACATTAGAATCAAAAGCGGGCTGGAAAGGTCTGTGCAGAAAATCCATGACTTTACTTTTTGTTCTAATTGCTCATCGTCTTGATTTGTCAATTGGAACTACATACATTAGAGATACCGTAGTTATCGGTTTTATGGCGAATGAGCTTATATCCATAGTAGAAAATGCCGGGCTAATGGGAATTCCTCTACCGGCAGTTTTAACAAAGGCAATTGATTTGTTAAATCAAAAATCACAGCCATCAAAATAAAAATTTTTCAGCAGTACTTTTCAGAGACAAACCTGTATATAAGCGGTACACCATTCAACATTCCGTCATATATTAATAAAAAGGGACAAGGTGATATCTATGGTAAAAAGTGAATCAACAAAAGACATGACCCACATAGAACTACTTGGAATACAGGAAAATCTAAAAGATTCCGATTATACAGAAATCGAACGCTTCCGTGAATCCTTTGATGCAGATGACATGGGATTCTCGGGAAGAAGGGAGGGGATTTGAGTGGAAATAAATAAACTTCTGACCCCATACAATTACAGCAACGGCGAACTAAGCCGTATTAAATATATCGTCATTCATTATGTAGGAGCGCTGGGAGGGGCAGAGGCAAACTGCAAGTACTATGCTTCCCGGTATGTAGGCGCCAGCGCCCACTACTTTGTTGGATTTTCCGGAGAGATCTGGCAGTCCGTAGAGGAGAAAAATATCGCATGGCACTGCGGAGCCAAGACCTACATCCATCCGGAATGCCGCAACAGCAACAGTATCGGCATTGAACTATGTGTCAGAAACAAAGGCAGCCAGTCTGATACCAGCAGAGACTGGTATTTTGAAGATGCCACAGTCGCTTCAGCAAAACAACTGACCAAACAACTGATGGAACAATACGCAGTCACCGAAGATCACGTAATCCGGCACTACGATGTGACCGGTAAAATCTGTCCCAATCCATATGTATATAACCACACCAGCCATACATGGGATGATTTTAAAGATTCTCTTTTATCAGCAGCGGAAGTAAAATCCGGATGGGTGGAAGATGAAAATAGCTGGAGATTTTATTTGGGTAATACAGAAGATTATGTGAAAAACGCCTGGTATCAGGACGGAGAAACCTGGTACTGGTTTGACGAAGCCGGATATATGGTAAAAGATACGTGGAAGACCGGAAGTGATGGAAAATGGTATTATTTAGACAGTACCGGAAAAATGGCAAAAGACCAGTGGGTAATCTGGAAAGGAGAGCTTTACCGGTTAACGTCTGACGGCAGTATGTATGAAGGAGAGCTGAGCCTTAAGACGAATAAAAACGGTGCATTTCAAATCCTGTAAAAACCTGGCGGGATCCAATAAAATGAGATTCCGCCAAACCAAAAAATCCCATTCAGCGGGTTAGTCTGAATGGGATAAATATCGTTTATGAATTAAGCCATTGCGTTAACAGCTTTAGAGATTCTGGATACTTTTCTGGAAGCGTTATTCTTATGATATACGCCTTTGGTAGCAGCTTTGTCGATCTCTGTAATAGCATTTACTAATGATGCCTGTGCAGCAGCCTTGTCACCGGCATTAATAGCAACTTCCACTTTCTTAATGGATGTTTTCACTTTGGATCTGATTGCTTTGTTTCTAGCAGCCTTAGTTTCGTTAACTAAGATTCTTTTCTTTGCAGATTTAATGTTAGCCAATCTGTACACCTCCAATAAAATGTTATATGATTTATTCTTTGTTTTGCATCAAAGCCTGGACACGGACAGTTCAATGTAAACATACTTTTATATTTTAGCGAATTTCAGTACATATGTCAATACATAATTCCTGCTTTTTTGCAGAAAATACCTTAGAAATGCTGGAAAGGAGGAAGAAATGGAAAACACATTTGAAGTTCGTACAGACCTTGCTGTTGAGGAAAAAGAAAGCTTTCCCGGTGACGGAGGGGAAATATCAGGAGTATCATTGCGGGAATGGCACCGGTCCGACAGCCGCATTAAAATGACTGAGGTAAAAATACTTGATGAAAAAGGATCAAAAGCCATGGGAAAGCCCATTGGAACCTATATCACCCTGGAAGCAGACCAGCTGTCTTTAAAAGATGAGGATTATCACAGGGAGGTGTCCGAAGAGCTTTCAGCCCAGATCTCCAAGCTGCTGGAAGGAAAAGATTTCAGAAAACCGGATTTTCACGTATTGGTGGCAGGACTTGGGAATTCTTCCGTAACTCCGGACTCTTTAGGGCCGAGAGTTCTGAAAAACCTTCAGGTCACCAGGCATTTAAAAGTTCAGTATGGGGAAGATTTCTGGCGGGGAAAAACCATGCCGGTGATCAGTGGAATTGCTCCTGGTGTAATGGCTCAGACCGGAATGGAAACAGCCGAAATATTAAAAGGAATTATTAAAGAAACAAAACCGGATCTCATTATTGCAATTGATGCTCTGGCTGCAAGAAGTGTAAAACGTCTTGGAACCACTATACAGCTTACGGATACCGGAATCCATCCAGGTTCCGGGGTGGGAAATCACCGACACAGCTTAACAAAGGAAAGCTTAGGGGTACCGGTTATGGCGATTGGCGTACCCACCGTAGTAGGCGCTGCGGCCATCGTTCACGATACAGTCAGAACCTTAATCAAAGCTTTGTCAGAAAATATGGAGACCAAGGGTATGGGAGATTTTATGGAAAATCTTAATTCTGATGAGCAGTATGATCTCATACGGGAACTTTTAGAGCCGGAGTTCGGACCACTTTATGTGACTCCTCCCGATATTGACGAAACTGTGAAAGAATTGAGTTTCACCATCTCAGAGGGAATCCATATGACATTTCTGGGACAGGAAGTTTCGTAGTAAACAGCCGGCTTTCTGCATAGTATATTATGAATCAAGAATGCAGGAAGGCGGCTATGAAACAGAGCAGTGAACGATTGAACCGGTTAATTAAAAAATTAATGATTGCAGTAAGCCTGATTCTGGCCGTTTTTTTAAGTTTGAAAGAAGCTTCTCAGGCGGCAGGCAGACTGGATTTAAAGGACATACAAAACTGGATTGGAGAGGGAGCTGCAGACAGCGCCTCCTTTATCTGGCGATACCAGTATCCTGCTGCCGTCTGGGACCAGGAGGGGGAAGATGGGAAATCGCTTTATCAGAAAGACTCTTTCGGAAGCCTTTTTTGCAGTTTTTTCTTCAGCCATTCCCCCTTATCCCGTTATACGGGTAAAAGTAACACAACAGCTGATTATTACGGAGAAAACGATCCGGCATACAGGAGTTATTTAGAAAGCGGGAAGTTCTATGAAGAGCACAGCTTTCTTCTATATGATGGAGGAGAAGAGAGCGGGGAAGACGGAAGCGTAAATGCCGGGGCACATAAGATTCAGCCGGAGACACAGGAAAGCCAGGCAGCAGCACAAACGCCAAAACAGGAGGTGAGCCAGGAGATACAGCAGCCCGGTCCTGTGGGTACAGGAAAATCTGCAATGACCTGTGCGTCAAGCAGTATCTGGCCGATTGTGGGAACCACATACCGAAAGGAACAGCTGGCAGATTATGATTATATGATGAAGCATTTTTACAGTGTTCATACCTCCACGACTGCAGGGCGGGATCTGATGAAAGCCGATCAGTTCCTTTCAGAGAAATTTACTCTGGAAGGAGGAAATGACAAGCCTCAGATTCTAATCTACCACACCCATTCCCAGGAAGAATATTCTGATTTCAGGACCCAGAATAATAAAGAAGCAACCGTAGTGGGAATCGGAACCTATCTGACAAAGCTATTAACGGATAAGGGTTATAACGTCATCCATGACACTTCCGTATATGACTTGCAAAATGGAAAACTGGACAGAAACAAAGCCTATACCTACGCTCTCGACGGCATTACAAAAATTCTCCAGGAAAACCCTTCTATAGAAGTTATTTTGGATATCCACCGGGATGGAGTAAACAGTGATCTGCATATGGTCAATAAAGTCAATGGAAAAATGACTGCGCCTATTATGTTTTTTAACGGAGTCTGTCAGACTCCGGAAGGCCCCATTGAGTATCTGCCAAATCCTTACAGAGAGAAGAATCTTGCCTTCAGCTTTCAGATGCAGCTGGACAGCGCAGCCTATTTTCCCGGTCTCACCCGTAAAATTTACATAAAAGGACTTCGTTATAACCAGCATTTAAGGGCAAGGTCTTCCTTAATTGAAGTAGGTGCCCAGACCAATTCCTATCAGGAGGCATTAAATGCAATGGAACCGCTGTCAGAGGTTTTGGATATGGTCTTAAAAGGGAATTAAATAAAGAACATATTGGTAACTAAAAAAGCTGGGAGCCTGTTATTTATCAGGTTTATCCAGCTTTGAGTCTTTTGTGTACATAATTACTGTATTTGCAAGCGAAAATAGTAATATGATTAAGGTAATTCAACGCTTCCCGGTGGACAACCGGTAATTTTAATGGTATATTTGAAGACATTAGAAACATCAGAAAAGAGGATTATACTTTATGGCAGCTGCCCAGCAGAATAGAATACGTAATTTTTGCATTATTGCACATATTGATCATGGAAAATCGACACTAGCAGACCGGATTATAGAGAAAACAGGGCTTCTTACCAGCAGAGAGATGCAGGCGCAGGTCCTTGATAACATGGATCTTGAACGGGAGCGTGGAATTACCATCAAGGCCCAGGCAGTTCGTACTGTTTATAAGGCAAATGACGGACAGGAATATATATTTAACATGATTGATACACCGGGTCATGTTGACTTTAATTATGAGGTTTCAAGAAGTCTGGCAGCGTGTGACGGCGCTGTTTTGGTAGTGGATGCCTCCCAGGGAATTGAGGCCCAGACACTTGCAAACGTTTATATGGCACTGGACCATGATCTGGATGTATTTCCGGTCCTGAATAAAATTGACCTTCCCAGTGCAGAGCCGGAACGAGTGGTTGAGGAGATTGAAGATGTTATTGGCCTTGAGGCCCATGATGCACCCAGAATCTCAGCCAAGACCGGACTGAATGTAGAAGCTGTGCTGGAAGCAATTGTTGAGAAAATTCCGGCTCCTGCCGGCGATCCGGATGCTCCGCTCCAGGCCCTGATCTTTGATTCCCTTTACGATTCCTACAAGGGTGTCATCGTATTTTTCCGTGTTAAGGAAGGAACGGTACGAAGAGGGGATAAAGTACGCATGATGGCCACCGGTGCAGTGGAAGAGGTGGTGGAAGTCGGTTATTTTGGTGCAGGCCAGTTTTTACCCTGTGAAGAATTATCTGCCGGTATGGTTGGATATTTAACCGCCAGCATCAAGAACGTGAAGGATACAGCAGTAGGCGATACCATTACCCATGCAGACAGACCATGCAAATCAGCTCTGCCAGGATATAAAAAAGTAACCTCTATGGTGTACTGCGGTTTGTATCCGTCAGACGGAGCCCGCTATAATGACCTGCGTGATGCGTTAGAGAAGCTTCAGCTCAACGACGCTTCTTTATTCTTTGAACCGGAGACTTCTCTCGCCCTTGGCTTTGGTTTCCGTTGCGGATTTTTAGGACTTCTTCACCTGGAGGTGATTCAGGAGCGTCTCGAGCGGGAATACAATTTAGATCTTGTGACCACCGCTCCTGGTGTAGTCTATCATGTATACAAAAAGAACGGGGAGAAGCTGGAACTGACAAATCCCTCTAATCTGCCTGATCCTACTGAGATTGAATATATGGAGGAACCCATTGTCAGTGCAGAGATTATGGTAACTACTGAGTTTGTAGGAGCCATTATGAAGCTTTGTCAGGAACGCCGGGGGATTTATCTTGGAATGGAATATATGGAAGCTACCAGAGCATTGTTGAAATATGAGCTTCCGCTGAATGAAATTATCTATGATTTCTTTGATGCGCTCAAATCCCGTTCGAGAGGTTATGCTTCCTTTGACTACGAGCTGAAAGGATATGAGAAGTCTGAATTAGTGAAACTGGACATTTTAGTCAACAAAGAAGAAGTGGATGCCCTTTCCTTTATCGTTCATGCGGAGTCCGCCTATGAGCGCGGCAGAAGAATGTGTGAGAAGCTTAAGGATGAAATCCCCAGACAGCTCTTTGAAATTCCCATTCAGGCAGCCATCGGCGGCAAGATCATTGCCCGTGAGACAGTAAAAGCCATGAGAAAAGATGTACTTGCCAAATGCTACGGCGGTGATATTTCACGTAAGAAGAAACTTCTTGAAAAGCAGAAAGAAGGTAAAAAACGTATGCGCCAGGTCGGTAACGTTGAGATACCGCAGAAGGCATTTATGAGCGTACTGAAATTAGATGATGAATAAAAAAAATTTGGAGATTTATGTGCATATTCCGTTTTGTGCACGTAAATGCGCTTACTGTGATTTCATATCATTTCCAGGAAACAGACAGATGCAGCAGGAATATACGCTAAAGCTGCTGGAAGAGATAAAATACCAGAGTGCATATGCCGGAGAATATCAGATCATCAGTATTTTTATCGGGGGCGGGACGCCCTCTATTCTGGAAATAAATCAGATGACTGCGATTCTCACAGCCTTAAACAGTCAGTTTGATATTCATCCGGAGGCGGAAATTACATTGGAAGCCAATCCGGGAACGGTAACTGCAGAGGCACTTGCTCAGTACAAAAGTGCGGGAGTAAACCGGATCAGTATGGGACTTCAATCCGCAGATGATAAGGAACTGAGCTATCTGGGCAGAATACACACCTACGATGAATTCTTAAAAAGCTACCAGAGAGTCCGCATGGCGGGATTTGACAATGTAAATGTGGATTTGATTTCGGCCATTCCGGGTCAGACGGTGGAATCATGGAAGAACACCTTAAAGAAGGTTACCATGTTAAAGCCTGAGCACATATCTGCTTACAGCCTCATTGTAGAGGAAGGTACTCCTTTTTATGACCGTTACGGAGAGCATGTGGAAATGGACAATGATTCCATGTCAAGAGAGGAACGGCGGCGTCTCATGTCTCTTCCTGACCTCCCTGATGAGGACATGGAGAGGGAAATGTATTACCTGACCAGAGAGTTTTTAAAAGAACAGGGATATGAGCGGTACGAAATATCCAATTATTCCAGAAAGGGTTATGAGTGCAGGCATAATATCGGCTACTGGACGGGAACCGAATACTTAGGTCTGGGACTTGGTTCTTCTTCCTATATGAATGGCTGCCGTTTTCACAATACAGCCAGTTATCAGAAATATAAAAATGGCGGATTTGAAAGAAAAGATGAATTTGACAAGCTTTTAAGGCAGGAGTTTGAACGGCTTACTATGGAAGAAAAGATGGAGGAGTATATGTTTTTAGGACTCCGTCTGATAGAGGGGGTATCTGCTCACGGATTTGTCAGCAGCTTCGGCCAGAATATACGCCATGTGTATGGACCGGTTCTTGATAAGCTGGAGCGGGAAGGCCTGCTGGAAATGAAGGAAGGATTCTACCGGCTGACGGAACGGGGAATTGATATCAGCAACTACGTTATGAGCCAGTTTTTAATATAACAGAAGGGTCTGCAGGGAGAGCAGGAATTCATTCTCTCTTTGCAGACCATTTTTTTGTACCGTCATCAGGGATTTTGTTACTGAACCAGAAAAACCTCCATATTTCTGGTTCCATAAGCCCGCGTCTCTCCATGGGTATTGAAGAAGATATCGATGTGATTGCCTTTTACACCGCTTCCGCAGTCCTCCGCCGTATAAATCACTCCACCGATCATGAGACGGCTTCCATAAGGAATCACTCTGGGATCAACGGAAATGGTATGTCCTGCCGTTGCAACCGTACCGGTGCTGGTGCGTCCTCCCCATCTTCCTGAACAGCTTCTGCAGGGGCAGTAGGCGGTGGTCCTGAAAATCCCAAGGGAACGGAGACCTGTCGCCGAAGCAAAGGAACCAACGCCGTATACTCTGGAACCGGAAAGTTTCTGTCCGCCGGCATAAGCTTCTACAAGATAAGAGCCGTCGCCGTAGCTGCTCCAGGGTACAGATACTTCAAAGCCGTAATTTCCTGTGCCCGTGCCCTGGTCTGCCAGGTCCTTTCGGTATTTCGAGGCAGAAGTGGTCAGCTCGCCTACAACAGTTCCGGTTGTCTGGCTGGTAATGGTGACTTTCACCTCTTCAGAAGATGACGGATCAGAGCTGTTCCATGCCCAGCCCCTGACACTGGTTTCATCTGCACCGTCTATAATTCCCGGAGTCTGTCCCGCAAGAACATGGGTGGGTGCTGCTGTAAGTAATGCTATCATTAGTAATGTTCCGAGGAACCATTGGATTTTCTTTGTTCTTATCATGTAATAATTCCTTCCTTTCTTTTTTACAAAAAGTACATACAATTTAATATAATATAAATATATGTAACACATTTGTAATAAATGAGGTACAAGTAATTATTTTACACTTTTTTCCATAATTGTCAAGTTTTTATAGCGATTTCGTCCCCCCATACCTTTAACTGCATAAAAAAACTGCCGGAAAGCGATTCTTCCGCTTTCCGGCAGTATATATGGATGGTTTTTATTATCTCTCTACTACAGCAAATATCTCTATAGACTGTCTTCCAAAAGCCAGAGCTTCACCGCGGCTTCCAAAATAGATATCCACTTTTTTTCCTCTGATACCGCTTCCGGTATCTTCTACAGTATAAATAACTCCGTCAATCATGACTTTTGTTCCAAGTGGCAGAACAGTAAGATCTGCAGACAGTGTGTGCAGCGGCTGTGGGATTGTGCCGGAGTAAGTCTTCTGCTGTCTTCCTGAGCTGCTGGGGCAGTAGGCTGTTGCAGAGAATATTCCGAGAGATGCGCCTCTTTCGTAAACAGGACCTGTGGGTGCTTTTTCTTCTGGCTGTGGCTGTACTTTCTTCTCTATGCCCGGTCCTACCTCGTCACTCATCGTGGCTTCGCTTGCAGTAGCAACCGTTCCGGTACTGTTCTTTTTCATTTGGTTATCCGTTTCAACACTCCAGGACTGTTGGTTAGCTGTACTTTGGCTATCAGCTGTCTGGGCAGCCATTGCAGTGGTGGATAACAGCAGAATACAAAGGAGTGTCAGAAATCCGGTGACCCGAATTCGTCTTGAAAAACTATTCATGATTTACCTCGCAATCGTGTTGTTATGGTGTATCAATTACCATTATATTACAAAAGTGTTAAAAGTCAAGAAAAAAATGTCACAGGCTTTGTAATATTTGATAGAAAATTGATATAAAATGTACATGCAGGTAACAAAAACTTCATCTAAAAATTTTCAGGAATGTATTGACAAATGTAGAAAAAAAGAATATATTATGAAAAGAAGATGTTAGCACTCCTAAACGTTGAGTGCTAACAAATATCTCTGAAAGGAGCGTGGCAGTTTGGATGATAAGGATCAGCTTGATGAGCGGAAGATCATTATTTTAAAAGCAATTATTAAGACTTATCTGGAAACAGGAGAACCGGTAGGTTCCCGTACGATTTCAAAATATACGGACTTGAATTTAAGTTCCGCCACCATCCGCAATGAGATGTCTGATCTGGAAGAGATGGGTTATATTATGCAGCCCCATACTTCTGCAGGAAGGATTCCATCCGATAAGGGATACCGCTTCTACGTGAATACAATTCTTCAGGAAAAGGAAGATGAGTTTACAGAGATTAAGGATTTAATGTTAAAGCGTGTGGACCGGGTAGAGCTTCTCCTCAAACAGGTGGCTAAGCTGCTTGCCCAGAATACCAACTATGCAGCCATGATCAGTGCGCCCCAGTATCATCATAACAAGTTAAAGTTTATCCAGCTGTCCAAGGTTGATGAGGGAAAGCTGCTTGTGGTAATTGTGGTGGAAGGCAATATCATAAAGAATACCATAATCCCTATTCGTTCGGAACTGAACGACGAAGGACTTTTGAATCTTAACATTCTTTTAAATAATGCTTTAAACGGGCTTTCAATAGAAGAAATTAACTTAGAAGTGATCAGCAGACTGAAGACCCAGGCAGGTCCCCACAGTGAAGTGGTTGACCGGGTTTTATCGGAGGTGGCGGCAGCCATAAGAGCCGATGACGAAGATCTTCAGATTTATACCAGCGGTGCAACCAACATTTTTAAATACCCTGAGTTAAGTGACGGAGAAAAAGCAAGTCAGTTAATTGGTGCGCTGGAACAGAAGGAACTTCTCCAGGAACTGGTGGATGATGTTAACAATTCGGAAAGCAGCTCCGGAATCCAGGTGTACATCGGAGATGAAGCACCTGTTCAGACGATGAAGGACTGCAGCATTGTCACCGCTAACTATGAACTTGGGGAAGGCTTAAGAGGAACCATCGGCATTATCGGCCCCAAGCGAATGGATTATGAAAAGGTACTCAATACGCTGAGGAACTTAATGACCCAGCTGGATACCATTTTGAAAAAAGATGAAAGGTGAAGGGTAGAATATTGAGCATGGAAGATGTGAAAGCAGATGAGAATCTGGCAGAAGAAACGGTGAATCAGGAAGATGCCGTTTCCTCTGAGAAAGAGATAAAAGAAACTTGCGGCTGTAATGAAGAAGCTTCACAGGAATCAGATGAGATGACAGAGTCTGAGGATGCTGCAAAAGAAGAACCGGGTAAAAAAGGCTTCTTCGGTAAAAAGAAAGAAAAGAAGGATCCAAAGGACGAGAAGATAGAGGAACTCACAGACCGTCTTCAAAGATCCATGGCTGAATTTGATAATTTTAGAAAACGCACCGAAAAAGAAAAATCTGCCATGTTTGAAATCGGGGCAAAGGACATCATAGAGAGAATCCTTCCCATAGTTGATAATTTCGAACGGGGCCTCGCAGCAATTCCGGAAGAAGAAAAGGAATCACCCTTCGCCGACGGAATGGAGAAGATCTATAAACAGCTGATGAAAACACTGGAAGAGGCAGGGGTTAAGCCGATAGAAGCGGTTGGAATGCCCTTTGACCCAAACTACCACAATGCGGTTATGCATGTGGAAGATGATTCTCTTGGTGAGAACGTAGTTTCCCAGGAGCTTCAAAAAGGTTACACCTATCGGGATACCGTGGTAAGACACTCCATGGTTCAGGTAGCTAATTAATAAAATAAATCAGAAACTCTCACAATTTTGTTTATAAAATAGGAGGAAAAAACTATGGGTAAGATCATTGGAATTGACTTAGGAACAACAAACAGCTGTGTAGCCGTTATGGAAGGCGGTAAGCCAGTTGTTATCCCTAACAGCGAAGGTGTAAGAACAACACCGTCTGTTGTTGCATTTACTAAAAACGGAGAAAGACTGGTTGGTGAACCTGCAAAACGTCAGGCAGTAACCAATGCAGACCGCACCATCTCTTCCATCAAGAGACATATGGGAACTGATTATAAAGTAACCATCGATGGAAAGAATTACAGCCCTCAGGAAATTTCTGCCATGATTCTTCAGAAATTAAAAGCAGATGCAGAGGCTTATTTAGGAGAAAAGGTTACGGAAGCAGTTATTACCGTACCGGCTTATTTTAATGATGCACAGCGTCAGGCAACCAAGGATGCAGGAAAAATTGCAGGTCTTGATGTAAAACGTATTATCAACGAGCCGACTGCAGCAGCGCTTGCATACGGTCTTGATAATGAAAAAGAACAGAAGATCATGGTATACGATTTAGGAGGCGGTACATTCGACGTTTCCAACATTGAAATCGGTGACGGCGTTATTGAAGTACTTTCCACCAACGGCGATACCCACTTAGGCGGAGATGATTTCGACAATCGTCTGACACAGTGGATGGTGGATGAATTCAAAAAGGCAGAAGGCGTAGACTTATCCGGTGACAAGATGGCTATGCAGAGATTAAAAGAAGCTGCTGAAAAGGCAAAGAAGGAATTATCCTCTTCCACAACCACAAACATCAACTTACCTTTCATTACAGCAACAGCAGAAGGTCCGAAGCATCTGGATATGAACTTAACCAGAGCAAAATTTGACGAACTCACACTGGATTTAATCGAGCGTACCGCAGTTCCGGTACAGAGCGCTTTAAAAGACGCAGGAATGACAGCAGCAGAACTTGGAAAAGTACTTTTAGTCGGCGGATCCACCCGTATGCTGGCAGCTCAGGAGAAAGTAAAACAGCTGACAGGCAAAGAGCCTTCCAAGTCATTAAACCCGGATGAGTGTGTAGCCATCGGTGCATGCATCCAGGGCGGTAAGCTTGCAGGCGATGCAGGCGCAGGCGATATCCTTCTTCTTGACGTAACACCCCTTTCCTTATCCATCGAGACAATGGGCGGTGTGGCTACCAGACTGATCGAGAGAAATACAACAATTCCTACAAAGAAGAGCCAGGTTTTCTCTACTGCAGCAGATAATCAGACAGCAGTTGACATTCATGTCGTACAGGGCGAAAGACAGTTCGCAAGAGACAACAAGACACTCGGACAGTTCCGTCTGGATGGAATTCCACCAGCAAGAAGAGGCGTTCCTCAGATCGAGGTTACCTTTGATATTGATGCCAACGGTATTGTTAATGTTTCTGCAAAAGATCTGGGAACAGGCAAAGAGCAGCATATCACCATTACTTCCGGATCCAACATGTCTGATTCCGACATTGATAAGGCTGTAAGAGAAGCAGCTGAATATGAGGCTCAGGATAAGAAACGCAAGGAAGGCATTGATGCAAGAAACGATGCGGACTCCATGGTATTCCAGACAGAGAAAGCTCTGCAGGAAGTCGGAGATAAGATCGCAGATACAGATAAAGCAACAGTTGAGGCTGACTTAAATGCATTGAAAGAAGCGATTAACAGAGCACCACTGGAAGATATGACAGATGCCCAGATCGAAGATATTAAGGCAGGCCGTGAAAAACTGATGAACAGCGCACAGGCATTGTTTGCAAAGGTTTATGAGCAGGCACAGTCCCAGGCTGGAGCAGGAGCAGGTCCTGACATGGGAGCAGCAGGAGAAGGAGCTTCTTACCAGGACAGCGATGTTGTAGACGGAGATTATAAAGAAGTTTAATAATAAGTCGGTTGACAGGACTTTGGGGAAAGTGTTGTAGGAATACAGCACTTTTTCCGCAGGAATAAATTCCTTACAATTATGAGAGGTAGACCTAAGATGGCAGAAAGTAAAAAAGATTATTATGAAATCCTTGGCGTTTCCAAAGATGCAGATGATGCAGCACTTAAGAAGGCCTATCGCGCATTGGCTAAAAAATACCATCCGGATACGAACCCTGGAGATGCTGCCGCTGCTGAAAAATTCAAACAGGCCTCCGAAGCTTACAGTGTTTTAAGCGATCCGGATAAGAGACGTCAGTATGACCAGTTTGGTTCTGCTGCATTTGACGGAAGCGGCGGAGCAGGCGGATTTGGCGGCTTCGATTTTAATGGCTCGGATATGGGAGATATTTTCGGAGATATTTTCGGAGATATCTTTGGTGGCGGAAGAAGAAGCGCCCAGTATAACGGTCCATTAAAGGGAGCCAACTTAAGAACCAGCATCCGAATCAGTTTTGAGGAAGCGATTTTCGGTTGCGAGCGGGAGATTGAGATCAATTTTAAGGAAGAGTGTGCTTCCTGTCATGGAAGCGGCGCAAAAGCGGGAACATCTCCGGTGACCTGCTCCAAATGTAACGGAAAAGGCAAGATTATGTACACTCAGCAGTCTTTCTTTGGTCAGATACAGAATGTACAGACCTGCCCGGACTGCGGCGGTACCGGCAAGGTGATTAAGGAGAAGTGCCCGGACTGCTACGGAACAGGATACATTACCAGAAGAAAGAAAATTAAGGTTACCGTTCCGGCAGGAATTGACAACGGACAGTCTGTCCGTCTGGCGGGAGCAGGGGAACCTGGAAGCAACGGCGGAGAGAGAGGTGATCTTCTGGTTGAGGCAGTGGTATCCAATCACCCCATATTTAAACGTCAGGATACCAGCATTTTCTCCACTGTACCCATTTCCTTTGCAAAAGCGGCACTGGGTGGAACCATTCTGATAAAAACGGTAGACGGCGATGTGGAATATGAAGTAAAATCAGGAACCCAGACAGATACCAAGGTGCGCTTAAAAGGAAAGGGTGTCCCTACTCTGCGTAACCGTGCTGTCAGAGGTGATCACTATGTCACACTGGTTGTTTCAGTCCCTGAGCGCCTGACTGAGGCACAAAAAGAAGCGCTGAAGAATTTTGATGATGCGATGAACGGTAATACGGACAGTGATAAACATAAAAAGAAGGGACTTTTCAAATAAAGACTTTGAAAGTACATGTCTCAGAGAAGGGGGAAGGTATGAAAAGGGGAAGTAAAAAAATTTTATGGGCAGCGGCTTTGTCAGGGATGATGATCCTGCTGTCCATGAATGCATTGGCAGATAATGGACTGACCGCAAGAAATTTTCCGGGCTCTAATGGTTCCGGAACCACATTTGGCGGACCGGGTAATTCCAGTGAATATTTTGACTTCTGGGATGACGAGGAAGATGACGACGATGGACCGGGAAACCGAAGCGATGGAAGAGGGTGGTACTACAGCCCTGCAGGCTGGTGGTTTCAGTACAGTGACGGTACATGGCCTTCTGACTGCTGGAAATTTATAGACGGCAGATGGTATCGTTTTGATCAGGGGGGACACATGGTTACAGGCTGGTATACGGATCAGAACGGTGCAAAGTATTATTTAAATCCGGTTGATGACGGAATGCTTGGCGCCATGAGAACCGGCTGGCAGCTGATTGACAAAAAGGCATATTATTTTAACACCAAGTCTGACGGAACACTGGGCAGACTTCTTCTTAATACAGTCACACCGGATGGATATAAGGTTGGAGCTGACGGGGCATGGGTTCCGTAAGGATCTTTTTGAATAAACAAAAAACAGGAGACATTTGAGATGACTGAATCATCAGCCGTTCCAAATTTCTCCTGTTTTTCATTACAAATTCTAATTGCCTTTAGATTGTAATTTTGTAAAAAAGATTCTGTTCCGGTCCCGGACACTCAGGCGGGTGTGATGGGGTGTAATGCATCAAGGAATTTCGTTTACTTGATATGTTTTTTTTGCCCTTACATCCGGTACGGAACAAAAGTCTTTTTCATCCGTTCAATTAGTTAATGCACCAGGAAGAATTTTTATTGCAAACTTTTTAAAAAATTTTAAAAAAAATTATTTTTTTCCGGAATATAGCGGATAATGCCTGATTTTATGCGCTTGCAACCCATATCATTGTATGTTATGATATCATGTGGTTTTCCTTATGAAGGATTTTTATTCGAAAAGGAATTGACTAAAGAAAGGAAACAGACGATGGTTCAATATTTAATAGTCTGCCCTCTTGTTTTTCTGGCAGGTCTTATGGACTCCATTGCCGGCGGGGGAGGACTCATCTCGCTGCCTGCCTATCTTGCTGCAGGAATACCACCTCATCTTGCTATTGGAACCAATAAGATGGGATCTGCCATGGGGACGGTGGTTTCTACGGCACGGTTTGCAAAAAATGGTTATATTAAAGTGAAACTGTCCTTGTGTGCAGCACTTCTGGCAATGGGCGGTTCCGTAATCGGAGCCCATTTATCCATGCTTGCCAGCGAAAGAGTGTTAAAAACCATGATGTTAGTGGCATTGCCGGTTGTTGCATTCTATGTTTTGAAGAATAAAGATTTGGGAGAGCAGGAAGATAAAAAAGTAGTATCTGAGAAGAAGATGTTTCTGATCACCATGGGAGCAGCTCTTGTGATCGGATGCTATGACGGTTTTTACGGACCGGGAACTGGAACATTTCTGCTTCTTGTGCTGACCGGACTTGCAGGAATGGATATCAGAAACGCTTCCGGTACAACCAAGGTCATTAATTTGTCCTCCAATATTGCAGCTCTTACAACATTTTTAATAAATGGAAAAGTATTAATACCCCTTGGCCTTGCGGCCGGTGTATTCTGTATAGCAGGACATTATATCGGTTCGGGCCTTGTAGTGAAGAATGGGCTGAAGATTGTCCGTCCTGTTGTACTTGTGGTCCTGTTGTGTCTCTTTGTGAAAATAATAAAAGGATAGGGAATTGTTATGAAATGGAAGAAATTTACTCTTACTACAACCACGGAGGCTGTTGATTTGGTCAGCAGCATGTTTGATGAAATTGGAATTGAAGGAATTGAAATAGAAGACAATATTCCTCTTACAGAAGCGGAAACAAAGGGGATGTTTATTGATATTCTTCCGGAACTTCCGCCGGATGAAGGAATTGCAAGAGTCAGCTTTTATCTGGATCCTGACTCTGATATGGATATAGATGGGATGTTAAAAAAGGTGGAAGAGGGACTGGACGAGCTTTCCATGTTTACAGATTTAGGAGCCCGTACCATTGAGACCAGCGAGACAGAGGATAAAGACTGGATTAACAACTGGAAGCAGTATTTTAAACCATTTACAGTTGATGATATTTTAATTAAGCCAACCTGGGAGGCAATTCCTGAAGAACATAAAGACAAGCTTTTAATTGAAATCGATCCGGGAACTGCCTTTGGTACGGGGCAGCATGAGACCACTCAGCTTTGCATCCGCCAGCTGAAAAAATATGTGACGCCGGATACTCTTGTTCTTGATGTGGGAACAGGAAGCGGAATTTTGGGAATCACAGCGTTAAAGCTGGGAGCCCGGGAGGTTTTCGGAACAGATCTGGATGAAAATGCCATCGTTGCCGTAATGGAAAATATGGACTCCAATCACATTGATCCCGCCAAATTTAAAGTTTTAAAAGGTAATATCATTGATGATCAGGAAGTAAAAGAAGCTGCGGGCTTTGAAAAATACGATGTTGTAGTTGCAAACATACTGGCTGATGTAATTATCCCGTTGCAGAAAGAAGTCCCGGTTCATATGAAGAAGGGTGCCATCTTTATTACCTCCGGCATCATTAATATGAAAGAAGAAGCGGTGAAGCAGGCGTTTGCTGCCAATGATGCCTTTGAACTGGTGGAGATCACTTATCAGGGAGAGTGGGTTTCTGTGACCGTCAGAAAGAAATAGGAATGAGGAGCGTAGGTAAAGAATGTATCATTTTTTTGTGCAGCAGGATCAGATTGGAGATACCACGGTCCGGATCACAGGAACGGATGTGAATCATATAAAAAATGTCCTGCGTATGGGACCGGGAGAAGAAATCCTGCTTAGCAATGGAGTGGATAAAGATTATTTGTGTGAGATCCGGTCCATTTCATCTGATGAAGTTACGGCGGAAATATTGGAGATCCGGGAAGGCGGCTCAGAGCTGCCTGTGAAGCTTTATTTATTCCAGGGACTTCCCAAAAGCGATAAGATGGAACTGATTATACAGAAAGCCGTTGAACTGGGAGTGTACCAGATTATTCCGGTTGAAACAAAGCGTGCTGTGGTGAAGCTGGATAAAAAGAAAGAGGAGTCAAAAATCAAACGCTGGGCGGCTGTTTCAGAAAGCGCAGCCAAACAGTCCAAACGGCTTATGATTCCGGAAGTGACCGGTGTAAAAACTCTTCGTGAGGCGTTTGAATATGCAAAGGAATTTGACGTACTGTTACTTCCCTTTGAACATGCAGAAGGCATGGCGCAGACCCGGGAGATTTTTTCCTGCATAAAACCGGGGATGAAAGTCGGGATTTTTATAGGACCGGAAGGCGGATTTGAAGATGGAGAAGTGGAACTTGGAGAAACATACGGCGCCAATACAATCACACTGGGTAAGCGCATCTTACGGACGGAAACAGCGGGACTTTTTGTTCTCTCCGTACTTGCATTTCAGTTGGAAAGCGTTTAGGGAGATAATTTAAATGGAGGCATATTTTGATAATTCGGCAACGACCAAAGTTCTGGAGCCGGTAAAAGAAATTGTAATAAAAACGATGATGGAGGATTATGGAAATCCATCTTCCAAGCATAAAAGAGGACTGGATGCGGAACGGTATATCAAAGAAGCGGCTGAAACCATAGCAGGAACTTTAAAGGTGGCTGCTAAGGAGATTGTATTTACATCCGGTGGTTCCGAGTCCAACAATATGGCTATTATTGCGACCGCTATGGCCAATAAACGGGCGGGAAACCATATTATCAGCACTGGAATTGAACATGCTTCCGTATACAATCCTCTTGCCTATCTGGAAGAACAGGGATTTCGGGTAACCTATCTTTCTGTTGACGGACAGGGACATATTAACTTAGAAGAACTGGAGGAAGCAATCTGTCCCGAGACAATTCTGGTTTCCATCATGTATGTAAACAATGAAATCGGCGCCATTGAACCAGTGGAAGCCATTTCCAAAATTATAAAGAAGAAAAACCCAAATACTTTATTTCATGTTGATGCCATACAGGCTTATGGAAAGCTTTTGATCCGGCCTAAAAGCCAGGGAATTGATCTGCTTTCTGTAAGTGCTCATAAAATACATGGTCCGAAAGGAATCGGTTTTTTATACATTGACAAGCGGGTCAGGATAAGACCTATGATTTATGGCGGAGGCCAGCAGAGAGGAATGCGCTCCGGAACTGAGAATGTTCCCGGTATTGCCGGATTATCTGCTGCTGCAAACTATATGTATACCAATCACAGGGAGAAAATCCGTGGAATCATAGAGCTTAAGGATTATATGATTGACAGATTGGCAGAAATAGAGGGAGTAACCATAAACAGCTTAAAAGGAGAATTGTCGGCACCCCAGATTGTCAGCGCCAGTTTTATGGGCATCCGCAGTGAAGTTCTCCTTCATGCATTGGAAGAGAAAGAGATCTATGTATCTTCCGGGTCCGCCTGTTCCTCCAATCACCCCGCTGTCAGCGGAACCTTAAAAGGGATAGGCTTAAGACAAGAGCTTCTTGATTCCACCTTAAGATTCAGCTTCGGAATTTTTAATACAAGGGAAGAAGTGGACTACTGCATCGAAACCTTAAAGGAATTGTTACCTGTACTCAGACGGTATCAGAGAGGTTAGATGGGTTTTTACAAAGAAAGGACAACAGATGCAATATCAATCATTTTTAATTAAATATGCAGAAATCGGTGTAAAGGGAAAAAACCGTTTCTTATTTGAGGATGCCCTTGTGGCACACATTCGTCACGCTTTAAAAAGACTGGATGGAGATTTTATCGTTTCAAAGGAATCCGGACGTATCTATGCTACAGCAGAATCAGAATATGATTTTGATGAAGTTGTTGAATCGCTGAGCCGCATATTCGGGATTGCAGCGATCTGCCCCATGGTTCAGGTAGAAGATAACGGTTATGAGGATTTGAAGCAGCAGGTTTTATCTTATGTAGACCAGTATTATGAGGATAAGCATTTTACATTTAAAGTGAATGCAAGAAGAGGAAATAAACGATATCCCGTGAACTCAGAGCAGATTAACCGGGATTTGGGGGAAGTGATCCTTCATACATTCCCGGAGACGAAGGTTGATGTTCATAAGCCGGAAGTTATGCTTCATGTAGAAGTCAGAAATAAAATTAATATATATTCCAAAATCATTCCAGGACCTGGAGGAATGCCGGTAGGAACCAACGGAAAAGCCATGCTTCTGTTATCAGGAGGCATTGACAGTCCGGTAGCCGGTTATATGATTGCCAAACGAGGAGTTAAAATTGACGCGGTTTATTTCCATGCTCCGCCATACACCAGCGAACGGGCTAAGGAAAAGGTAATTGACCTTGCTAAGCTGGTATCAAGATATTCAGGACCTGTTCACCTTCATATTGTGAATTTTACTGACATTCAGCTTTATATTTATGATAAATGCCCTCACGAGGAGCTTACGATCATCATGAGACGGTATATGATGCGGATTGCCGAGCATCTGGCAGGAGAAGCTGGAGCCCAGGCACTGATTACAGGAGAAAGTATCGGCCAGGTAGCTTCTCAGACCATGCAGTCACTGGCAGCCACTGACGCAGTCTGCACAATTCCTGTATTCCGCCCGGTGATTGGCTTTGATAAACAGGAGATTGTAGATGTATCAGAAAAGATCGGAACTTACGAGACCTCAGTGCTTCCTTTTGAAGACTGCTGTACCATCTTTGTTGCAAAACATCCCGTGACGAAACCGAGCATTAAGATGATTGAGCGGTCAGAGGAAAAACTGGAAGAAAAGATTGATGAGCTGGTTGAGACGGCCATTCGCACCGTAGAAAAAGTCTGGTGTTAAAGAAAAAAATGGGGTCCGGCTCCTTTTTAAAAGGACGGATCCCATTCTGACATAGTTCTTAATCCAGTTAATCTACAATATATGGAGATAAAATGTTTAAGATTTCATCGACAGCGCTTTCGGAATGAATGTTTAAATCAATGGGCTTGGATAAATCCAGGCTGAAAATACCCATAATAGATTTTGCATCAATCACATATCTGCCGGAAACAAGATCAAAGTCTGTATCAAATTTTGTCAGATCATTTACGAAAGATTTTACTTTGTCGATGGAATTTAAAGATATACGAACTGTTTTCATGTGAAAAACCTCCTTGCGTGAGCTCTTTTATTAATCAGGGAACCGCCCCCTTTTTCACTTCAATACTACTGATTTATTGTATAAAAGTCAATGGTAATTTTACATGAAAATACTGAAAATTTAAGCATTATTTAGATAGGAGAAAATAAAATGAGAAAGGCAGCCCTGCATAACCTTGGATGCAAGGTAAATTCATATGAGACAGAAGCGATGCAGCAGCTTTTGGAAAACGCAGGCTATGAGATTGTTCCGTTTGCAGAAGGAGCAGACGTTTATATTATCAATACCTGCTCTGTTACAAACATTGCAGACCGGAAATCAAGACAGATGCTTCACCGGGCCAAGAAGATGAATCCCGGTGCAGTTGTTGTTGCAGCCGGCTGTTATGTCCAGGCAGCAGGTGAAGAGCTGAAAAAAGATGAAGCAGTGGATCTTGTGATCGGAAATAATAAGAAGACAGAGCTGGTTTCCATTCTGGAAGATTACTTTGCACAGAATAAAGTGACAGAGGAAGAAACGGTGATTGACATCAGCCATACCGCTGAATATGAGAACCTTTCCATCAGCCGGCTGGGCGATCACACAAGGGCGTTTGTGAAGGTACAGGACGGCTGTAACCAGTTTTGCAGTTATTGTATCATTCCCTTCACCAGAGGCCGTGTCAGAAGCAGAAAACCCCAGGAAGTGGTAGAAGAGATCAGAAGGCTGGCAGCCCTTGGATATGAGGAAGCTGTTTTAACCGGAATCCATTTAAGCTCTTACGGTATGGATTTTCCGGTACAGGAGCGAATCGGCCTGCTGGATTTAATTATAAAAGTACATGAGATTCCACAAATCAGACGGATCCGCCTGGGTTCTCTGGAACCAAGGATTATAACGGAAGAATTTGCAGGTACTCTTGCGGGGCTGGAAAAGATCTGCCCTCATTTTCATTTGTCATTGCAAAGCGGCTGTGATGCGACCTTAAAGCGCATGAACCGGAAATATACGACGAAAGAATATTTAAAGGGCTGTGAGCTGCTCCGCAGTGCATTTAAGAATCCTGCGATTACAACCGATATCATAGTAGGGTTTCCAGGAGAAACCAAAGAAGAGTTTGAAACAACTAGAGAGTATTTAAAAAAGCTGCAGTTTTACGAAATGCATGTGTTTAAATATTCTGTCAGGAATGGAACCAGAGCTGCAGATATGCCGGACC
Source organism: Lacrimispora sp. 38-1 (assembly GCF_049890855.1). Classification (NCBI taxonomy): domain Bacteria; kingdom Bacillati; phylum Bacillota; class Clostridia; order Lachnospirales; family Lachnospiraceae; genus Lacrimispora; species Lacrimispora sp. 38-1. Next base: position 29,554 of record NZ_JBANEW010000056.1, on the reverse strand, counting down.
AGATCCCGGAATCTGTGAAGGCGGAGCGAAGCAGTGAGCTTCTTTCTCTGGAACAGGAGATGTCACTTTCCTACCGGAAATCTCATTTGGGAAGCCAGACGGAAGTGCTGATGGAAGAGGAATATGAGATGGATGGAAAGCGCTATATTATCGGTCATACGAAAGAATATATAAAAGCAGCAGTCCCATTTGAAGAAGGCATAAAAGGCACGATGGTAAAGGGAACTTTATGGAAAATGCTGACAGATGATGTTATATTTTTAAAATGTTAAGAGACAAAAATTATTTTTGTCTTGCCGAATCCATGATTATGGTTTAAAATAAAGGAGAACAGTTAAAGGACGTGAGAAACATGGGCGATATTCATAATACACAATTTTTTAAAGCAGTCCAGGAAAATAAGCTGGACGTAAGTCAGGTACTGGAACAGGTTTATATTGCCCTCACAGAAAAAGGCTATAATCCGGTTAACCAGATTGTGGGGTATATTATGTCAGGTGATCCTACCTATATCACCAGCCATAAGAATGCCAGAAGTCTGATCATGAAAGTGGAGCGGGACGAGATTCTGGAAGAACTGATGCGGGTATATATTGACACGATGTTAAAGTAATGACGCCGTTAGACGTCAGTCGGTCAGGTATCAACTCTATAAGACCTTTGCAATGCGTTACAGCTGTCAGATGAAGTGGAAAGAGGCGGAGTCTGACAGTTAGTTTTTTATCTAGTTGGCTGCGAACCAGCTTTGTTTTGTTGCACATTTTTTTCTGCGGACATACCTTTATGTCCAAAAAAGCATGGACAAGAAAGAGGAGCGTCCTGCGGACATACCTTTATGTCCAAAAAGCATGGACAAGAAAGAGGAGCGTCCTGCGGACATACCTTTATGTCCAAAAAGCATGGACAAGAAAGAGGTAATATGAGGATCATGGGACTTGATTACGGTTCTAAAACTGTGGGAGTTGCTGTTTCCGACTTACTGGGTATAACTGCCCAGGGTGTGGAGACAATTACGAGAGAAGAAGAAAATAAACTGAGAAGAACCTGTGCCCGGATTGAAGAACTGATTCAGGAATATGAGATTGAAACAATTGTTTTGGGTTATCCTAAGAATATGAATAATACGGCTGGCGACAGAGCAAAAAAGACAGAAGAATTTAAGGAAATGCTTACCCGCCGGACAGGGCTTCCTGTGATTTTGTGGGATGAGAGACTGACTACGGCCGCTTCTGAGAGAATTTTAATGGAAAGCGGTGTGAGACGGGAAAACCGGAAAGCAGTGATTGACAAGGTGGCAGCAGGACTGATTCTGCAGGGATATTTAGACAGCTTAAAACGGGAGACAGGCAATGAACAGTGAAGAAAAGAAAATTACCCTGACCAATGACGAAGGGGAAGAAATTGTTTTTTATGTTCTGGAAGAAACCAGAATTAATGGTATGAATTATCTGCTGGTAACTGATAGTGCAGATGAGGATGAAGAAGGAGAATGTTACATCTTAAAAGACTTGTCAAAGCAGAATGAAGAAGAAGCCTTGTATGAGTTTGTTGAGGATGATAACGAGATAGATTATTTATTTAAAATATTTTCCGAACTGCTTGACGGAGCGGATGTAGATATTGAAAAATGATGGTAAGTGATTGAGGGACTGTTGTATGGAACAGGAAGTTTTTAAAGATATGCTTCGAAAAAAAGGACTCAAGGTGACCAATCAGCGCATGCTGGTACTGGAACTCATGGCTGAGCGTCCGGGAGAACATCTGACTGCAGAGGAGATCTATGATCTGGCCAGACAGAGCTGTCCGGAGATAGGACTTGCCACGATTTACAGGACTGTACAGGTGCTGGTGGATTTATCAGTGATAGATAAGGTCAGCTTTGACGATGGATTCGCCCGCTATGAACTGGGGGGCTTTAATCGTGAGTCCGGACACCACCACCATCATGCCATTTGCAGCCGATGCCAAAAAGTATTTTCCTTTAAAGGCGACCTTTTAGATACTCTGGAACAGGCACTTCTTGATACAGAGGGGTTTATGGTAACAGATCATGAAGTGAAACTTCACGGGTACTGCAGGGAATGCCGGGAGAAAATGGAAGAAGATCAGGACGGGAAATAATAAAACGGAGGTAAAAGATTGAAGAAACAAGACAGCAACGCGAAAGTAAAAATCATTCCCTTAGGAGGAATGGAGCAGATTGGTATGAATATCACTGCTTTTGAATACGAGGACAGCATTATTGTTGTGGACTGCGGACTGGCATTCCCTACCGATGATATGCTTGGAATCGACCTGGTGATCCCGGATGTTTCCTATTTAAAACAGAATATAAACAAAGTTAAGGGATTTGTCATCACCCATGGACATGAGGATCATATTGGAGCCCTGCCTTATATTTTAAGGGATATTAATGTACCTGTATACGGGACAAAGCTGACGATAGGACTCATTGACAATAAGTTAAAAGAGCATAACTTATTAAAAAATACTAAGAGAAAAGTGATCAAACACGGACAGTCCATTAACCTGGGATGTTTCCGTATTGAGTTCATAAAGACGAACCACAGTATCGCCGATGCTTCCGCACTTGCAATATTCTCTCCGGCAGGCGTGATTTTACACACCGGTGATTTTAAGATTGACTATACACCTGTATTTGGAGAAATAGCTGATCTGGAGCGGTTTGCAGAGCTGGGGAAAAAGGGTGTTCTGGCTATGCTTTGTGACAGTACCAATGCAATCAGACCAGGATTTACACCATCTGAGAAGACCGTAGGAAAGTCTTTTGATAACATTTTCGCTGATCATAAGAACAACCGTATCATTGTAGCAACCTTTGCTTCCAATGTAGACAGAGTGCAGCAGGTTATCAATTCGGCTGCAAAATACGGACGTAAGGTGGTTGTGGAAGGCCGCAGTATGGTTAATGTAATTGGGACTGCAAGTGAGCTGGGATATATTAATATACCGGAAGGAACCCTGATTGATATTGACCAGCTGAAAAATTATCCGGATGAGCAGACCGTGCTCATTACTACCGGAAGTCAGGGAGAATCCATGGCAGCTCTTTCACGAATGGCAGGCAGCACCCATAAGAAGATTTCAATTAAGCCGAATGATGTGATCATTTTAAGCTCCCATCCCATCCCTGGTAACGAAAAGGCGGTTTCTAAGGTTGTGAACGAACTGTCCATGAAAGGCGCAGAGGTTATTTGTGAAGATACACATGTTTCCGGCCATGCGTGCCAGGAGGAGATAAAACTGATGTATGCCCTGGTGCGTCCCCAATACGCAATTCCGGTGCATGGAGAATTCCGTCACCTTATGGCACAGAAGAATCTGGTTGAAGCTATGGGAATTCCCAAAGAAAATATCGTCATCATGTCATCGGGAGATGTGGTGGAGCTGGGACAGGAATCCTGCAAAATCGTGGATCATGTCCAGTCCGGAGGTATCCTGGTAGACGGACTTGGCGTTGGTGATGTAGGCAATATCGTTTTAAGAGACAGACAGAATCTGGCTCAGAACGGAATTATTGTGGTAGTGCTGACTTTAGAAAAGTATTCCAATCAGCTTCTTGCAGGACCCGACATCGTTTCCAGAGGATTTGTGTATGTGAGAGAATCTGAGGATCTGATGGAAGAGGCGAGAACCATTGTGAATGATGCAGTACAGGACTGTCTGGAACGCAAGATCAACGACTGGGGTAAAATCAAGAATATCATCCGGGACAGCTTAAGCGATTTCCTCTGGAAGCGCATGAAGCGTAATCCCATGATTCTGCCGATCATTATGGAGGTTTAGGAGTAGGCGAAAGGAATGGATTGTTATGAGCCGGACAACCAATGAGATAAACAAAATAACAGGAGCGATTATTGCCATCTCTTCCAGACTTATTATTTTTGCGCTTGTTATACTGCTGCTGTATGAAGGAGTGACCAGAGGCTATGAGTTTGGGCATGAGATATTCTATGCTTCCGCTATGGAACAAAGCCCGGGGCAGGATAAGAGTATCACTGTGGAAAAAGGGGCATCAGCCGCCAAGGTGGCGAAGCTTCTAAAGGGAAGCGGCTTAATTGCCAATGAATATTCCTTTATCATTCAGGCTGAGTTCTTTGATTATAAAGTAAATCCGGGAATCTATACATTTAACACTTCCATGACCTCCAAGGAGATCCTTCAGATGATGAATGATAATACCGGGGAAAAGAAAGAGAAACAATGATTGTTAACGACAGGATAACGGAATATATTAAATCTCTGGAGACAGACCGGAACGGGTTTCTTGCGGAGATTGGAGAAAGGGCAAGAGAAAACGGGGTTCCGGTCATAAGAGAAGAGACCGCAGCCTTTTTACAGACAATGACTGCCGCCATGCAGCCTCAGGCAATTTTAGAGGTGGGAACAGCTGTTGGCTATTCTGCCCTTCTGATGGCGGAGGTCATGCCCCGTAACTGCCATATTACTACCATAGAAAAATATGAGAAGAGAATTCCGGAAGCGAAGTTTAACTTTGAAAGAGCCGGAGAAACGGATCGTATTACCCTGTACGAAGGGGATGCCGAGGAGGTATTAGAGGGGCTTAGCGGCCCCTTTGACCTTGTCTTTTTAGATGCCGCCAAGGGTCAGTATTTAGTCTGGCTTCCCAGAATTCTTGAACTTTTAAGGCCGGGCGGAATGCTGATTTCAGACAATGTTCTCCAGGACGGAGATATCATAGAATCCCGCTATGCAGTGGATCGGCGCAACCGGACCATTCACACCCGGATGCGGGAATATTTGTTTGAGTTAAAGCATTGTGACCAGCTTATTACATCGGTGGTTCCCATTGGAGACGGAATTACCGTCAGCATTCTAAAAGAGAAGTACGAGAGAGGAGTTTCATGAGAAAGACCGAACTTTTGATTCCGGCAGGCAGCCTGGATGTGTTAAAAACCGCAGTGATTTACGGTGCAGATGCTGTCTATATCGGAGGAGAAGCCTTTGGACTGCGTGCCAAGGCAAAAAACTTCACAAATGACGATATCCGGGAAGGAATTGCCTTTGCCCACGACCGTGGGGTAAAAGTCTATATCACAGCCAATATTCTGGCTCACAACGAAGATCTTTCCGGAGTAGAGGAATATTTTAACGAATTAAAAGAAATCAGACCGGATGCGGTGATTATTTCCGATCCAGGTGTATTCGCAATTGCAAAACGGGTGATTCCTGATATGGAACTTCACATCAGCACCCAGGCGAACAATACAAATTATGGAACCTATCTGTTCTGGCATCAGCTGGGGGCAAAACGTGTAGTATCAGCCAGAGAGCTTTCCCTTGCTGAGATTAAGGAAATCCGGGGGAAGATTCCGGAGGGTTTAGAAATCGAAAGCTTTATACACGGAGCCATGTGCATGTCCTATTCCGGCCGCTGCTTACTGAGCAACTATATGACGGGCAGAGATGCAAACCAGGGCGCCTGCACCCACCCCTGCAGATGGAAATATTCCATTGTAGAAGAAAAACGTCCGGGTGAGTATATGCCGGTTTATGAAAATGAGCGGGGGACTTACATCTTTAATTCCAAGGATTTGTGTATGATCGAGCATATTCCGGAGATGATGGATGCGGGGATCGACAGCTTTAAGATCGAAGGTCGTATGAAAACGGCTCTTTATGTAGCGACGGTGGCGAGAACCTACCGGAAAGCCATTGATGATTATAACAAAGATCCTGAGCTTTATAAAGCAAATATGGACTGGTACCGGTCTGAAATCGGAAAATGTACCTACAGGGAGTTTACAACCGGATTTTATTTTGGCAAGCCTGATGAAACGACTCAGATCTACGACAACAATACCTATATAAAAAATTACACCTATTTGGGAACGGTAGAGGCTGTTGATGAGAGAGGGTATGCAAGAATCGAGCAGAAGAACAAATTCACGGTGGGAGAGACCATTGAGGTCATGAAACCTGACGGGAGAAATTTGGAAGCAGCCGTTAGGGCTATTTACGATGAAGACGGAAACAGCCAGGAAAGTGCTCCCCACCCGCAGCAGATTCTTTTTGTAGAACTGAGCGCAGAATTGGAGCAATATGATATCCTTCGCAGAAGTGAAATGAAATAAAAAACAAGTGAGGAAATGAAAAGCTGGTAACTTTCATTTCCTTACTTATCTTATCTTATCCTGATCCCGGTTGCCGCAATTCGGGCATTCCCAAACTAATTTATTTGTATTTTTTTCTTCAACAATTCTGATTTCTCCGTCATATCCACAAACTTCACAATAATCACTTTTCGTATTCAATTCCGCATATATGATATTATCGTAAAGATACTAAATGATTTTCTAAATGTTCTAATTATAAAACAATAATAAAACTTGACAATTAGAAATCTAACTGTTAGAATTCAATGTGTGTAGAAAAGAGGGGAGATTTATGTACCATAAATTAATGTTGGAAAACCATACCATGTTTACAAAAAAAGTTTATGAACAGTTGGCAGACCGGGAGCTTTCATCGGGACAACCCAAGATTTTAGAATATTTATATGAACATGACGGATCGGTACAAAAGGAAATTGCACAGGCATGTGGAATTGAGCCGGCAACCGTCACCAGTCTGTTATCCCGAATGGAGAAAAATGGTATCATCGAGCGAAAAATGCAAAATGATAATCGCAGATTTTTGTATGTCTATTTAACAGAAAAAGGAAAAGAGGAAGCTGGCTATGTGAAAAAAGCATTTGATATATTGGAAGCCATTGCATTAAAAGATTTTACAAATAAAGAAAAAGAACAGTTTTTAAAATATTTGGAGCGGGTAAATAAGAACTTGAAGGAAGTATAATTTTGAACAAAAGAGAATTGGCAAAACGTTATATAGTATTTCTGATTGGATTGTATATCAATTCATTCGGTGTAAGTTTTATCACAAAGGCAAATCTGGGTACATCACCAATATCGAGTATTCCATACGTATTAAGTCTTGGATTTTGTCCAACATTAGGACATTTTACAATTATATTCAGCTTGTTATTAATCTTATTGCAGGTTGCAATACTGGGTAAAAATTTTCAGAAGGTGCAGTTATTGCAGATACCTGTATCAATTGCATTCGGATATTTTATCGATGCATCGATGAATCTATTGTCATGGCTTGAACCAGACAAATATTATTTAAAGATTGCTTCCCTGATAATTGGCTGTGTGATTTTAGGATTTGGTGTTTATCTGGAAGTGATTGCGGATGTAGTAATGCTTCCAGGTGAAGCCTTTGTCAAGGCTGTGACACAGAGATTTAAAGCTGAGTTTGGAATGGCGAAAGTATGTTTTGATGCGTCCATGACAGTAATGGCAGCAATTGTTTCCTGCTTTCTGTTTCATAAAATTAATGGAGTCCGAGAAGGAACCATTATTGCAGCTTTTATTGTCGGGCTGATCGCCAGGTCTTTTGGAAGAACACTAAGTTCATTAACAAACTGGTTATTCCCGGTAAATGCGGTTGCAGATAGAAATACTGAAAAGACAGAACAGAGTCCTCTGGTTATTACCATTGGCCGTGAGTATGGCAGCGGAGGCAGAGAGATTGGCAAGCTGGTGGCAAAGGAACTTGGGATTGCCTGTTATGACGATGAACTCATCTATCAGGTCGCAAAAGAGAATGGTTATTCAGATGAATTTGTCCGAAATAACGATCAGAAACTGACACATAGCTTTCTCTATGATTTATATACGCAAAATTATGCTTATATCAATGGGGAAGAAGGAAAATATGATGCTCTGTTTCATGCAGAAGTAAGAACAATCAAAGAAATTGCTGCAAAGGAATCCTGTGTCATTATAGGAAGACTGGCAAATTTTATTCTGGCAGACCGAAAGAATACATTCCATGTATTTATCTGTGCTGATATGAATTCTAAAAAGATACGAGTGATGAAGCGCGAAAACCTTAATGAAAAAGAAGCTGAGAAGAAAATAAAAAAAGCAGAATCTGAACGGAAAAGTTATTGTAAACATTATATGGAAAAAGAATGGGGCATGGCGAATGCTTATGACTTGTCATTAAGGGCGGATTTATTTGGAATAGATAAAACAGCAGAAATTATTCTGGAATTGTTAAAATGAATGTCATGTGTTATTTAACATAAATAATTTACATACTAGGAGGCAAATAAATGGAACTCAAAAAGAATTTTAAAGACTTGAATGATTTTATCGGAACACATTTTATTTACACATATGATAATGGCTGGGAGTATGAATGGTATGCAAAAAATGAAAATACCGTAGATTACCGCATTCATGGCGGAATGGTGGCCGGCCGATGGGTTACGGATCAAAAAGCGGATATCGTAAAATTGACAGATGGTGTTTTTAAAATCACCTGGACTGAACCTACCGGAACAGATGTAGCCTTAGACTTTATGCCAAATGAAGGAAAACTGCACGGCGTTATATTTTTCCCTAAATGGGTTCACGAGCATCCAGAAATCACAGTCTGCCATCAAAATGAGCACATTGATTTGATGGAAGAATCCAGAGTAAAATATGAAACGTATCCCAAATATATTGTTCCGGAATTTGCAAAAATAACTTATATGGGTGATGCTGGCAAAGATAATGACGATGTTATCTGTGAGGCTCCATATAAGGGAATGACAGATGATATCAGAAATGGGAAATATTATACAAAAGACTACAAACGTATAAAAAGATAATACAGTATTTTAAATTTATGGGTTTTAGAATAAGGGGCTGTCGCAGTAAGAAATTAGTGCAACAGCCCCGTTTTGGCTTTTTTATTCTACAGATACTTCTGCATTAATCGGCAAATAATTTATCAGTAATCCATGTTAATGCAGCATTGTTAACATATTGACCCTGATATCCATGTGGAGCATCAGCATTTGACATAAATATACTTTCAACACCTGCTTCTGCCAGAGCTTCTCGTAATCTCAGGCTTTGCTCTATAGGAACTAATGTGTCATGCCCACCGTGTGCGATAAAGATTGGCGGATCATCAGATGTGATATGATTGATCGGACTTGCCAGTTCAGCTAACTCGACTTTATCCCAATAAGGAGAACTGGTATCATTGGCATCTCGGATTTCCCTGAGTACTCCAATGCCTTCGCCCTCTCCGCTAAAACCGATCAATTTGGATTCATTGGAACTAGGTGCATCGTGTGTCGAAATAGCATCTTCTTTTGATTGCAGGGAAGGACTCATCTCTGGAGCCATTGTCAATAAATCGGTCGGGCCATAAAAATCAATTGCAGCAATAACAGAACTGGAGTACTCCAGATTACCGCCAACATCGCCCTCCAGAGTTTTGATATCTGAAGTAGTCGCAAGCTCGGTCGCCAGGTGTGCGCCAGCCGAAGATCCGACGATCGCAATTTTATCCGGATCAATACCGTATTCATCGGCATGAGCGCGTATATAGCGGATAGCGCCCTTTATATCATAGATCTGAGCTGGAAATGCAGCTTCAGAATTCAGCCGATAATCAACGGATACAAAGGCGATACCATTGTTTAGAATGCTTTTGAAAATTTTGTATGAAGATGCATTATCACTGGACATTTGATCTGTTGGCTGGTCTTTGCCAGAATTATCAGGCATTTTAGCAGTAGCATCTTCTGTGGATACAACATCATCACCCTGATAATCACCCTTTGCCCAGCCGCCGCCGTGAACATATACAAGAACAGGTGCTTTTTTACTGGTATCTGTTGGTGGAACGAAAACATTCATTTTTAAATCTTTTTTCGTTCCGTCATCATTTGTCACTGTATCAATAAGAACATCTCTATAGGTGGGGGACATAGAGGTTAAATCAACAGCCTCTGAGGATTTCTTTTTGATTGTGCATCCTGCTGCCAGAATGACAATAACAAAGACTAATAGAAATAGCCATTTTATATTTTTTTTCATATATTTTCTCCTTATCGTATTTTAATCAGTTATTTATAATTTGTTTTCATATTCGATCAGATTCTTCAAGGTTCTGTTTAAGAAACTTTCATAAAGTTCTGTTTCTTTCTCTGTGAAACCCTTATAAAAGATATCAGCCGTTTCATCAATGAACTTCTTGTTTAGAGCTACCAGATATTCATTTTTATTTACTATTTGAACCAATATACCGCGTTTGTCCTTATCGCTTGGTGTGAGCTTAATATGACCAGCTTTCTCTAATTTTTTCAGAGTGCTGGTTAATGTGGACTTTTTTAAATGAGTAATTCTAGAAACTTCTTTAATTGGAATATTGTCATTATTCCAAAGTAGAAACAGCATCCTTGATTGAGCGGCAGTTAACGTATCTGTTTTTGAATTTTTATGCTTTTTTGATAATATCCGATCAATCAGTGTATCAATTGAAGCAGACATAAAAATGGTGGGCCCTTTAAGCATTGTTTCATTTTCCTCCTGAATAAAGTTCTATATAGTACTATATTTGGTGATTATAGTACTATATAGAACTTTTTGCAAGAACTTTTTATTTTAGACTGAGCTGCTTACCTATGGGCATTGGATGGCTAATAATGTATTTTTTTATTATACAATATTATTAGTGGGATATATTTCTTATTTATTTTTTGGGAATAAACTGATTTTTATGGGGCTGGGTATATTATTTTGGGGGTTAATTAACTGTTTGGATCATTTGATTTATACAATCATTGATCGAAAAATATCACCGGGTTTATTTACTGGATTGTTATACCTGATAACATTTTTGTCAGGAATAAATAGACTACACGCAGAAGGAACACTTAATTTTAAACTTATAATTCTATCATTGATAACTGGAATTTTCTATGCAGTTATTCCGGTTATATTATCAATGAAGTGCTCTGGAATATTTAAACGAATTTTTATATAAATTATAATATTAAAGCTTAACAAGTCAGGAACAGTAAATATAGTAATTGCAAATCAATATGGGTAAAGGCGGATTTTTGACTCTGGCCTTTACCCATAGTTTTTTGTTCCTGCGGTCTTTTACTCTTCTCCGACTTCTTTTCCCTGGTTGTAGAAATAACTTTATTGTGGTATGCTATTAACGTATAATGCCCAGAATTTCCCTGGGTTCAGAACTTGTAGAATGGAGGCTGGTGAACCATGTGGATTTTATGGCTGATAGCTGTTTGTTGCATCATATATTATATTGTAATCGTGATTTATTCTGGTATTACCACTTCATTTTCCTTAATCTGGCTAATGTTTGCTGCAATAAGCGTATTGCTGGCAGCGGGCTGGGAAGCATATATAAAACATAAGGACAAAATTCCTTTATGGATTCCGGTATCAGTGGTCACCATGTGCTGTACTGGTATTCTGGTGTTTATGGTGGTGGAGATCCTGGTGTTTACCGGAGTTACTGTCCGTGATACGTCGAATCTGGACTACGTCATAGTGCTGGGAGCAAGAGTGAAAGAAAGTGGAATCAGCAAATCCTTAAAAAAACGACTGGATAAAGCAATCGAATATATGGATAACAATCCCGGTACCGTATTGGTGCTTTCCGGTGGTCAGGGCTCGGATGAGCCTGTCAGTGAAGCAGCGGCCATGCGGGATTATCTGGTTTATAACGGGATAAGGGATGAACAGCTGATTTTAGATATCCGGTCTTTCAGTACGGTAGAGAATATAGCATACAGCCGCGTAGCCATTGAAGAGGATCAGGCAAAGAAAAAAGCCCGGAGACTGAACAGCCCGGGAATTGTGGTTCCGGGGGCATTTGAAGAGGTACCGGATAAGCCCATAAGAGTTGGGGTACTGACCAGTGATTTTCATGTATTCCGTGCACAGCAGATCGCTAAAAAATGGGGAATTCCTGATATTTACGGAATATCCTGCGGGTCAGATCCCGTTCTATTTATACATTTTTGCGTCAGGGAATGCGCGGCTATATTAAAAGACAAATTAGTGGGCAATATGTAATTAATACAGAATTTGCAGGAGGAAGAAACAATATATGAATCTATTAAAAAAACTTGCAGCCTATGAGGTTGTGGAGGAAAAAGAAATTGTGGAGTTAAACGCAACCGGGTGCGTACTTCATCATAAAAAAAGCGGAGCCAGAATTTTCATCATACCGTGTGACGACGAGAACAAGGTATTTAACATTGGATTCAGGACTCCTCCCAGGGACAGCACAGGAGTGGCGCACATTCTGGAACACAGCGTTTTATGCGGTTCCGATCAGTTCCCTGTTAAGGACCCCTTTGTGGAGCTGGTCAAAGGTTCCCTTAACACATTCTTAAATGCCATGACTTATCCGGATAAAACCGTATACCCAGTTGCCAGCTGCAATGAAAAGGATTTCCATAACCTGATGAATGTCTATATGGATGCGGTACTTCATCCAAACATCTATAAAGAAGAGAAGATCTTTATGCAGGAAGGCTGGCATTATGAGCTGGAAGACAAAGACTCCGATTTAATCTATAACGGAGTGGTTTACAATGAAATGAAAGGCGCTTTTTCCTCTCCGGAAGAGGTTCTTGACCGTTTTACCAGAAAGGTGCTTTTCCCCGATAACTGCTATGGCCAGGAATCAGGTGGTGATCCATCCTATATCCCTGACCTGACCTATGAGGATTTTTTGAATTTCCACAGAAAGTATTATCACCCTTCTAACAGCTATATCTACCTTTACGGTGATATGGATATGGAGGAAAAGCTTATATGGCTTGATGAAAAGTATTTGAGCCACTATGACCGGACAGAGATTGACTCCAGGATTGTGAGACAGAAACCGTTTGAACATCCGGTGCAGGAAGAGACTTACTATTCCATAACGGAAGGAGAATCGGAAGAGAACGCCACTTACCTTTCCATTAATACCGTGGTAGGAACCGATCTGGATCCTAAACTGTATGTAGCATTTCAGATTCTTGAGTACACTCTTCTTGATGCGCCCGGCGCCCCATTAAAACAGGCGCTTATTGATGCGGGAATCGGGCAGGATATTCTTGGCGGCTATGACAGCGGCATTTTGCAGCCATATTTTACTGTTATTGCTAAAAATGCAAACAGAGAGCAGCTGGGAGAGTTCCTTGCAGTTGTAAAGGGAACCTTAAGAAAGCTTGTTGACGAAGGCATTAACAAAAAGAGCTTAAAGGCTGGTATGAATTATTACGAATTCCGTTATCGGGAAGCAGATTACGGTTCCGCGCCAAAGGGACTGATGTATGGTCTTCAGTGTATGGACAGCTGGCTTTATGACGGTGATCCCATGATGCACTTACAGTACCAGGCGACCTTTGATTATTTAAAGAAGGTTGTGGATGACGGTTATTTTGAACAACTGATCAGAGAGTATCTGCTGGATAATCCGTTTGAAGCAATACTGACTGTCAGCCCAAAAAAGAACTTAACAGCAGAGGAAGATGCGAAGACAGCCGGAAAGCTTGCAGCGTATAAGGCTTCTCTTTCAGAAAAGGAGATCACCCGTTTAATAGACCAGACAAAATCATTAAGAGAATATCAGGAAAACCCGTCTCCACAGGAAGATTTAGAGAAGATTCCCATGCTTTCCAGAGAAGATATCAGCAGAGAACCGGAGGAGATTATCTGGGAAGAAAAGGAAGTCCATGGAGTTAAGGTAATTCATCATGAGATGTTCAGTTCAGGAATCGGCTACTTAAAAGTACTGTTTGATACGTCGGTTCTTCCCATGGAGGATCTGCCTTATGTGGGATTTTTAAAATCTCTGCTTGGATATGTTAACACGGAAAACTACACTTACGGAGATTTAGCCAGTGAGATTCATTTAAACAGCGGCGGTGTCAGCTTTAGTGTCACCTCTTATCCTGATTTAAAGAACAGAGGCCAGTTTAAAGGTTATTTTATGGCAAGTGCCAGAGTACTCTATGATAAGATTGATTTTGGATTCTCTATTTTAAATGAAATCCTGACCCGTTCTCTCTTAGATGACGAAAAAAGGGTGGGAGAGGTAATCAGCGAAACCAGATCCAGAGCAAGAATGAAACTGGAAGGTGCCTGCCATTCGGCAGCGGTGGCAAGAGCTACATCCTATTTTTCTCCTGCATCCTATTTTAATGATATGACAGGAGGAATCGGTTATTATGAGTTTTTAGAAAAACTGGAGAAGGAATATGCGGCTGATAAGAAAACGTTTATAGCCAGATTTCAGTCTGTGGTGAAAAAACTCTTTACTACAGGCAATATGCTGGTAAGCTATACGGCAGATCAGGAGGGCTATGCTCTTCTTCCCGATGCGATGAAAAAGCTGACGGATGGACTGCCTGCAGGAGACGATAAGCGGTATTCTTTCATTTATCCGTCAGGTAACAGAAACGAAGGTTTTACAACCGCGTCCCAGGTTAACTACGTGGCAAGGTGCGGAACCTTTGCTGGTACAGGTTTGGAATATACAGGAGCTTTAAAGATACTAAAAGTCATTTTAAGCTATGATTACCTTTGGATTAATCTGCGGGTCAAGGGAGGAGCTTATGGCTGTATGAGCGGATTTGGACGCTCTGGCGAAGGCTATTTCGCTTCCTACCGGGATCCTAATTTAAAAGAGACGAACCGGATCTATGAAGGTGTCGTGGAATATCTGGAAAACTTCCAGGTGGAAGACCGGGATATGACCAAATACGTAATCGGAACCATCAGTGACATGGATGTGCCTTATCCGCCGTCTACCAAAGGAAACCGCGGTCTGTCCGCCTATATATCAGGTGTGAGCAGAGAGATGATGGAAAAAGAACGGGAAGAGGTATTAAACGCATCACAGGAAGACATAAAAAGCCTGGCTCCTATCGTAAAAGCGGTATTAAGCACCGGCAGTCTCTGTGTCATCGGCAATGAAGAAAAAATCGCAGCGGAAAGTTCCATGTTTGAAGAGACAAAGAACTTATTCCACTCATAACACAAAGGAGAATCTATATGGATCATAATTATAAATCTGGCTTCGTTTCTTTAATCGGGCGCCCAAACGTGGGAAAATCTACCCTGATGAATCATTTAATCGGGCAGAAGATTGCCATTACCTCCGACAAGCCCCAGACGACAAGAAACAAGATTCAGACCGTTTATACGGATGACAGGGGGCAGATTATATTCCTTGATACTCCGGGTATCCACAAGGCGAAAAATAAACTGGGAGAATATATGGTAAATGTGGCAGAGCACACGTTAAAGGAAGTGGACGTAGTGCTGTGGCTGGTGGAGCCTACTACCTTTATCGGTGCCGGAGAGCAGCATATAGCAGAGCAGTTGAATCAGGTGAAAACACCGGTAATTCTGGTCATCAATAAGATTGATACGGTAAAAAACCAGGAAGAGATTCTCACATTCATAAACGCCTATAAGGATATCTGCAAGTTTGCGGAGATCGTTCCGGTATCCGCTTTAAAGGATAAAAATACGGATTTAATGCTGGAACTGATTTATAAGTATCTTCCGGAAGGGCCCCAGTATTACGATGAAGATACGGTAACAGACCAGCCTATGCGCCAGATATCTGCAGAGCTGATCAGAGAAAAGGCACTCCGGCTTTTAAACGATGAGATCCCTCACGGAATCGCTGTAACAGTAGAAAAGATGAAGGAGCGGGACAACGGAATCATGGATATTGAAGCCAATATTATCTGTGAGCGGGAATCCCACAAGGGAATCATCATCGGAAAAGGCGGATCGATGTTAAAGAAGATCGGAAGCGCGGCACGTAGGGAAATTGAAGATCAGCTGGAGATGAAGGTGAATTTACAGCTTTGGGTCAAGGTCCGCAAAGAGTGGCGTGACAGTGAACTGTATATGAAAAATTATGGGTATAGCCAGAAGGATATTTAAAAGCGGTGGTTAACATTGAGGGAAACAGAGAAACTGACGGGGATGGTAATTAAAGTATCTCCGGTAGGAGAGATGGATAAGCGTCTTGTGATACTGACCAGGGAAAGAGGGAAGATTACCGCATTTGCCAGAGGTGCAAGAAGGCCCGGCAATCCGTTCATGGCGGTGAGCAGGCCCTTTGCCTTCGGCCAGTTTTCCCTTTATGCCGGAAGGGATTCCTACACACTCCAGTCTGCGGAGATTTCCAATTACTTTGAAGAACTGGCGGCAGATATGGAATGTACCTGTTTTGGTTCCTATTTTCTGGAATTTGCCGATTACTATTCCAGGGAAAACATTGACGAGACAGGACTGTTAAAGCTTTTATACCAGTCAGTAAGGGCTCTTTTAAAACCTGCTTTAAATAACCAGATGGTTTTACGGATTTTTGAATTGAAAGCCATGGTATTAAACGGGGAATATACTGAGAAACCGCCACGACAGGTCAGTGACTCGGCTAACTACGCCTGGGAGTATGTGATCGGTTCCCCCATAGAGCATTTATATACCTTTACCTTAACGGAACCGGTGCTTTTAGAATTCTCCCGCTGTGTGGAAATCAATAAAAAGCGGTACGTAGACCGCGAGTTTCATTCTCTGGAGATTTTGCAGACGATGATGGGGAGTAAAGTATTGAAATGACAGGCAGCATTTGGTATAATGCTCTCATATGTGCCAATGCAGGAGGAATTTGGATGAAAAAAAGGAAAGCGGTTCTGACTGCCCTGCTGGCAGCAGGCATGCTGACAGGATGTCTTGGGAATGGCGGCAGCAGCACCTTGAATTCAGAGAGCAGCAGAATCTATGTAACGGAAGAAGGAACATTTCAGACTGCAACGGTTGAATCTTATGCGCAGCAGGATTATTATAATGGAGATGAACTGAAAACATTTCTGGAAGAAGCAGTTTCTCAATATAACGGGGCAAACGGGCAGAACCAGGTAGCCTTAGACTCCTGCACACTGGATAACGGAACTGCCAAAATGATGTTCCATTATGCATCTCCGGATGCACTGATTGGATTTACAACCCAGTATGAAGACAAAGCCAATCAGGTGGAGTCCATTGCAGTAAATAAGCTGTCTGAAGTTTACGGTCAGAGTGAATCAGAGGGAGTGGCCTTTATAAAAGCTTCCGACGGGAAAGAAGCAGACAAAAAGGCATTGACGAAAAGAGTAGATAACCATGTGGTTGTTGTGACATCAGCTAATCCCGTAACCATACAGACCCAGGGAAAGATTCTGTTTGTTTCAAACAATGTGGTGATAAAGGATAGTCATACTGTACAGACAGCAAAGGGAAAAAGCTACATTATTTTTAAATAAGAGAGGTTAAGATCATGGAAAAGACAATGGAAAAGATAGTGGGACTGGCAAAGTCAAGAGGATTCGTATATCCGGGCTCTGAAATTTACGGAGGTCTTGCAAATACCTGGGATTACGGTAATCTGGGAGTGGAATTAAAGAATAACGTAAAGAAAGCCTGGTGGCAGAAATTTATTCAGGAAAGCCCCTATAACGTAGGTGTGGACTGCGCAATCCTGATGAATTCCCAGACCTGGATCGCTTCCGGCCACTTAGGCGGATTTTCCGATCCTCTTATGGACTGTAAGGCATGTAAGGAACGCTTCCGCGCAGATAAGCTGATTGAAGATTACATGGGTGAACATGGAATTACCATCGAAGGTTCCGTAGACGCATGGTCTCAGGAAGAGATGAAAAAGTATATCGATGAAAAGAACATCTGCTGCCCAAGCTGCGGAAAGCATGACTTTACCGATATCCGTCAGTTTAACTTAATGTTCAAGACCTTTCAGGGCGTTACGGAGGATGCAAAGAATACTGTTTATTTGAGACCTGAGACAGCTCAGGGTATCTTTGTTAACTTTAAGAATGTTCAAAGAACCTCCCGTAAGAAGATTCCCTTCGGCATCGGACAGATAGGCAAGTCTTTCCGTAATGAGATCACTCCTGGAAACTTTACCTTCCGTACCAGAGAATTTGAGCAGATGGAGCTGGAATTCTTCTGTGAACCGGATACAGATTTAGAGTGGTTTGCATACTGGAAAGAGTTCTGCATCAGCTGGTTGAAGAACCTAGGCATCAAAGATGATGAGATGCGTGTCAGAGACCATGAGAAGGAAGAGCTTTCCTTCTACAGCAAGGCAACCTCAGATATTGAATTTTTATTCCCGTTCGGCTGGGGTGAATTATGGGGAATTGCAGACAGAACCGATTATGATTTAACCCAGCATCAGAATACTTCCGGTCAGGACTTAACCTATTTTGATGACGATAAGAAGGAGCGTTATATTCCATATGTTATCGAGCCTTCTCTGGGAGCTGACCGTGTGACACTTGCGTTCCTTTGTGCTGCATACGATGAGGAAGAGATTGCGGATGGTGATGTACGTACAGTCCTTCATTTTCACCCAGCCATTGCTCCGGTGAAGATTGGTGTTCTTCCATTATCCAAGAAATTAAATGAAGGAGCAGAGAAAGTATTTGACGAGCTGCGCAGATATTATAACTGTGAATTTGATGACAGAGGAAACATTGGAAAGCGTTACAGAAGACAGGATGAGATCGGTACTCCTTTCTGCATTACCTATGACTTTGATTCAGAAGAAGATCACGCAGTAACAGTCCGTGACCGTGATACCATGGATCAGGTCAGAGTCCCCATTGCAGAACTTAAGAGCTATTTCGAAGATAAGTTCCATTTCTAAAAACAGAATCCGGAAGAGAATCTATTATGAGATTTTCTTCCGGATTTTTTATATGGATTGCCCCTAGTTCTGCTTATCGGAATCTCTTTTCGTCCAGTGAACGGTATCCGGCTGGTGGACAACCGGGGCGTAGATACAATAGATTTTCAGAGGGCGGTCTCCTGTATTGATCAGATTATGCCAGGTGTTGGCAGGAATCAAAATGGCACAGCCATTGTCTACTGTTTGGGAATAAAGAAGGTCATAGGGGCTGTCACCCATACAGATCATACCATCTCCGTCTGCAATACAGATATACTGATCTTCATTGGGGTGATTTTCCACACCGATTTCATAACCAACAGGAATACTCATTAAAGTCAGCTGCATATGTTTTCCTGTCCATCTTGTAGTCCGGAAGGAAGGATTTCTTAAGGTATCATGATTGATATTAAGAATCAGAGGGGAAGGTCCGTAGTCATTAGCATCCCAGGAATAGTAGGAGCGATGATGACAGGTGAAATTGCAAATGAAATTACAGTCAGACATTATGGGATTACTCTTTTCTCGTATGCTGTAATGTATTATATGGTACTGTATTCTTAAGTGACAATAAGATCAGAGAAACAAAAAAGCCGCAGGCGGAAAATCCAGTTGGATCATCCGGTCCTGCGGCAGTTACATTATCTCTGTCCTTTGTCGTAAGGAATTCCCTCCGCTTTTGGAGCCTGGGAATTTTTTGAAGTAAAGACAAGTACGATTAAAGTGATGATATACGGAACCATTTTGTAGAAATAGCTGGGAATTCCAAGGGCACTTAAGAACGGAATTCCGGAATATGAAGAAGCCACCGCTTTCATCAATCCGAAGAAGAGAGAGCACAGCATGATATTTACCGGTTTCCACTGACCGAAGATTAATACCGCCAGCGCCAGGAATCCGTATCCTGCCACATCGGCATTAAAGTTGGTGGAGGTGGGAACTACAAATACCAGACCTCCAAGACCGCCTAAAGCTCCTGAAATTAAAACTCCCGCATACTGCATCCTGTAAACATTAATTCCTGCAGAATCTGCTGCCTGGGGGTGTTCTCCGCATGCACGAAGTCTTAAACCGAATCGGGTGCGGTAAAGCACAACGGCAGATAAAATAAAGATTAAAATTCCCACGTATGTGGTAATATAGGCGTTCTGGAATAAAAGGGGTCCGATAAACGGAATGCTTCCCAGAACAGGTACCGAGGTGATACGGAAGGTATTGTTAAACGGAACCTGCTGCACCCCCTGGATAACACGGGCAACGAAAACCGCAAACGCAGGAGCAAACATGTTTAAAGCAGTACCGCTGATTACCTGGTTTGATTTCATGTTGATCGATGCATAAGCATGAAACAGTGAGAATACCATTCCGGTGCCCATGGATATTAATATGGCGATAATCAGCTGCAGCTGTCCGCTCATACTGCTGCCTGTAAAATTAAGAAACAGGATTCCGGTAAATGCTCCCATGGTCATAATACCTTCCAGAGCGATGTTGATAATACCGCTTCGCTCTGAAAACATGGCTCCAAGAGCAACGATCATGAGAGGAATCATGAAATACATGGTCTGCTGAAAAATGAAATAAATAACACTCATGATTTCGTTCCTCCTTTCTCAGCTTCGCCTGACTTTGCATTTTTCTGTCCCATAAGCTTTGACATAATAATCTTCACCATCAGGGCAAATGCACTGAAATAGATAATGACTGCTACGATAATATCAATAATTTCCGTGGAAAACTCAAACAGCTGTAAATAAAAGCCGCCTGCTGTCAGGTATGCGATGAAAATACCGGAGAACAGTACACCAATGGGATTATTTAAGCCAAGGAGAGCAACGGAAATACCTGTAAAGCCTTCGGAAGGCAGCACATCTTTAATCTCGATATGCTTACCGGTTCCTGCAAGGAATAAGAGACCTCCTGCAAGACCTGCAATGGCGCCGGCGATTACCATGGAAAGAATAATGCTTTTCTTTTCATTGATACCCGCATATTTGCTGGCATCCCGGTTGAATCCAACGGCCTTCAGCTCATAGCCGAATGTGGTCTTATTTAAAATAACCCAGATGAGGATTACTACCAGAATGGCGATTATAATTCCTCCGTTGACACTGGATCCCTGGAAAATTTTGTCCAGACCCATCTTCGGGATATTAGCGGTAGCAGCCACGTTCTTGGATTCGTTACGCAGATTGTTAAAAAGCGGTTTGTAGCTTTTTGTAATCCAGTTTACCAGGTACATGCCGATATAGTTCATCATAATAGAAGCAATCACTTCATTCACGTTGTAGTAGGCTTTTAAAATTCCCGGTACCAGTCCCCACAATGCGCCCAGGATTACGCTGGCCGCCAGGGCTATAATCCAGTGAGCCGGCCCCAGTGAGGTCCAGAGAATGCCCACATAGACGGCTCCAAAGCCTCCCACGATAAACTGACCCGGAGTACCGATGTTAAAGAGTCCGGTTTTAAACGCAAATCCTACGGAAAGACCGGTGAGAATAATCGGTGTGGCATAATAAAACACCTGACCGACGCCTTTGGCGCCGTGAGTAAAGGCTCCTGTTAAAATGGTAGCAAATCCGGGAAGTGCCTGCACCGGATTGCACAGAAACAAGATAATCAGTCCCACAATCAGTCCCAGAATAATGGCGAAAACGGAAGAGAGAATGCCTGTATGATCTTTTATCTGTTTCGGTTTCATAGTGTGACACCTTCTTTCTTAGCGCCTGCCATATAAAGACCTAATTCCTGAACGGTAATGTTCTCAGGGTCTAAGTCGGCAACGATTCCGCCTTCAAACATGACTAAAATCCGGTCGCTTAAATTCATAACTTCATCTAATTCCAGTGATACCAGTAAAATTGCGGCGCCTGCATCCCGCTGTTTTACCAGCTGGTTGTGAATGTATTCGATGGCGCCCACATCCAGTCCCCTGGTAGGCTGTACTGCAAGAAGAATATCCGGCCCTTTTGAGATCTCCCTGGCTACGATTGCCTTCTGCTGGTTACCGCCGGACATGCTGCGGGTAGTGGTAAATGCTCCTTCGCTGCTGCGGATATCATAATTCTCAATCAGCTTCTGTGCATAATCATAGATCTGGTCATTCTTTAAAAATGTGCCGCTCTGGAATTCTTTGTCAAAATACTGCTGAAGAACCAGATTGTATGCCAGGTTATATTCCAGCACCAGACCATGCTTGTGCCTGTCCTCCGGTATGTGGGAGAGACCGTGGGTGTTTTTGTAGCGGATACTTTTTTTAGTCATATCCTCACCGTTAATGGAGACTGTACCGTGGCCTGGATCTGAAATGCCGGTGATCGCATGAATCAGCTCTGTCTGTCCATTGCCGTCAATACCGGCGATACAGACAATTTCGCCTCTTCTTACCTGGAAGGATACATCATGAACCAGCTTTTTGGTCTGTCCCTTATGTTTGGCCTCTACGGATAATTCCTTTACTTCAAGAACCACTTCACCAGGTTCTGCAGCCTTTTTATTGATGGTTAAGTTCACCTTCCGGCCAACCATCATCTCTGACATCTCTTCCCGTGTGGTATCAGCAACATCTACGGTTCCAATATATTTACCGCGGCGCAGAACGGAACAGCGGTCTGCTACCGCCTTGATTTCATTGAGCTTGTGTGTGATGAACAGGATGGATTTACCTTCCTTTACCAGATCCCGCATGATCTGCATCAGTTCATCAATTTCCTGAGGGGTCAAAACTGCGGTGGGTTCATCAAATATCATGATTTCATTATCACGATAAAGCATTTTTAAAATTTCAACCCTTTGCTGCATTCCGACGGTAATATCAGATATCAGTGCATCAGGGTCTACGAAAAGTTTGTATTTTTCACTTAATTCCATTACTTTTTTTCGGGCATCATCCATCTTTAAAAATCCATGTCTGGTTGTTTCCATGCCCAGCACAATATTCTGTAAAACTGTGAAATTCTCCACCAGCTTGAAATGCTGATGCACCATGCCGATACCAAGTGCATTGGCATCCAGCGGACCTGTAATTTTTTCTTCATTACCACGAACCAGGATGGAGCCTTTCTCCGGCTGGTATAATCCGAATAAAACGCTCATGAGAGTGGATTTGCCTGCTCCGTTTTCTCCCAGGAGGGCGTGTATCTCGCCTTTTTTCAGCTGAAGTGTAATGTCATCATTGGCGATGATACCGGGAAATTCTTTTGTGATATGAAGCATCTCAATAATGTAGTCCATAAAATCCCCCTTACTTCGGTACCTATCTATGGGACCCGGTACCAGGTTAATAAAGTTATAAACCAAAAAGAAGATGCCGTAAGAGACCAGATCTGTTATGACTGGTGAATCAAACGGCATCTCCTTTCCTTTTTTATGCCAGAATACTGACATCGTGGTATGCCCGAAAGGGCACTACCCCTGCGGATTATTCTACAAAGTTAATTTTAGTTTTTTCAAGCTTTAAGTCTTTGTTCGGATCGTTATTATCCTGAGAAGGCTGTACCAGTGTTACCTTGCCATCCTTTAATTCAGTGAAGATTTTTTCATAATCTTCTTTTGTGAATTTGGTAAACTTGGAAGTTTCCATAGGAAGACCGATACCATCGTTCTTAGCTGAGAAAATGCTTGTCTCGCCGCCTGGGAACTTGTTGTCATAAAAATCTTTTACACCATCGTATACAGATACGGAAAGCTGCTTCATGGCAGAAGTGATGACTGTTTCAGACTCAAAGCTCTGGTCAACGTCAACACCAATTACTTTTTTGCCCTTTTCCTGAGCTGCAGCCATAACAGAGTTGCCAACAGCACCGCCGCAGCCGAAGATTACTTCGGTTCCGTTCTGATACCAGGATGCTGCCATAGACTGGGCTTCCGGAGTTGCAGCGAAAGCACCTGTATAGTTGTACATAATTTCAATGTTGTCAATGCCCATTTCCTTAGCAGCATAATCGGCACCCTCAGCAAATCCGTAACCATAACGGATAACTGCAGGAACTGCCATACCGCCTAAGAAACCAAGCTTTGTATAACCGTCTTTAACTGCTGCATAGCCGGCTAAGAAACCAGGCTCGTCCTCCTGGAACAGGATGGGCATAACATTGGCTTCTGTTTTGTATTCAGAGTAATCTGCGTTATGAGGAACTCCATCAAGAAGAATGAAGTGAACATCCTTATACTGTTCCTGAGCAAGGAATACCGGTTCTTCAAATAAGAAACCTGGACATACAACTAATTTAGCGCCGCCTTCAATAGCAAGTCCGATGGTCTCCAGATAAGAATCTGTGGTACCTTCCTGCGGCTGATAGTACTTGTAGGAGATCTTGTTCTCTTCTGCGTACTTCTTCATACCTTCCCATGCACCCTGGTTAAATGATTTGTCATCAATGGTACCAAGGTCTGTAACCAGCGCCAGTTCATATCCGTTTGATGAATCAGATTTGACGGATGTTGCACCGGTGGTTTCAGCAGCTTTTTCAGCTGCGGTTGTGGTTTCTGCTGATGAAGCTGCAGTTGTTGCCGTTCCGGAATTGGAAGAACCACATGCGCTGAGTGTTGCAGCCATCATGACTGCCATAGCTAATGCGAGAGCTCTTTTTTTCATAATACGATCTTTCCTCCTGTTATTCATATATTTTCAGAGATAACACTAATGTATCATATTTCAGCGCTGGAAACAATCTTAATTGATGATATTTTGCATAAAAACTGAGATAAAAATATCTGTCATTTTAAGACATATGCCCTGACTTTTAAATGTTAAATCCCCCTTTCCTTCTTTTCCTTGTTATTTAATTAAATTATGTTAAACTATTTTAAGACTTAAAAAAGGAGACTTAATTATGAAAAAAGTAAATCTACTGGAAGATCCCGTAAAAAAATTATTCGCAGGATATCTTCTTCCGTCAATTAGTGCAACAATGGTCACATCCATTTATATATTAGCAGACACTCTTATGATTGGAAGAGGAGTGGGCGCGATTGGAATTGCCGCCCTGAATATACTCCTGCCTCTGTTCAGCCTGTTTTTTGCAACCGGCATGCTGTTTGGGGCAGGGGGCGGAATACTTTTATCTGTATGCAAAGGGAAAAAAGACGGCCTGGCTGCAAATCAGTATTATACGGCTGCATTTATTATGGCTGCAGTGATGAGCGTTACCTATACCGTTTTTGGTCATGCTTTTTTTCTGCCCATTACAGCATTTCTGGGGAGAAATGAAAATATGACGCCTTATGTGGAGGAGTATGGAAGGATTCTGATATCAGGAGCCCCCGCTTTTTTATTTGCATCTTTTTATCAGGTATTTGTGCGCAATGATAAAGCACCAAGGCTTGCCATGACAGCAGTGGTTTCAGGAGGAGTGTTAAATATTATCCTGGATTATGTTCTGATGTTTCCCATGCAGATGGGTATGAAAGGGGCTGCTGCTGCCACTGTCATCGGCAGCTTTGTAACTCTTTTTATATTGCTGACACACCTGGTTTCAAAAGAAAATACGTTAAGATTTGTCACAGGAATCCACTTAAAGCAGGCGGCAGATGTGGTAAAAAATGGATTCTCCAGCTTTTTACTGGATATGTGTAATGGAATTGTCACCTTCTTATTTAACCGCCAGATTCTTTCCATCGCCGGTGAACTGGGAGTGGTGGTTTATGGTATTATTTCCAACAGCGCATATATTGCATCGTCAGTCAATAACGGAATATCCCAGGCAGTACAGCCGATACTGGCAACAAATTACGGAGCAGGAAAAAAAGAAAGGTTAAAGGAGGTAAGGCATCTGGCCGAGGGGACTGCCTGTCTGTCCGGTGTGTTGTTTGCCGGGACGGGACTTTTGTTTCCGGCTCTTGTAACAGAAGCATTTGTAAGACCTGATAAGGAAATTATGGCTATGGCGGTTCCTGCAGTACGGATTTATTTTCTGTCCTTTGCAGCAATGGGGCTGAATGTGCTTTATACCACCTGGTTCCAGTCAGTGATGGAACCTGCAAATGCTTTGAGAATCTGCCTGCTTAGGGGGATTGTTTTAAACAGTCTTCTGGTTTTTGTTCTTCCATTATTTATGGGAGTCACCGGAATCTGGACTGTCATGCCGGTGACAGAAGTGCTGACTCTTACCGCATGTCGAATTATGTTAAAGAAACAGACTATTTGTCGAACTTAATTTCGCATATACGAACACAAATCGCATATCAGAAAAAGACAGACTTTGTAAGTACTTTCAATGCAATTGTATTTAAAAAAGAGAAAATTACTTCAAATAATCAATGAAAACCTCTTTACTCCCCTTTTAATTGTGCTATAATACTTTCAGGGCTTTTCCGCAATGGAAGGCGCGGGGGAGCAGCATAATTTACACTTTTTGAGGAGGATTTTACTTATGGCAAGAAAATGGGTTTATTTGTTCACCGAGGGAAGCGCAGACATGAAAAACCTGTTAGGTGGCAAAGGGGCGAATCTGGCAGAGATGACCAATTTAGGTCTGCCGGTTCCTCAGGGATTTACGATTACGACTGAGGCATGTACTCAGTATTATGAAGATGGGGAAACAATTAATGACGAGATCATGGGACAGATCATGGATCATATCGAAAAGATGGAAAAAATCACCGGCAAAAAGTTTGGTGATAACGAGAATCCTCTTCTTGTTTCCGTTCGTTCCGGAGCCCGGGCGTCAATGCCTGGTATGATGGATACGATTTTAAATCTTGGACTGAATGAGAAAGTAGTGGAAGTGCTTGCTGAAAAATCAGGCAATCCGCGCTGGGCATGGGACTGCTACAGAAGATTTATCCAGATGTTCTCCGATGTAGTTATGGAAGTGGGCAAAAAGTTCTTCGAAGAGCTGATTGATGAAATGAAAGAAAAAAAGGGTGTTACAGAGGATGTACAGCTGACTGCAGAGGATTTAAAAGAGCTTGCAGGACAGTTTAAAGATGAATATAAGGAAAAAATCGGTTCTGATTTCCCAACTGATCCCAAGGAGCAGTTAATGGAAGCAATCAAGGCCGTATTCCGTTCCTGGGACAACCCAAGAGCCAATGTTTACCGCCGTGACAATGATATTCCCTATTCCTGGGGAACTGCTGTCAACGTTCAGATGATGGCATTTGGAAACATGGGTGAGACTTCCGGTACCGGAGTCGCATTTACCCGTGATCCTGCAACTGGTGAAAAACATCTCATGGGTGAATTCCTGATGAATGCACAAGGTGAAGATGTGGTTGCCGGTGTGCGGACTCCTCAGAAGATCGAGCAGTTAAAAGAGGTTATGCCTGAAGTTTATCATAAATTTGTGGGAATCTGCAGTATCCTGGAGGATCACTATAAGGATATGCAGGATATGGAATTTACCATTGAAGACAAGAAGCTTTATATGCTTCAGACCCGTAATGGCAAGAGAACAGCGAAAGCTGCTTTAAAGATTGCCTGTGATTTAGTAGACGAGTTTATGATCACAGAAGAAAAAGCAGTTAAGATGATTGATCCGAGAAACTTGGATACTCTGCTTCATCCTCAGTTTGATGCAGAAGTATTAAAGAAGACAGAGCCGGTTGGAAAGGCACTTGCTGCTTCTCCTGGTGCTGCATGCGGTAAGATTGTTTTCACAGCAGATGATGCAAAGACATGGAAGGAAAGAGGAGAAAAGGTGGTTTTAGTCCGTCTGGAAACCTCTCCTGAAGATATTGAGGGTATGAAGGCAGCTCAGGGTATTCTGACTGTTAGAGGAGGAATGACCTCTCATGCAGCTGTAGTTGCAAGAGGAATGGGAACCTGCTGCGTATCCGGCTGTTCTGAAATTGCCATGAATGAGGCAGCGAAAAAGTTTGTTCTTGCAGGCAAGGAATACCACGAAGGAGACTGGATCTCCCTGGACGGATCAACCGGTAAGATTTACGACGGAATTATCCCGACAGTCGATGCAATCGTAGCCGGTGAGTTCGGAAGAATTATGGCGTGGGCAGATAAATACAGAAAACTGAAAGTAAGAACCAATGCAGATACACCTGCTGATGCAAGAAAAGCCAGAGAGCTTGGTGCAGAGGGAATCGGTCTTTGCCGTACCGAGCATATGTTCTTTGAAGGCGACAGAATTGATGCATTCCGTGAGATGATCTGTTCCGATACAGTGGAAGAGAGAGAAGCAGCACTGGAGAAGATTCTTCCGGTACAGCAGGGAGATTTCGAAGCTCTTTATGAGGCTCTGGAAGGAAATCCTGTTACCATTCGTTTCTTAGATCCGCCTCTTCATGAGTTCGTTCCTACAGAGGAAGATGATATTAAAAAACTTGCTGATACACAGGGCAAGACTGTGGAGCAAATCAAGACAATCATTGATTCTCTTCACGAATTCAACCCGATGATGGGACACAGAGGATGCCGTCTTGCTGTTACCTATCCGGAGATTGCAAGAATGCAGACTAAGGCAGTGATCCGTGCTGCAATCAACGTTCAGAAAGCACATCCGGACTGGAATGTATGCCCTGAGATCATGATTCCTCTGATCTGTGATGAGAAAGAATTAAGATTTGTGAAAAAGATTGTTGTTGAGACTGCAGATGCAGAGATTGCAGCAGCAGGCAGCAGCTTAACCTATCAGGTAGGAACCATGATTGAGATTCCGAGAGCAGCACTGACTGCAGATGATATCGCAAAAGATGCGGAATTCTTCTGCTTCGGTACCAATGACTTAACTCAGATGACCTATGGCTTCTCCCGTGATGATGCAGGTAAGTTCTTAAACGCTTACTATGATACCAAGATCTTTGAGAATGATCCATTTGCAAAACTGGATCAGACCGGCGTAGGCAAGCTGATGGAGACTGCAATCAAGTTAGGCAAGAGCGTTCGTCCTGATATGCATGTAGGTATCTGCGGCGAGCACGGCGGAGATCCGTCTTCCGTAGAATTCTGCCATAAGATTGGTCTTGATTATGTATCCTGCTCACCGTTCCGTGTGCCGATCGCAAGACTTGCGGCAGCACAGGCGGCGTTGAATAATTAATGCGTTGGCAATGAGCCGTGCAAAAATAAGTGTCAAAAAGTCCGGGGGGAGAGCTTGCTCTCAACCGGACTTTTTGACGCTTATTTTTATAGGGCAAAGCCCGTAACCGAGATGGAGCGCAAGCGGAATCGAGGTTATAACGGCGGAGATGTGTATTACATTACTTGTTGGACAAAAATAAAATATGTTTGTGATTATGTAGACAAAATTACAAAAAAAGTTGTACTATATAAAGACGGCATTGTTAAATCAGGAGGTAACAATTAATGAAAGGTTTAGCGTTATATGGTGCTAAATGTACAGTTGAAATATGGAAGCAATTCCAAATTCAAATGGAGAAATATGATATAACATATGTAGAGTACCCACACTCTTTAACAGAGAGAGCAGAAAATTTTTCTGATATTTCTAAATGGGTAAATCATACATATCAAATGGATACCTATGATTTTATAATAGGTCATAGTATGGGCGGTATTATTACATTGGAGTTGCTGTCATCCATACAGTGTCATTGTAATAAATGTATTTTAATTGATACAATTTTAAAACCTACGAATGAGTTTTATAAAAATTTGATGCTACCTGTAAATATGAATACTTACGGAGAGCAAGTAATCTCAATGATTAAGCGTGAGAGTCAATATTATGGTGTTTATCTAACCAGCTATTTGCAAAGAGATGATGATTTTACGTACTATATTAATAATATTAATGCAGAAATATATGGTATTTATGGTGATAGAGGGCATGAAAACTATCTTAACCGAATAGAAGATTTATGTTTGCCAGAAGATATATATAATAAAATAAGTTTTCGCTTTGTCAAGAATGCCTGTCATATGCCAATGATAGAAAATCCGATTAATTTAGCGGAGATAATAAAAGATATTATTGATAATTAATGCATAAAAAAAAGCTGGGCACAGCATTTTAATGAGCTG